>CAZDBX010000089.1:0-11813 GCA_964503805.1 uncultured Lentimicrobium sp. | reverse complement strand
TTGTCGGAGTGGTCAGACTCGAACTGACGACCACTTGCACCCCATGCAAGTACGCTAGCCAACTGCGCCACACCCCGTACCGGTTTGTTAAGAACACAAACCCTGCCAGGGCAGGGAGAATTTTAACGCTGCAAAAGTACAAAAGTTTTTATTAACCCGGCAAGAAAATTACAAATTTTGCAGATTCCTGACTTATGTCAAAATGTCTATATGCTAATAGTCTGATAAGCAATCGACTAAATTTCTGGCACAGTTTTGGGCAAGTGGCGGCAAAACCTTAATTTTGACGGCCGGTTGTCTGCCAGAATATATGTAACCTTAAATATCATAATTGCAATGAGTGAAGAAATTGAAAAAGTAGAATGCCTGATCATTGGTTCAGGGCCTGCAGGATACACTGCCGCCATTTATGCAGCCAGGGCCGACCTGAAGCCGGTTTTATACCAGGGGCTCCAACCCGGTGGGCAGTTGACTTCCACAACCGAGGTGGATAATTTTCCGGGCTATCCGGATGGGGTTCAGGGCCCTGAAATGATGATGGATATGCAACGGCAGGCAGAACGTTTCGGAACCGACATGCGCTGGGGCATTATTACTTCGGCCGACTTTTCGAAGCGTCCGTTCCGGCTGGTTGCCGATGAGACAAAAAACATCCTTGCCGAAACTGTCATTATTGCTACCGGAGCGACAGCGCGCTGGATGGGTCTGGAGTCGGAAGCCAGATACAACGGACACGGTGTTTCAGCCTGTGCCACCTGTGACGGATTTTTCTTCCGCGGTCAGGATATGGCTGTGGTAGGTGGCGGTGATACCGCCTGTGAAGAGGCTTCTTACCTGGCCAAACTCGGAAGGAAAGTTTATATGATTGTCCGCCGTGATGAACTCCGCGCCAGCAAAGCCATGCAAAACCGGGTTATGAATACCCCGAATATTGAAATTCTGTGGAATCATGTTACCAAAGAAATTCTTGGCGACGGCAAGACAGTTACCGGAGCTTTGCTTGAAAACGTAAAAACCGGAGAAACCAGGCAGATTGACGTTCAGGGATTCTTTGTGGCTATCGGGCATAAACCGAATACCGAACTGTTTAATGGTCAGATTACCCTTGATGAAAATGGTTATATAAAGACCATTCCGGGAACCACGCAGACCAATATCCCTGGCGTATTTGCCGCGGGAGATGTTCAGGATCATGTTTTTCGCCAGGCGGTGACCGCTGCGGGAACCGGCTGTATGGCTGCGATTGAGGCTGAGCGCTTTCTGGCCGCGCAGCAAGACTGAAACTTCCTGCAGCAGGGGACAACCCGGATTGTGAAACAAAATTGAAAAAGCCTGACCGGAAGCATTGAAGCTGGTCAGGCTTTTTCAATATTCATACTTTTAAATGCTATGACAAATAGTCAGCGTTAATGAAATACTGCGGCGCTATTTGCTTTTCTTGTTTTTACCCGGCCCGCCCTTTCGTTCGGGTTTTTTCCAGGGTGAATCCTGTTCGGGCTTATTCCGGAAAGGTTTTCCTTCTGAACGGAATGACTTGTTTGCTGAACGGAAAGGTTTACCTTCCGGCCGGTATGATTTTTCTTTACCCGGATGCGATCTGCTTTTCCGGTCAGCTGGGGCGAATTCCCTTTCTGAAGCACGTTCCACCCTGATCCCTCTCGGGTTGGAGGTTTCATTTTCAAATGCCTTCATGATGCGTCCAACCGATTTGGAGTCAACGTCCACAAAGGAATAATTGTCCATGATGTCGATACGGCCGATTTTGATCTCTCTGGAGCGGGTCACTTCATTGATAAGGCCAATGATTTGTGGAGGAAGTACCTTGTCTTTCCTGCCAATGCTCACGAACAGGCGGGTATACTGACCATCATCGCCCCTGTGTTCAGGCTTTCTGTCACGGCCTTCCCTGGGTTCCCTTGTGGATTTATTGTCATCTTCAACATTCAGATCCCGGGCATCACGGTAGTATTCAAGGAAACGGTTAAATTCAAGCGAAACGAACCTTTTGATGATTTCCTCGCGGTCCATCCATTCCAGTTTGCGGTAAATCACCGGAAGGAAGGATTCGATTTCTGCGTCAATGGCCACGTTTTCCATTCGGTCAATGTGGTGGAACAGTTGCTTTTCACAAACCTGGACTCCGGTAGGAATCTTGGCTTTACCGAATTCGCGGTTGATTTTCTTTTCTATCTGCCGGATTTTGAATTTCTCTTTCAGGTTAATGATGGAAATACAGGTGCCAGTCTTGTCTGCGCGTCCGGTTCTGCCGCTCCGGTGGATATATACTTCCGTATCGTCGGGCAGGTTATAATTGATCACATGGGTGAGGTCGTTCACATCGAGTCCGCGGGCCGCCACATCGGTGGCGACAAGCATCTGCAGGGTCTGATTTCTGAAGCGGTTCATAACGTTGTCACGTGCGGCCTGCGAGAGATCCCCATGGAGTGAATCGGCATTATAACCGTCGCGGATCAGTGAATCTGCGATTTCCTGGGTTTCGATCCGGGTACGGCAGAAAATAATGGCATAGATACGGGGATTGAAGTCCGCAATTCTTTTCAGCGCGGCATAGCGGTCTTTGGCCTGGACCAGGTAATAGATATGTTTGACATTGGCTGTTCCCGTGTTTCGTTTTCCTACTGTTTTCACAACCGGATTGGTCATGTATTTTGCAAGGATGCGTTCAACTTCTTCAGGCATGGTTGCTGAGAAGAGAAGGGTATGCTTTTCTTCGGGTGTATGTTCGAGTATGGTATCCACTTCCTCCTGGAAGCCCATGTCGAGCATCTCATCGGCTTCGTCCAGAATAAGCCATTGCACGCTGCTGAAATCTACTTTTTTGCGCCGGATCATGTCATTCAGGCGGCCGGGGGTGGCAACGATGATCTGCGGGCCTTCATTCAATTGTTTGATTTGCAGCTCAATACTCGCTCCGCCATAAACGGCCGAAATTTTAATTCCGGGAATGAACTGAGCATAACTTCTCAGGTCCTTCGATATCTGAAGGCAGAGTTCACGCGTCGGACAGAGTACCAGGGCCTGGGTTTTCCGGAGTTCAGGCCTGATGTGATGCAGTACCGGCAATCCGAAGGCGGCTGTTTTGCCTGTTCCGGTCTGGGCAAGTCCTACAAGATCGGAAGGTTGCTGAATGAGGGAGGGGATAACTTCGGCCTGTACCGGCATGGGGTCTTTAAACCCGAGGGCTTCAACCGCCTCAATTAAGCGGGGGTTTAAGCCAAGTTCTTGAAAATTAGGCATAAAATTGTTTAGAAAATTGCGCGCAAAGGTAGAATTAATATTCAGGCAAATTGTTATGTGATGAAAATAAATACCAATTGCTCAGGATTAAGCGTGCGGATCTGGCTTTCCGGAATGGTCTTATAGCCTGGACCAGCTGAGAAATATCTGAAAAAAAGCCCTGCTGATTATATTACCAGAAGATGCCGAACAGTATGTAAGCCACAATCAGGGTTATGATGATATTGAACCCCTGTGCCAGAAGGAAGGCATAGAGCGGTCGTCCTCTATCCATGGTTACCAGGTCTTTGAAGCGGGTTTCGAGACCGATGCAGACAAAGGCCAGGTTGAACCACAGTGACTGGTAGCTCTTTATGGTTTTACCCGCATTTACCGCTGTTTCACCATCAATCAGGAATGAAAAAACCAGGGAAGCGGCAATGAAGCCCAGTACAAATTTCGGGAAGCGCTCCCAGATAACACCCAGGGTCGGTTTTTCATCAGTACCGTTTTTTTCTGCCTGCCGGTAAGTCCAGAAGATTGAAATCAGGAAGGCAGCGATTCCAAGCAGCACATTTTGTGAAAACTTAATAATTGTGCTGAATTTCAGTGCGGTATCTCCGGCAATAGTACCCCCGGCCACAACGGCCCCGGTGGTGTCGATGGATCCGCCCAGCCAGGCGCCGGTTACTTCATCAGATAATCCTATCCACCTGGCAATCAGTGGCATAAATATCATCATGGGGATGGCAACCACCAGAACCAGTGAGATAACATAACTGAGTTTCTTGCTGTCGCCTTTGATGGCTCCGGCTGTGGCTATGGCTGCTGAAACCCCGCAGATGCTGACCGCGCTGGCGAGCATAATGCCGAGTTCTTCGTCAACTTTCAGTTTACGCGCTATCCAGAAAGCAAAGTACCACACTGTAACCACTACAATTACCGCCTGAAGTACACCAAACAATCCGGCCTTCATAATTTCGGAAAACAATATGGTGGTTCCGAGCATAACCAGACCGATTTTGATGTAGAACTCACTCTGGATTCCGGCTTTCAGCCAGGCGGGCGTGCTTAATACATTGCTGATAAACAGACCGATAAGCAGTGAAAAAAGAACGGTTTCCAGTCCCAGGTTTTTCATGGAGCCGCTGGAGGCAATAAACTGGGCAACCATGGAGAGGATGAAGACAACGGGAAATGCCGTTATCAGTTCCTTGCCCCGTTTGCCCATCATCCAGGTGCCGGCAAGTGCAAAAAACAGAAAATAGAGAAATGTCATCCCCAGGCGGAGGGTGTTGCCGGTGGTAAATACTTCGGCGCTCAGCACAGTCCATCCTGTCCATCCTGTTTTTGGCCCGAACTTCGGGAGTTCGGGAAAAAATGAAGTTGCAACAACGGCTAAGATCAACGCGATTCCAACTACAACAGATGCCCAGTCTTCGGTAAGTTTCATTTTTTTCAGCATAGTCTTTTGAATTGTGCTTACAAATTTAAAAAGTTTTGGTTCCGGTTTATTTAAATCACACGGGTTGATTCCCACCCGTTTTTCAGACAAATCTTTTTGTAAATCAACCCGGGACTTTCGCCATACAAATTCCTTTATTAACTTTGCCACATCAAAAAATCAGGAAAATGATCAGGTTTTTCAAGGGGAATGCCATTTATGCCGTTGGTTGCGAAAAGGAACTCACGTTAAACGATATACAGAAACTGAGTTGGCTGTTTAGTGGCGCAGTATATATTGAAGCCCGGTCGATATCGGGCTTTTTTATTGGGCCGCGTCGCGAAATGGTGACTCCATGGAGTACAAATGCCGTTGAGATTACCCAGAACATGGGAATCGCAGGCATCTTCAGAATTGAAGAATATGTTGAGGTGCAGGGAGCCGACGCCCCTTACGATGCCATGCTGCAGGTATTGAACCATAACCTTGATCAGGATATTTTTACAGTCCTGCACGAGCCTGATCCGGTGCAGGAGATTACGGATATCGCCGCTTACAACCTTCAGGAGGGCCTGGCGCTTTCGCAGGATGAAATTGAATACCTCAATGAACTGAGCCGTAAAATCGGCAGACCATTGACTGACAGTGAAGTATTTGGCTTCTCCCAGGTCAATTCGGAGCATTGCCGGCATAAAATTTTCAACGGCACTTTTGTGCTGGATGGCAGGGAAATGCCGGAGACCCTTTTCTCGATGATACGGAAAACTTCCGCTGCGAATCCCAATTTTATCGTATCAGCGTACAAGGATAATGTAGCATTTATCAAGGGGCCGTCCATCAGGCAGTTTGCACCTGTAAATCCGGACCGTCCCGATTTTTTCAGGGTTAAAGAGATTGATTCCGTTATTTCGCTGAAAGCGGAGACCCATAATTTTCCGACAACGGTTGAGCCATTCAACGGGGCAGCAACCGGCAGCGGGGGAGAGATCCGCGACAGGATGGCGGGGGGTAAAGGCTCCATGCCTATTGCCGGAACCGCGGTTTACATGACTTCTTATCCCCGGAATTGCGAACTGCATGGATGGAAAACGGCTGTAAAGCCCCGGAAATGGCTGTATCAGACTCCTGAAGAATTACTGATCAAGGCATCAAATGGCGCCAGTGATTTTGGCAATAAATTCGGACAACCGCTGATCTGCGGGAGTTTGTTGACTTTCGAACACCAGGAAGGTGTAATGACCTATGGTTATGATAAAGTAATCATGCTTGCCGGCGGGGTGGGGTATGCCCGGAATTCCGACAGCCTGAAAGATGATCCGGCACCCGGAGACAAAGTAATCGTGCTGGGTGGCGACAATTACCGGATCGGGATGGGCGGAGGCGCTGTATCTTCGGTAGCCACAGGTCAATTCAGCAACTCCATTGAACTGAATGCCGTACAGCGCTCGAATCCCGAGATGCAGAAACGGGTGTATAACGCCATCAGGGCAATGGCTGAACTCGACGAAAACCCGGTTGTTTCCATTCATGACCACGGGGCCGGCGGACACCTGAATTCACTTTCCGAGTTGGTTGAAGTCACCGGAGGAAGAATAGAAATTGATAAATTACCGGTGGGAGATCCGACACTTTCGGACCGGGAGATCATCGGAAACGAATCGCAGGAGCGTATGGGCCTGATCATGCATCAGCCGGATGTGGATCTGCTTCAGAAGGTGGCCGGCAGAGAAAGGGCGCCTATGTTCGTGGTCGGAGAAACTACAGGTGATCAGCAGCTTGTTTTTGAAAACGGCAAAACGGGAAACAGGCCCATCGATCTCCACCTGGCGGATATGTTCGGCAAACCGCCGCGTACCATTATGGAAGATTCATCCATTGAGCAGGTTCATGCTCCGCTAAGGTACAAGGCAGCCGGATTGAAAACCTATGTGGAACAGGTTTTACAGCTGGAAGGGGTTGCTTGTAAAGACTGGCTTACCAATAAAGTTGACCGTTCAGTGACCGGCCGTGTGGCAGTTCAGCAAACAGCCGGTCCGGTTCAGTTGCCACTGAATAATTGCGGGGTAGTCGCGCTTGACTATCATGGTGAGAAAGGAATTGTTACTTCCATAGGCCATGCTCCGGCTGCCGGCCTGATTGATGCGGCCGCGGGTTCGGTGCTGGCTGTCGCGGAATCGCTTACCAACCTTGTATGGGCGCCGCTGGAGCACGGTTTGAAGGGTGTTTCGCTGAGTGCAAACTGGATGTGGCCCTGCCGGAATCCGGGTGAGGATGCACGGCTTTATGAGGCAGTGAAGGCAGCCAGCGATTTTGCCATTGCACTGGGTATCAATATTCCCACCGGAAAGGATTCGCTTTCGATGACCCAGAAATATCCGGATGGGGAGAAAGTGCTTTCACCGGGAACAGTAATTATCTCGGCGGTCGCAGAGGTGAGTGATATCCGGAAGGTTGTGAAACCGGTGCTGGCGCCTGAATTCACTTCGTCGCTGATCTATCTCGATTTTTCAGCCGACCGCCTGAAAACCGGTGGCAGCGCCCTGGCACAGGTATTGAACGCCCTTGGCGATGAAGCCCCGACAGTGGCTGATCCCGGCATTTTCATCAGGGCATTTGAGGCTGTTCAGACGCTGATCCGGAAAGATATATTGCTGGCGGGACATGATATTTCATCGGGCGGCATGGTTACAGCGCTGCTTGAAATGCTTTTTGCCCAGCCGGGCATCGGTCTGGATATTGACCTTGACGGGTTCGGTGAAAGTGATATCATCAAACTGCTTTTCAGCGAAAATCCCGGAGTTGTCATACAGGTAAACGACATTGATTACGCATCGGTGCTTTTACAGGAAGCAGGGCTTAAATTCCATATCCTCGGGAAACCGTCATTCCGGCGGAACCTGGCCCTTCGTTATCACAATGGAGTTGTGGAGATGGAAGTCGATCAGCTGCGGAAACTGTGGTTTAAAACCTCGTACCTGCTCGACAGGCAGCAAAGCGGTGAAGATCATGCCCGCGAACGCTACCATAATTTTGACAAGCAGCCGCTTTCCTGTGAATTTGGCGACGATTTTACCGGCGCATTGTCACAGTTTAATATTGATATTAACCGGACTTCACCCTCAGGAATAAGGGCTGCCATTATCCGGGAGAAGGGGGTGAACGGAGATCGAGAAATGGCCTGGTCGCTTTACCTTGCCGGCTTTGACGTGAAGGATGTTCATATGACGGACCTCATCAGCGGACGCGAAACCCTGGAGGATGTGAATATGATCGTTTTTGTGGGAGGCTTCAGCAATTCCGATGTGCTGGGTTCAGCCAAAGGCTGGGCCGGGGCATTTATCTATAACGAACGCGCCAAAGCTGCCCTGGATAATTTCTATGCACGGCCTGACACCCTGAGTTTAGGAGTGTGCAACGGTTGTCAGCTGATGGTAGAGCTGGGGCTGATTTATCCGGAGCACGACCAGAAACCTGCTATGCTTCACAATACTTCAGGAAAATTTGAATCTGCGTTTCTGAATGTTGATATTCCGGAAAACAGCTCGGTGATGCTGGGTAGTATGGCCGGTAAAAGGCTTGGCATATGGATTGCGCACGGCGAAGGACGCTTTAACCTGCCGCTTGATGAGCATCAGTATCAGCTACCAATGAAGTACAGTTATAATGCATATCCGGGCAATCCCAACGGTTCGGATTTCGCTGCAGCAGCCATTGCTTCACAGGACGGGCGCCACCTTGCCATGATGCCTCATCTTGAGCGTTCAGTCTATCCCTGGAACTGGGCCTGGTATCCTTCGGGAAGGTCAGCTGATGAAGTTTCTCCCTGGATTGAGCCGTTCGTAAATGCCAGGGAGTGGATCAGACACAGGATTGGTTGAGCAGTTTTCAAAAAAAATGCACTAAAGACAAACAGGCGCATTATAAGTCTTTAGGAAGTTTTCCAGAGTCCGGGACAGGCAATTGTTAATTTTCTTTAAAAAAGTTGTTTGTCTTATTATTTATTATTCCATACTTTTACCCTTCGGAGGGACTGACTCCTGCATGCTGAATTTTTACGGGAGATCATGACGAACATTTATGGGTAAAATTGTATTTATTACCGGCGCCAGCAGTGGTATCGGCCGGTCGTGTGCCGGCCGTTTCGCTGAATCAGGTTACGATCTGGTTATTTCAGGCCGAAGAATAGAGAAACTACAGGCAATTGCATCGGAATTGTCTGCCAGATTTAAAGTCGTGGTTATTCCCCTGCAGCTCGATGTAAGCCGCCAGGAAGAAATAAACCGATCACTTGCCTCCCTGCCCGGAGAATTCAGGATTCCGGATATTCTTATCAACAATGCCGGCCTGGCCCTTGGACTTGATCCTTTTCATAAAGGGAATATTGAACAATGGGATCAGATGATTGACACCAATGTCAAAGGCCTTGTATACCTCAGCAGGGCCCTGGCGCCCGCGATGGTCGGCCGGGGCAGCGGACACATCATCAACATCGGATCAATAGCCGGGCGTGAAGTTTATCCCAACGGAAATATTTACTGTGCAACCAAAGCGGCTGTCGACAGCATTACAAAAGCCATGCGCATCGACCTGCTGCCCTATGGCATCAGGGTGAGTCAGATTGCTCCCGGAGCTGCCGAAACGGAATTTTCCACCGTTCGTTTCAGCGGTGATGAAACCCGGGCCAAAGCTGTGTATGATGGATTCGAGCCGCTTCGTGCTGAAGATATTGCAGAAGCCGTTTACTTTGTTGCCAGTCAGCCTCCGCATGTAAATATCAACGACCTGCTCATTATGCCGGCAGCCCAGGCTGCGGCAGGGATAATTCACAGGAAATCCTGTCAGGAGACTGATAATACAAAATAAAGCACACATTTTCATTTTAAATATTGTTTTGTCGAAGATCACCAGGGTAATCATATGAATATTCATTTCTAAAACTGAGCGAAATGACTACTATCACCAGAATTTTCGATCTATTGCCGAATTATGTGGCTTCCTATAAGCCGAAGGATGATGTACTTGCCTGTAAGGAGGATGGAGTCTGGAAGAAGTATAGTATTGAACAGTACATCCGTATGGTGGATGATCTGACCTATGGTTTACTTTCACTTGGCGTGAAAAAGGGCGATACCATCGCTACAATTACCAATAACAGGCCTGAATGGAATTTTCTGGATATGGCCATCATGCAGGCGGGAGCTATTCATGTTCCGGTTTATCCTACGATCAGTCCTGCGGATTACCAGTATATTTTCAATCATGCCAGCATCAAATTTGTATTTGTTTCCGGTGATGAGTTGTCAAGGAAAATAAAGGAAGTGTCGGCTAACTGTCCATCGGTTGAGGAGGTTTTTACCTTTAAACATCGGGAGGGCCTCCGGAACCTTTATGACCTGGTTGAAATTGGCCAGACCAGCCCCTTGCCGGAACAGGTGCAGGCAATCATGGACAGCATCAAGGGAGGCGATCTTGCAACTATTATTTACACTTCCGGAACTACCGGCAATCCAAAGGGAGTAATGCTTTCGCATACCAATATTATTTCCAATTTCGTTAATGTTTCTTATATCCCGACTTTTGGCGAGGAGGGCAAGGCACTGAGTTTTCTGCCATTGTGCCATGTTTATGAGCGAATGCTCAACTACCTATACCATTACCTGGGCATTTCAGTTTATTATGCCGAAAGTCTGGCAACGATAACCGATAATATCAAGGAGATTCATCCGGACATGATGTGTTGTGTACCCCGTTTACTTGAAAAAATTTATGATAAAATTCAGGCAAGCGGACGTAAACTGAAAGGGGTGAAACGGATGATCTTTTTCTGGGCGGTTGATCTTGCGCTTCATTACGATGTTCAGGGTAACAACAATGCCTGGTACATGTTAAGGCACCGTATTGCCGATAAACTGATATACAGCAAGTGGCGCGAAGCACTTGGAGGAAACTTCAAGATTATCGTGTCGGGAGGCGCTTCAATTCAACCGAGGCTTGTGAAAACATTCAGGGCTGCCGGATTGCCGATTTATGAGGGCTACGGGCTTACGGAATCCTCTCCTGTTATAGCGGTAACCAGCACCGACAGTAATGGAATCAAGATCGGTACGGTGGGACCTCCGCTCAGGGGTGTAGAGGTTATGATAGCCGAAGACGGGGAAATTCTGGCCCGCGGGCCTAATATCATGATGGGCTATTACAAAGATCCTGAACTTACCGCGCAGGTCATAGATCAGGATGGATGGTTGCATACGGGAGATATCGGTCAGTTTGAGCCGGAAGGGCAATTGCGGATTACCGGCCGGAAAAAGGAAATATTCAAGACCTCGCTTGGCAAGTATATTGCCCCGGAATTACTCGAAAACAAAATAAAGGAATCGCCGTTTATTGATAATATCATGGTAGTGGGTGAGAATCAGAAATTTGCTGCCGCACTGGTGGTCCCGGATTTTAACCACCTGAGATCATGGTGCAGGATTAAAGAAATTGAATACACTACGGATGAGGAAATGGTGGCATTGCCAAGGATAAGGCAAAGGCTGCTTAAGGTGATTGACAAGTATAATACGGAGTTTGGAAGCACAGAACAAATCAAGAAAATTGACATTATGAGCAGTGAATGGTCAACGGCCAGCGGGGAACTTACCCCGACACTCAAACTCAGACGCTCATTTATTGCAAAAAAGTACCAGACCAGGATAGAAAAACTTTTCGCCTAAACAAACCGACAGCGTATGACAAAAGTTTCCCGTTTGTTCGATCTTTTGCCACACTATTCAGAAGTTTATCAGCCTAAGGATGATGTCATTGCCGGAAAGGAAGACGGAATCTGGCGGAAGTATTCCATTACCGAGTACCGCCGCATTGCTGACGCCATCAGTTATGCCCTGCTTTACTCGGGAATCGGGAAAGGGGATATGGTGGCTACCATTATGCCCAGCAGACCGGAATGGAATTTTATTGATATGGGCATAATGCAGACCGGTGCGGTACATGTCCCGATATATCCGACCATCAGTGAGTCGGATTATAAGTATATCCTGAACCATGCCGGGATTAAGATGCTGTTTATTTCCGGTAAGGATATATACAGGAAGATTGAACACATCATTCCTGAAGTGCAGAGCCTGACTGC
>CAZDBX010000088.1:0-11815 GCA_964503805.1 uncultured Lentimicrobium sp. | reverse complement strand
GAGTTCAAGCATGTAGTTGATCTTTGATCCGGAGATTCCGTCGGGATCATATATATATCCATCGGGACCAGAAATGGTAACTACCTTGCCGCCGAGTTCATTCACTTTGGTAACAGCGCCCCAGGCAACATTGCCGAATCCGCTGATGGCGACGGTTTTTCCTTTGAAATCAAGACCTTTGGTCTTAAGCATTTCCTGGGCAAAGTAAACAGCGCCGAATCCGGTTGCTTCCGGCCTCATAATGCTACCACCCCAGTTACGTCCTTTTCCGGTCAATACGCCTGTATGCTCTGAAGCCAATTTCTTATACATACCGTACATGTAGCCGATTTCGCGTCCGCCAACGCCAATGTCACCGGCGGGAACGTCGGTTTCGGGTCCGATCATCTTCCACAACTCAAGCATGAATGACTGGCAGAAACGCATGATTTCGGCATTTGATTTTCCCTTGGGGTCGAAATCACTTCCGCCCTTGCCACCGCCCATCGGCAGCGTGGTAAGACTGTTCTTGAATATCTGCTCGAAACCGAGGAACTTCAGGATGCTGAGGTTAACACTCGGGTGGAACCTGAGTCCTCCCTTGTAAGGTCCGATGGCGCCATTGAACTGAACCCTGTATCCAAGGTTAACATGAACTTTACCGTTGTCGTCAACCCAGGGAACTTTAAAAGTTAAAACCCTGTCCGGTTCTACGATGCGCTCGATGATACCGGCTGATTCAAACTGTGGGTTCTCGTTGTAAACTTCTTCAATCGACTCAAGAACCTCGCGTACTGCTTGCAAGTACTCAACTTCACCCGGATGTTTTTTCTCCAGGTCCGACATGATTTTTTCCAGATTCATCTTGTGGATGTTTAAGGATGATTAATTTATGTGAATTTTGTAACAGTGTTAACTAAATAACAGGGCAAATTTATGCCATAAAAAATGATATTTCCAAATTAATCAGAAAAAGAATTTTTTACGCCATTAACGCCCCGCCAATAAAGCTAAAATTTTCTTTTTCAGTTAGTTTAGACTGATTCTAAACGTGGCGTAACCGGGCTAATTCAGGTACATAGCTTATCCGTTCTTTGGTGAGGTTTAGTCCTGTTTTTCAGAGGTCGCTATGGGTACGTCGTCGGCATATTCAACTGAACCAACGATAACGCCTTCCTGATTGTATGTTTTTTCTGTGCCGTTTCTCAGGTTATTCCGGTATGGAATTTCTTTCCAGAGCTTTCCGTTAAGATGAAACGCCCGCTGAACTCCGTTTCCCATGTTATATGAGCCTTCCCCGATTTTAAAACCGAACTCATTGTAATACACCCATTCGCCATAAAACAATCCGTCTTTATAGGAACCTTCAATCATCAGCGTGCCATTTTCATGGTACATCCGGTAAGGGCCATACAGGGTGTCGTTTTTGTATGTTTTCTCTTCAATCTTTGCCCGCTGTTCATTCCACCTTACGGAAGCCCCATTTCTCTTCCCACCCTTATACATTTCTTCCGATTCCTTGCGGCCGTTGTAATGCCAACGCGTGGTCAACCCTTCCGGTTCACCGTTTTTGTATTCCACCTCCAGTTCCTTACTGCCGTTAATGTAGTACCAGGTGCTGGTTCCGTGAGGCTTTTTCCATTTGTATTGTCTGACAGATTTAATTTTTCCATCTGGGTAGTTCTCAGTTTTTTCGCGCTGACAGGAACTGAAAGAGATCAGCATGATTCCTGCGATCAGGATTAAATAGAATGGTTGTTTATTTTTGGTCATGATGTATTAAATTATCAGAATTGTAACGGATCAGTGGCCGTTTTATTTGCGTGTTGGGTTGGCTGTTGTGCCCGAATGTTCAGGAAAAGGTTCTGTAAAAATGGTTAATGATCTTATTTCCAGTTCCGTTTTTTGGGGATTCCAGACATAAATTTTCATTTTTTTGTGATAAAGATCATTTTCCTGAACCGGAATGGTTAACCTGACTGTGCTAATGCTGTCGGCAAGCGTAAAAAGATCAAATTTCGAAGCGGTCCACAAAAGTGTTTCTCCATCATCTTCGTGAAATGAAGCGACCAGCAGCGCACCGCTCAGCTGTTCCTTTGTCCTGGCTTCTACAGTGGCAACTAACTGATCAGCGGAATCATACGGCAGCTCATTGAGCTTTCCTTCATAGCCGGGAAAGAATTCTGGGAAGGAACCAGAATCCTGGTTTTCTGTTTGCAGCGATAAAGAAAATAACGTTTTGGTTTCTCCGTTTTTGCAGGATGAATGATTTTTGCCTGCGAAAAGCGTGGCATCTGAAAGCCCGCTGAAATTCCGGGTTTCAACTATACATGGAAACCTGGCAAGTATCATATCCCTGATTTCAGGCGGCACGGGCTTGGTCCAGGCATAAGCAAACAGGGGGGTGTCAGCATTGTCAAGTATCTTTTTAAGCGCTTCCAGGTCAGAACCTCCACGGTTGTCATATTGGCTGAAGGTTGTCTCACATGCGTTCTCCTGTTTCATGTAAAACTCAATATACCATGGGTTATTTACACTGATAGCCCTGGTGATGTTATCCGGGCCGTAAGTCTGGTTCCAGGAGCAGATCGCACGGGCTACCCCCCGGAATTCGCCGAAATGTTGCCTGCTGTAATAATTGTTAATAAATACTGTTTGAGAGATGCCCGCAATAAGCAACAGGCTTGTCATAACCAAAACCAGGCGTTTTGGTATGCCGGCGGAAAAAGAAAAGAGAAATCCAAGGAAAAACGGAAAAGAAAAAATTAAAACACTGTCCTGAAGAACCGGATTTATCCACCGGGAATAAATAAATCCGGTAATCATGGGCAGTATAAAGTACAGAAGTGACAATGCCCTGAAAATTCTGATTTCTGGTTGTGACTTATAATAACGAGCCTGAATAATTATTATCAGAACAACCAGCCCGGCAATCAGCAGGGAGTTGTTGAAAACCGAGGCGATGTGCAGCAAAGGCCAGTTCCAGGCCGGCTTTGCCAGCCATAGACCCACGCCGCCTATACTCAGGTGGTTGAGGGTTATAGCAATATGTGGGCTGAACAACAGGGCCGCAAGTGCACCAGCGCCTGTATAATGGTACACCCTGTCCTTTTTCATCAGGAAAAGACCGGATAGACCTGTGATCAGCGCGAGCAGGAAACTGAAGTAATGGGTGTACATGCATGCAGCGGCGCTCAGGGCGTATGCGAATGCAATGATAATCCCTGGTTTTTTATCAAAAAGCAATTTGGTCCAATACCAGACCATGATCATGCAAAAAGTCATTCCGATTCCGTAAGGCCGCGCAATCTGGCTGTATAAAAGCGGAAAAGCGAGAAAAGCGATAAAAACCCCGGAAAATAATCCTGCAGCCTGCCCGAACCAGCGGGTGAATAATTTTATTGTGATCCAGATTCCTAAAGCACCGGCCAGGGCAAACGGAAGACGTACAGCCCATTCGTTCATTCCGGCCAGTTTAACCCAGTAATAAAGGAACACCTGAATGCCTCCGGGATGTCCGTCCACGTAAAAGCCTTTATTTACCAGATCGCTGAACGAGGTGAACCTTACCCTGCTCAACGCGCTCAACTCGTCATTGGAATAGGAGAAATCGAGATGGAGCAGGCGCAATACCAGGCCTGATAAAACGATAAGCATTGCCAGCAGCAGAAATTGCCGGTCCGGGAGGTTATTTGCTGTTGTCTGGCTTAATTTCCTCATAGAAATATTCCAACCGGGTAATTAAATCAACCTGCAGTGGTTTGCTGGCGCAATGCTTCAAAAAGCAGGATGCCGGCTGCAACAGAAACGTTGAGTGAACCGGTACTGCCCCTCATAGGAATGTTTACGACCTGGTCGCACTTTTTCAGGTATTCTGGAGAAACGCCATCCTCTTCAGAGCCCATTATCAGGGCCACAGGGCCATTGAGTGAAGCGTTGTAATATGGTATTTTCCCCTTTTCGGAAGCAGCTACAATGCTCAACCCGCTGGATTTGAGATAATCTATGGTGTTTTTAAGGTTTGGGCTGCGGTGGACAGGGATATTTGCCAGGGCGCCGGCTGAGGTCTTAACAGCATCGGCGTTCACAGGTGCGCTCCCTTTTTCTGGGATAATGAGGCCATGAGCGCCGGCACATTCTGCCGACCGCGCTATCGCACCAAGATTTCTTACATCTGTAATCCGGTCAAGGATAATGAAAAACGGAGTTTCCCCGCTTTCATAAACTGAAAGCAACAGATTTTCCAGTGGCTGAAAAATGATCGGAGAGACAAAACAAACCACCCCCTGATGATTCCCTTTAACCAGCCGGTTGAGTTTTTCAACAGGGACATATTGAAAAGGGATGTTGAACTCGTTGATCAGTTTTCTTAATTCAGGCAACAATTCACCTTTCAACCCTTGCTGGAGCATCAGCCTGTCGATTTCCTTGCCGGCACTGATCGCCTCGATTACCGGACGCATACCGTAAATGAGGGTGTTGTCTTTTATCATTATAAGGATAATTTGCCTGCAAAGATAAGTTTTTGACCGGTGCATGCAAGCAGGTTGCGGTCCCTCCGGATCAGGGTTTAGTATACGGAAGTCGTTTGCGCATGGATACCGGTAACCTTACGGAATATTTTAATCCGTAATGGCGTGTAACATCAGCAAGAACTTGCTAATTTTGGCTTTTAACCTGAACTATGAATAATTTCCTGGTTTACAGATCTTCGGCCGGATCGGGGAAAACATATACGCTGATGCGCGTCTATCTCTCTATTGTGCTGAAAGATCCTCACCGTTACCGCAACATCCTTGCGATTACATTTACCAATAAGGCCGCCAATGAGATAAAGCAAAGAATATTGTCAAACCTTAAAGTGATTTCCGGGCTTGAAGCGGGAAGTATTCCCGCAAGGTATGAGCACCTGGTCAGATCTCTGATGGAGGATACCGGACTTCATCTGGATGAACTCAGAAACCGGGCAGGAAAGGTTCTCTCCCTGATACTGCATAATTACAGCGATTTTTCAGTCTCCACCATAGATAGTTTTGTACACAGGATTATCAGGGCATTTTCATTTGACCTGAAGCTTTCCATGAACTTTGAAGTGGAAATGGATACCGGGATGTTGCTTGAACTTGCCATTGAGGACATGCTGGCAGCGGCGGGTACAGAGAGAAACCTGACGGAAATTCTGGTGAATTTCATCAGGGAAAGAGCTGAAGAGGATGAAAGCTGGCAGATTGACAGGACACTGCTTGACTTTTCGAAAAACCTGTTTCGCGAAGATGCCGTGAGGCTACTGCCTGATTCCGGAAGCATTGATGCCAATCAGATTAAGCATTTTGCCGGGGCAATCCGCAGGGTAATCAATGAATATCAGGAGACGTTGACCGCCTTTGGGAAACAAGCCATGTCGCTGATGGCCGGGCACGGCCTTGGTGCAGATTTCTTTTACCAGAAGCGTAAAGGGATTTACGGATTTTTCGAAAAACTGGCTAACGGGAATGTTGATGCGGAAATCAACAGTTTCGTAAGAAAGACAATTGAAAATAATGAATGGCTCAGCAGTGACGGTAAAAAAGCACCCGAAGGGGCTACTGTGATGGCTGTTTCAGAAAAACTGGCATCGATTTTTTATCAGGCAGAGGGTAAAATCAGCCAGGAGGAAGGCCGGATTATTCTGTTGAAAATGGTGCTGCGGCAGCTTTATCCCATGTCTGTGCTCAGTGAGATGAGGAGCAGGCTTGATAAAGTCAAAAATGAGCGGAATGTGGTTCCGATTTCTGAATTTAACAGGATTGTTGCCGATATTGTGATGGAAGAGCCGGTTCCTTTCATTTATGAAAGGATTGGTGAGCGGTACCGTTATTTCATGATTGATGAATTTCAGGATACCTCAGTTTTGCAGTGGATGAATCTGATGCCATTGCTTGAAAATTCACTTTCGCAGGATGGGTTGAATATGATTGTCGGCGATGGCAAGCAGGCGATTTACCGTTTCCGCAACGGAGACGTAAACCAGTTTGTGCGTTTACCCGAAGTAGAAAATCCTGAAGACAACCCGGTTATTGCTCAGCGCACTGTTGTGCTCAAACGCGAATACAAACATGCCAGACTCGCGGATAATTTCAGGTCACGCCGTGAAATCGTTGAATTTAACAATTGCTTTTTCAGTCATATATCCCCGCTTTATCTTGACGACAGTAAAACGGTTTATCAAGAAGGTGAACAGGGATATGACCCGGATAACCATGGCGGAAAGGTTCAGATAGAGTTTTACGACGGCGATGATCAGATGTACGATGACCATACAATCAACCGGGTATTTGAACTGATTCAGTCGTTGTGCAAAGAAGGTTACAAACCCGGCGATATTGCAGTGCTTTGCAGGTCAAACAAAGAATCCTCCGGAATCGCTGTTTTTCTCAACAGCCAGGGCGTTAAGGTTGTTTCTGCTGACTCTCTTTTATTGAAAAATTCTGCTGAAGTAAATTTCCTGGTCAATTGTCTGGAGTTACTCAATGACCCGGGACGGGAGATTAACCGGATTGCCATCACAGAATACCTTTGGGATAATCATCTGCTCGGGAAGGTAACCAGGACTGAGGTTTACCGTCAGGCACGCAGTCATCAATCCTTTCTGAACCTGCTTGAGTGCTCGGGAAGGCGTTTTGATGTTGCAAATCTCAGGGATATGTCCCTTTTCGATAAGGTTGAAGAGATTATCCGGATTTTCGGCCTGCATGAACGTTCTCCGCTTTATCTGCAGTTCTTTCTGGATGAGGTGCTTGGTTTTACTTCGACCCGGCCGGGCAGTATTCCCGGGTTTCTTGAATACTGGTATGCGCAGCGTGATAAATTGTCGGTTATATTACCCGCAGGCGATGATGCAGTTCAGGTGATGACCATTCATAAGTCAAAAGGACTGGAGTTTCCCGTAGTGATTTTTCCTTTTGCCAGTAAGAGTGCCGGAGGGAGGAATAAGTCAACGGTCTGGGTGCCTTTCAGTGATGAGGCCATCCCCGAGCTGACAAGTGCCTGTCTGAAGCTGGAAAGCCGGCTTGAAAAGACACAGTATTCCGGCCTTTATACTACAGAAGAAGATAAAAAGAGACTGGACCTGCTTAATCTGGTGTATGTAGCATTTACCCGGCCTTCGGAAAGGTTGTATGTATTATCGGGTAAGCTGTCTGACAAGCCTGAAAAAATCGGAACGATAACAGATATGCTGACCAGTTTTCTTGATTTTTCGGGTGATCTGAGAGCAGGGCAGCTGATCTATTGTTTTGGGGATGGCACACAGGTTGCTGGCCAAAAATCTGATGACAACAATCCGGGCCTGACAGCTGAGTTTTATTCTCAACCCTGGGCTGAGCGGCTCGTTTTTGCTGCAAGAGCTCCTTTTTTCTGGAATGCGGATGAGCCTTCCTCGGCAATGATGGCCGGTAATCTGCTTCATTATGCCTTGTCGTTGGTTCATGATTACAGGGATAAAGACGGAGTAATCGGTTTGCTGGTAAATACCGGAATGATTGATGCTGTTTCGGCTGAAAAGATTGGAGCTTTAATGGATAGGGTTTTGGGGCATCCGCAGGCCCGGCAGTTTTTTGATGGAGACGGAGATGTTTATGCAGAAGCTGAAATCCTCACCCCGGAAGGAAAATCATACCGCCCAGATCGGGTTATATTACACAGGGATCACACGGATGTGGTTGATTTTAAAAGTGGCAGGAGGGAGGAATTTCACGATTCTCAGGTCAGAAACTACGCCTCCCTGCTTGGTGATATGGGGTATCCCGAACCTGTGGCATGGCTGCTATACCTTAATGAAGAGGTTGAGGTTGTCCGGGTTGACTGTTAAATCGTGAAAATTCATATTTCGGATACTGAGGTTCTTTTTAAGGTATTTTTGCATCATGGTTAGCATTGTCGGGCCTGAATGGTTGTTTTGCGAGCGGAAGGATTTGCCGCTTATCGATGTCAGATCTCCGTCTGAATTCATGCAGGGGCATCTTCCACGTGCTGTCAATATTCCCTTGTTTACTGACGAAGAACGGGCAGTTGTGGGAACAAGATACCACGATGCCGGTAAGGATGCAGCCTTACTGGTAGGACTTGAATTTGCAGGCGCAAAATTGCCGGATTATGTCAAAAAACTGAATAAATTCACCAATGGTAAATCCAGGGAAATTATTCTTTATTGCTGGAGAGGGGGAATGCGCAGTGCGTCACTGGCATGGTTGTTCAGCACTGCGGGTTATCATGCACGGGTAATTCAAGGTGGATACAAGGCCTGCCGGTCTTATATCAGGAACCATTCCGGCAAAGGATCTCCCATGCTTGTGCTTGGTGGTATGACCGGATCCGGGAAAACGGAAATACTTCATGAACTTGGCAGGATGGGTGAACAGATAATTGATCTTGAAGAAATTGCGCATAACAGGGGTTCAGTTTTTGGTCATCTGGGTCAATTGCCGCAGCCAACCAACGAGCAGTTTGAGAATAATCTCTTTGATGCCTGGATTAAACTCGATCCGTCAAAACCCGTCTGGATTGAAGATGAAAGCCGTTCAATCGGGACTGTAAGCCTGCCGGGACCGTTCTTTGAACGAATGAAAAGAAGTCAGCTTATCCTGCTCCGGGTTCCTTTTAATGTCCGTGTTGCGCGATTATGTAAAGATTATGCAGGATTTGAAAAGAACTCCCTGCTTGATGCGCTTGGAAAAATTGCACAGGCAATAGGCGGCCAGGGGATTGCAGACGCACAAAGACATATTCTGGCAGGGAACTTTGCTCCGGCTATCATGCTTGTGCTTGCATACTATGATAAAACTTATCAGAAAGCAATGTTAAAATATAACGAAAGGCATGTGAAGGAGCTGAACACTGATACCGGAGACCCTGTATTCAATGCTTCACTGCTGAAGCAGATTTTGCCTGATATAATTGTAAATGCTGAGCTCCGGGTAATCTGAAACAGTGCCGGCTTACTTTGTCAGCAGCATCAGAAGATTACAGACATTCATTCTCAAATTTTTTTTATGGATCAGATTTATCTCGATTATAATGCCACAACACCTGTCGACCCTGAGGTGGCAGCAGAGATGCGTCCCTATCTTGAAGAGTATTTCGGCAATCCTTCGAGCATGCATTCATTTGGCGTTAAGTCGCGTGAGGCTGTCGAAAAAGCCAGGGCCAGGGTAGCACTGCTGCTGAATTGTCTTCCGCAGGAGATTGTATTTACCAGCGGAGGGACGGAATCCAATAATATGGCGCTGAAAGGTGCCGCCTATGCCCTGCGGTCAAAGGGGAATCACATCATAATTTCTGCTGTGGAGCATCCGGCAGTAACGAAAGTGGCTAATTATCTGGCAACACAGGGTTTCGAAATTTCTGTGGCGCCTGTGGATGAATCCGGGATGGTTGATCCGGAAGATATCAGAAAACTACTAAGGCCGGGCACGGTGCTGGTATCGGTGATGCATGCCAACAACGAAGTGGGTACCATTCAGCCGGTAAAAGCAATCGCAGCCATTGTGCATCAGCATGGCGCTTTAATGCATACTGATGCAGCGCAATCAGCCGGTAAAATTCCGGTTGATGTGCAGGATCTTGGAGTTGACCTGCTTTCGCTGGCCGGTCATAAACTCTATGCCCCCAAAGGCGTCGGGGCGCTCTTTATCCGCAAGGGCGTGAAGATTGAGAAGTTGATTCATGGTGCCGACCATGAACAGAATCTCAGGGCGGGAACTGAAAATGTTCTTGAGATTACAGGGCTGGGCAAAGCGTGCGAGTTGGCATTTAACAGGCTGGAGTCTTACCGGGCGCACACTTCCGCTTTGAAAAAAAAGTTCATTGAGGGGCTTTCTGCCGGGTTGAGTAATTTTTGTCTGAACGGCCATCCGGAGCTCGCTTTGCCAAATACAGTGAGTGTTGGTTTCAGTGATTTGAATGCACAAACCATACTTTCAGCCATGCCTCAGTTGGCTGCATCGGCGGGGGCAGCATGTCACACGGGTGATACCGGAGATTCGTCAGTGCTCGGAGCTATGAAGGTCAGCCCTGAATTCTCTAGGGGAACCATCCGCTTTTCAATGGGTTATACAACCACTCACGAACAAGTGGATGAAGCTTTGAGAATCATAATTCAAACCGTCCGGTCCTTGTCACCGGATGTGTCGTCGTCTTCATCGGAACCGGCAAATGAAGAAGTGGTCAAATTAACCCGTTTTACGCATGGTTTGGGTTGCGCATGTAAGATCAGGCCGGCCGACCTCGAAAAAGTGCTGGCCGGATTGCCTCCCGTGACAGATCCTAATGTGCTGGTGGGCGCAGATAATAGGGATGATGCGGCTGTTTACAGAATTAATGATGAACTGGCTGTAGTGCAAACCGTTGATTTTTTTACCCCTGTGGTTGACGACCCTTATACTTTTGGTGCAATTGCCGCTGCAAATGCCCTCAGTGATATATATGCCATGGGCGGACAGGCCTCTTTTGCCTTGAATATTGCGGCATTTCCCGTTAACCGCCTACCGTTGGGCGTATTGAATGATATTGTCTGGGGAGCCTCTGACAAAGCCGCTGAAGCAGGGATTTCGATTCTGGGCGGTCATTCCATTGAAGACAATGAACCAAAATTCGGGATGGTTGTCACAGGTTTTGTAAACCCCCGAAAAATAATAACCAATGCAGGGGCCAAGCCCGGAGATGCTCTGGTGCTCACGAAACCGATCGGGACAGGGATTATTTCAACTGCTGCCAAAATGGGACTCGCAAAGGAAGAAACAATGCGGGAAGCAGAGGAAGTAATGATGAAGCTGAACAAAATTTCCTCTGAACTTATGCTCAGGAGGAAGGTGAATGCCTGTACCGATATTACAGGTTTCGGACTCGTCGGACATTTGCATGAAATGGCTGTTGCTTCCGGCGTAGATGCCGGGATAGATTTTAACAGCATCCCGTTTATAAGTGAAGTTCCGGCACTTGCACTGGCAGGGGCAATTCCCGGAGGAACGAAAGCAAACTATAATTTTGCTGTGGGGTGGGCTGATTTTGGCCAGTTAACCATGATTGAGAGATACCTTGTATGTGATGCGCAGTCTTCGGGCGGATTGCTGGTTAGTTTACCCGGAGAAGCAGCTGAGACCTACATCAAATCACTTATGGATCACGGAATTAGGGGAGCATTCATCGGCACTATCACCGGAAAAGGTAAAGGCAATATTAAAATATCCTGAAGTGCAGAGTATCTGGCAGACAACATTGAAATGGTCAGAAATTCTATGAAGACTTATCATAATAGGTTACTTAGGCATATAGCAGTGCTATCTGAGGATTATCAGACATCATGAAAGCAAAGCTATTTTGTAATGAGGATACCGGTTTTCCTTCCGGGATTAGTTATAATTTACCTGATCATTAATGGTCTTTTGGCCGGATTCTGGGGCGTATTCATGCCGATCCCGTTAACGTTATTGTTATAATCCATGATCAGGTCCACAAAATCTACAAAGCCATCCCCGGTAAGATCGGCAGGCTGATATCCGTAAGCGCTGTTTACGTTCAGATTATAGATGTTCACCAGGTCGAAAAAGTCGTTATAGCCGTCATGAATGCCGCTAAATAACTTTTTATCTCCTGAATAAATCAATTCGGTCAGGGTAGAATTGCATTGACAAAAGAGGCTGAGTTGTTGTCCACGATGGTCATGTCTGCTGTGTCAACTGTACCATCACCATTTACGTCAGTAGTATTGTATCCAGTAATAAATAGCGCTGCATCATTGTCCACAGGTGTCATGTCGCCGGTATCGTGGGCGATGGCTGAGAACCCAGACATGGACGAG
>CAZDBX010000087.1:0-11880 GCA_964503805.1 uncultured Lentimicrobium sp. | reverse complement strand
TTGTGGGAGCAACAGGGTTCGAACCTGTGACCCCCTGCTTGTAAGGCAGGTGCTCTGAACCAGCTGAGCTATGCTCCCAATTTTCTGCTTACATTGATAAAGTATGCGTCGAATGAGGCTGCAAATTTAATCACAATTTTGATTCTGGCAATAGTGCAATGAAAAAAAGTAAAAAAAATTGAATAAAAGATAAGTATTTGAAGAACAATATTTTATATTTCACTATCTGTTTGATTTGTATAAAATTTAGTTACAAAGTGTTCTTTTTCCTTGACAAAGAAATCATTCACAGAATTTCAGGTATAACAATTTCAGAAATCTGAATTATATATGGGATGCGTTATTCGTCTGTTCAATGTATCTGTTAATCCACATTTACACTAAATTTGCATGCAGAACACAACCATGCTTCGTAATTCAACCTTGATCCTTCGCTTAACTGTTTATACGGCATTATTGCTGCTGTTTGCTTCCTGCAGTCCTGCAAAAAAGGTTCAGAAAAGGGGTGGTTACCTTCTGGCCGGACATAGTGTCAAGGCTGACAGGCCTGGTATCGACACTTACGATCTTCTTAATTTTGCGCAGCCGAAACCCAATAGGAAATTTCTGGGCTTATTCAGGCCCGGGGTGTTGGTCTATGATTTAAATTCAGGTGGAAAAGACCGGAAATTCAAGCGGTGGATGCGGAATAATCTCGGAAGAGTCCCGGTGTTGCTCGATTCTGCAATGATCGACAATTCTCTCATTCCCATGAGGGTTTATCTTAACAACAAAGGTTATTTTGGTGCAGAAGTGCAGCGCAGGATAGACTTCAGGGGAGCCAGGGCTTTTGTAAATTATCAGACAATGACAAAAGATCCGTTTGCTTTCGGACGAGTAGTCTTTGATATTCCTGATGACAGTCTTCAATATTTCCTTAACAAAGAGGGGCCTGCGTCTCTTATTTTGTCCGGGAATCAATACGATGCTTATTTGTTACGGGATGAACGCGAACGCATCACACGGGTGTTGAAAGATGTCGGTTACTATGCTTTTTCAAGGGAATATATTTTGTTTGAAGTAGATACGACCAGGGAGCAGGGTAAGGCTGACATAAAGATCAGAATCGAGAATATCAGGATAAGGCCTTCCGGTCTGATGGATTCAGTTACATTCCTGCCTCACCAACGGTACTTCATCAACAATATTTTCATGAATACCAACTTTGCTGAATTGGTAAGTGATACATTATCAAAGAATGATACCCTGGCTTACAGAAAGAATCCTGACACTATACAGCAGCCCAATCCTGACTTTTACCTTATTTATAAGAACAATCTGCGCATACGTCCTGCTGCATTGTCAAGGTCTGTATTTATACAGCCAGGCACCCCTTTTAACCAGCAAAAAATCAACCTCACCTACAATCGCCTTCAGAATCTGGGACTGAGCAGATTTGTCTCCGTAAACCTGAGCCCTGCCAGAATTGCGCCTGATCTGCAACCTGCCGGCATTTCGCTGCTCGATTGTGATATCCGAATGGTACGAAGTCCGGTGAATATGATAAATCCTGAAGTAGAAGCCACCAATGCCGGAGGATTTGTCGGGTTGGGCGGTAGTTTGAATTATCTGAACCGGAATATATTCAGAGGGGCGGAAATGTTCAGGCTTAAACTCCGTGGCGCTTTTGAGGTGGAGCCGGATCTTGGTCTGGGGGTGGAACGCCGCGCCGGTATTTTTAATTCTCTGGAAGCAGGGGCTGAAACTGGGCTTGATTTTCCTACACTGCTCAGCCCTTTCAGACTTAAAGGAATCAGCAATAATTACCGTGCCAAAACCACCATAGCCCTCGGTCTCAATTTTCAGCAGCGCAGCTATTATACCCGTTATATCAGTTATTTAACATACGGGTATGACTGGTATAGCAGCGGTACCACCCGGCATCTTTTCTCACCCGTCGAACTGAGTTCGGTAAGCATCCTGCGCGACAGCACATTCAACGCCATTCTCAAAGACTTTAAAGATCCGCGTTTCCTGAACCAATACACCGATCACCTGGTGATGGCCCTGAAGTATTCCTATATTTTTAACAATCAGAATCTCTCAGGTAAGAAGAATTATTTCTATTTCAGGGCTAACTTCGAATCTGCCGGAAACCTGCTGAATTTATACAGCAATGTAGTAAATGCTCCTGTTGATGTGGATGGTAACTTTACACTCTTCAGGATCAGGTTTGCACAGTACATCCGTACTGATGTTGACTTCCGGTATTATAAGCCTGTAACTGCAAAGCAGCAACTGGTCTACAGGGCTGCATTGGGCGTTGGCGTTCCTTACGGAAACTCAACCGTACTGCCTTTCGAAAAGGGTTTTTTTGCCGGAGGGGCCAATGGGCTGCGCGGCTGGCCAATCAGGTCCGTGGGTCCGGGTGAGTACTACACCCCTGTAAAATCAGGGTTTGAACGCGTTGGTGATATCTGGCTGGAGGCCAATCTGGAGTACCGCTTTCCATTGTATAGTTTTCTTAATGGTGCATTTTTCGTTGATGCGGGAAATATATGGCTGCTCAGGGAGAATGAAGACTTTCCCGGAGGTACACTGAATCTGAAGAAGCTGCCCGCTTCTCTTGCTTTGGATACCGGTATTGGTTTCCGCTTCGATTTCAGCTTCTTTATTTTCAGGATTGATGGGGGCCTGCCGGTATATGATCCAGGCAAATTAACAGATAGCAGATGGTTCAGGATATCAAAATTTCAACTTCGTAACATCAGTTGGAATTTTGGAATTGGTTATCCTTTCTGATACAGAAGAACATATGATTGAAATGTATACGCGGCTGATGGCCGGCAATATATTGAAGGAACTGGGGCATGAACCTACGGAAGGTCAGAAAACCCTGGTTGAGCTTCTGAGCATCTTTATCACTGAGCCGCCAAAGCCGCACTGTCAACCCGCATTTTTGCTCCGGGGTTATGCCGGTACCGGCAAAACTTCGCTGGTGAGCGCGCTGGTGAGGATACTCCCCCTGGCAGGATTGCAATCCGTATTGCTGGCTCCCACCGGAAGGGCCGCCAAGGTACTGGCTTCTTACTCAAGAAAGCAGGCGTTGACCATTCACCGGAAGATTTATAAAGCCATTTCTGCTGAGGATGGCAAGCTAAGAATGGATATCTCGGCCAATCCTCATAAATATACGCTTTTTATTGTTGATGAGGCTTCAATGATTCCCGGCCCGGGAGGAGCCGGGGAATCCGGTATCTATGGCCACCGCGACCTGCTCGACGACTTGATTACCTACGTATACAGCAGTGAGGGCTGCCGGCTGATTCTGATCGGAGACCGGGCGCAGTTGCCCCCTGTCGGCAATGAGGAAAGTCCCGCATTGGATGAGAATATTCTGAATAATCAGTACCACCTGGATACTACTGTTTACGAGTTGCACGAAGTCGTGCGTCAATCGCTGGAAAGTGGAATACTTACCAATGCCACCCGCCTGAGGCAGCAATTAGTGCCTGAGAAGCCGGAATTGCCGTTTTTTCACCTGAGGGGATTTGAGGATATCCGGATGATTGACGGCGCTTCCTTCGAAGATGCCCTCAATTCATGCTACTCCAGGTTTGGGGTTGAAAATACGGCAATTATCACACGGTCGAACAAACGCGCCAACCTTTTTAACAATGAGGTGCGCGCACGGTTGCTCTTCAGGGAAACCGAACTTTCGGCCGGCGATATCATTATGATAACCCGGAACAATTATTTCTGGCTGCCTTCGGGAGCGAAAGCCGGGTTTATCGCCAATGGCGATATGGCGGAGGTGCGCAGAATAAGGCATATCGGCGAAATGTACGGGTACAGGTTCGCGGATGTGAGCATTAAACTGGTGGATTATCCTGAAGAAGAGGTAATTGACGTGAAACTGCTGCTTGACTCCATGAACACGAATACGCCCAATATGCCGCAGGAGGAGATGCAAAAACTCTTTGATGAAATCCTTCTTGATTACACTGAGATTACATCTGAAAAAGCCAGGGTAGAGAAGGTCAAAAGCAGTCAGTTTTATAATGCCGTGCAAGCCAAGTTTGCCTATGCGCTAACCTGCCATAAAACTCAGGGCGGGCAGTGGGATGCCGTATTTATTGACCATGGCTACCTGACTGCCGAAATGGTGGACGCCGGCTTTGTCAGGTGGTTGTACACCGCCCTGACCCGCTCGACCACCGAGGTTTACCTTGTTAATTTTAATGAGATGTTTTTTGAAAAGTAGGAGGGCATGCCTTAAGGTTGTTTTTGCCCGCTTCGCCAATTGGTTCTGAATACGTATCTTTGCAAGCCTTTTCAGATAATACCGGGATAAACAGGAAACCGATGAAAACCGACCGACCAACCATAGAAAAGCTTTTCAGGGATTTTGAAGGAAAACATGTACTGATCCTGGGAGATGTGATGATTGATGCTTATCTATGGGGAAAGGTGGAGCGGATTTCGCCCGAAGCTCCGGTCCCCGTGGTACAGCTTAACAAGCGCGAGAACCTGCTGGGCGGCGCGGCCAATGTGGCATTGAACATCAGGGCCCTGGGCGCGGTGCCCGTGCTTTGCTCGGTAATCGGGAACGATCAGCGGGGACAGGAGTTCCTGCAGTTGCTGAAGGATGACGGTATTTCAGGAGAAGGCATTCTGCAGAGCGATTCAAGAATCACTACCACAAAATTCCGGATCATTGGCAATAAAGCGCAGATGCTCAGGGTGGACGAAGAAATGGACACGGACCTGAATGATTTGGAAGTTGAAAGAATGCTTGTTAAAATCAGGGAACTGATGCAGCGATTGCCCATTTCTGTAGTGATATTTCAGGATTATAACAAAGGAGTGCTGACAAGAAGGCTGATAGAAGATGTTATTAAACTGGCAAATTCTCAAGGAGTTCCGGTAGTGGTTGATCCCAAAAAAAAGAATTTTGACGCTTACCGTGGGGTTGATCTGTTTAAGCCAAATCTCAAGGAATTGCGTGAAGGCCTTAAAATTGACATTGCCTCCGGAGAGATTGACTCCATACGCACTGCGGTAACTCGTTTGCAGGAAAGCCAGTCCATACGCTCGGTTATGGTTACTTTATCGGAAGCCGGTGTATACCTGAATGAAAAGGCTGATGGCACGGCCGATGAGGTGCTGGTTCCGGCGCACCTTCGCAATATAGCCGATGTTTCGGGCGCCGGAGATACGGTGATCAGCGTAGCCTCGCTGTGTCGCGCACTCGGAACATCTTCGTGGCTTACAGCGGCGCTTTCAAATCTGGCCGGAGGCCTGGTATGCGAGTTTGTGGGTGTTGTGCCTGTGAACAGGCAGCGGCTGATGACAGAGGCAATGGAATTACTGACGGATTCCGGAAAGGAAATTGTCTGACACGCTTTAATTGCAGGTTGTCCGGGATAAAATAAAGTCAGCATGAAAACGTTATGAACAAAAAATTGAACTGTGCGTAGAAAAGCCATTACCATAATCTCAGCAATTGTATTGATCGCCTTATTGAGCCCGGAGGTCCATGCCCAGCGGCTTAAAGTGCGCAACCTGCCCGCTTATGACCTGGCGCCTTACCATTTCGGATTTATCCTCGGAATGAATCAGATGCTCTTTACAGTCAGGACAACGCCGGGGTTTCAGAATATCACATATTCATCCCTCCAGACACCGGATCTCTATTCTGATTCTGCCAGGTTGCTCGGGATTGAACACAAACCCGCTTTCGGATTTACCATCGGCATCGTTTCAAACCTCCGGCTGGCTGAGTCTTTCGATCTGCGCTTTGTCCCTTCGCTGTCCTTTGGCGAACGAGACCTTGAATATTCAATAATTACCAATTTTTCCGGAGATAGGAATCAGATTCTGGTTAGCAAAAAAATGCAATCAACCTTTGTTGAATTTCCCCTTCACATCAAATACAAAGGCAGCCGCTTGAATAATATCCGGCCCTACTGGCTGGCCGGGGCCAAATATGCCATTGACCTTGCCAGTGACTCAAAGAAAAAAGAAGAGAATAACAATATTTATGTAGCCTTAAACCGTAGCGATCTTTACGGCGAATTAGGCGCAGGATTCGATTTTTATACCACTTTTTTTAAGTTCGGCATCGAACTGAAGATGTCATATGGTTTGAGCGATATTCTGAAACGCGAAGGGAATATCTACACCGGCGCAGTTGACCGCCTGAATTCCAAACTGTTCCTGCTTTCATTCACTTTTGAATAATTCCCTGAAGGTTGTTCTGATTTTATGCTTACCTGAACAGGTTGTGCTTCCAGTGTTTCCGATTAGCCAGATATTATTATTTCCATGAGAAAAATCCTTGAGATGAAGCTGAATCCGGCCGAGGCAGGAGATCCTGCACGCTGGAAGCATATTGCCGCTTCATTGTTGGGTGTATCTCAGGGGCGGATTTATCATATCCGGCCCCTTAAACGTTCATTGGATGCGCGTCAGAAAATTGTTTTCAGGCTTAAGGCCGAGGTGTTTATTGGTGAGCATCTGCCGTTTGAAGAAAAGATCATCCGGAAGTCCTATCCCGACGTATCAACCCGCCCCCCGGTCATCATCGCCGGTGCAGGTCCGGCCGGGCTTTACGCAGCCTTAACGCTGATAGAACAGGGATATAAACCGGTTATCCTCGAAAGGGGGAAAGATGTCAAAGCCCGGAAATTTGATATCTCGGTGCTGAACCGTGGAGAAAAACTGAACCCGGATTCAAACTATTGTTTCGGAGAGGGTGGGGCAGGCACCTATTCGGATGGTAAGCTCTATACGCGATCAACCAAGCGGGGGGATGTTTCATCCGTGCTCAGGATACTGGTTGAACACGGCGCACCGGAGGATATCCTGATCGATGCACACCCGCATATTGGCACGGACAAACTGCCGGGTATTATATCCTCCATAAGAAGGACCATACTTGAATCCGGAGGAGAGTTTTATTTTAACTGCAGGGTTACAGGGCTGATTGCTCAAAAAGGAAAGATCAGGGGGGTAATTGACCAGCATGGCAGGGAGTTCCTTTCAAGGGCTGTAATCCTTGCCACCGGGCATTCCGCCCGCGATGTATATGAAATGCTGCACAACCAGGGCCTCGCGATCGAAGCCAAGCCCTTTGCGCTGGGTATCAGGGTTGAGCATCCTCAGGCGCTGATAGACTCCATTCAATACCGGATACCCGACCGCGGCCCTCATATCCCGGCAGCGGCTTATAGCCTTGTTACCCAGGTTGAAGGCAGGGGCGTTTTCTCTTTCTGTATGTGCCCCGGCGGTATTATTGTACCTGCGGCAACAGGTGCCGGTGAAGTGGTCGTCAATGGGATGTCCAATTCCAGGAGAAACTCTCCGTTTGCTAATTCGGGAATCGCTGTTGCCGTTGAGCCTTCCGACTGGCAGGCATATAGTCCGGAAGGGCCGTTTGCAGCCCTGAGGTTGCAACAGGAAATTGAACGCAAAGCATGGGAGGCTGCCGGTGGAACATTGAAAGCGCCTGCCCAGCGGATGACTGACTTTATAAATGATGTTGCTTCAAAAAGCCTGCCTGACTGTTCCTATCATCCTGGCCTGCAAAGCTTTCCGCTGAATGAAATCCTTCCCCCGTTTATTTCCGGCAGGCTGAAACAGGCATTCCGCGACTTCGATAATAAGATGAAAGGTTTCTTAACAGAGGAAGCGATTCTGACTGCTGTGGAATCGCGCACTTCATCGCCGGTTCGCATTCCACGGGATGAGGACACCCTCTCACATCCACAACTTTCAGGCCTGTACCCTTGCGGTGAAGGGGCCGGGTATGCCGGCGGGATTGTTTCGTCGGCCATGGACGGGCAGAAAGCGGCATTGGCGGTGGCCGGAAGTCTGCGTTGATTCATTCCTGAGTTTATATCCTGCATTTCGATCATGTTTTTTATTCTTCCGTTGGTGTTTCAGATATTATTCGGTAGGTTTGCATAGCAAGTCAAACCGTTCATTCAGACCCTAAACGCATCAGCAAACATGGAAGCAAACCAGCCTGACAATAATCTGTTTGAAGTCCTGCGCCGGAAATCTCAGCTTAAACAGGATGTTTACCAGATTACACATAACACATTCCGGCTTTTCAAGAACGTGATTCTTGAAATGGTGGCCGATTATCAGCAAAAATACAATGGCAATCAGCAGTCCATTCCCTTTGAATACCGCGACAGGGGAGAGTTTGAACTTGAACTCCGGTTTGGGGGCGATGTGCTTATTTTTATGATGCATACCAATATTTTTGAGTTTTCACGTATGCATGAAGTGATGAAAACCACTTATATCCATGATGACAAGCAACGTTCCTATTGCGGGGTCATCAACATTTACAATTTTCTTGCTGATTCATTCCGCTATAACCGCATCAATGACCTTGGGTATATGATCGGCCGGGTATTTGTTAATAAGGACAATCATTATTTTATTGAAGGGAAAAGGGAAATCGGGATGCTCTTCAATAATTTTTCCTCGTCGGTAATGACGAAGGAGTCGGCCCGGCAGATCGTAGAATCATCTGTTCTGTATACCATTAACTTCGATTTGCTCACCCCTCCATACGACCAGGTGAAGGAAGTTACCGTGTTCGAAATGCAGGCTTCCCTCGAAAACATGAAACTCAGGACAGGAAAAAGGCTTGGCTTCCGGTTTCAGGCCGACCATGAGGAATTTAAACAATAAGTGCCTTGTCCTTGTAAAAGACTGATAAATAGGGTTGTACGAATGAATTGCAAATCCGCCCGGGATTGGCTTGAAAAAAAAGTTCAAAAAAAATATTTCACTGTTTGGAGGTTTCAAAATTAGTTGTACATTTGCAGTCCCTAAGGAAATACCTAACGGTCCGTTCGTCTAGGGGTTAGGACGCCAGGTTTTCATCCTGGTAACAGGGGTTCGATTCCCCTACGGACTGCTAACATAGCATTAACAAAATGGCAAATCACAAATCGTCACTCAAAAGAATCAGGGCTAACGAAACCCGCCGCATCCGTAACAGGTATTATGCAAAGACCATGCGCAATGCCGTTCGTAAGTTCAGGGCACTCGATAATAAAGCCGAAGCTTCGGAAAAACTCCCGGGGCTTATCTCCATGATAGATAAACTTGCCAAGAAAACCATTATCCATAAGAACAAGGCCGGTAATCTTAAGTCGAAACTTACCCGCCTGGTGAATAAAATGGCATAACTACCAGAGATTAACACACAGCCCCCGTGCATCAGTGCGGGGGCTTTTTTTATATTATGATTTTTCCTATCTTTAACAGATATATTATTCGTGTAGTTATTCTTAAAATATTACGTTTATGACAGATGATAATCCGGCCAAAGTACCCATAAAATATTGGGCCGACGACGACAAACCCCGCGAGAAACTGATCAATAAAGGAAAAGAGGCATTGAGCGATGCCGAACTCCTGGCCATCCTGCTTCGTTCCGGCACCAAAACCCATTCTGCCGTTGAACTGGGCCGGGAATTGCTCCAGAAGGTCAATCATAATCTGATCGGCCTCTCACGTTTGTCGGCTGATGAACTGATGAAGCACAAAGGGGTAGGGGAGGCCAAGGCCCTGAGCATCATCGCTGCCCTGGAGCTTGGCATGCGGCGGCGCTCTGCAGAAATACCGGTAAAAAAGACCATAACCTCCAGCCGGGATGCCTATGAAATCTTCTATCCGAATCTTGCCGACAGCCTTTATGAAGAGTTCTGGGTGCTTTTTCTTAACCGGGCCAACCGGAAAATATCCGTGATGTCGGTAAGCGAAGGCGGGCAAGCCGGTACTGTGGCCGACCCGAAAAAAATATTTAAAATGGCGCTTGACCAGAATGCGGCCTACATTATTTTATGCCACAACCATCCCTCGGGCAACCTCAGGCCCAGTGATGCCGACATCAGGCTAACCCGCAAAATGAAAGAAGCCGGGCAGCTGCTCGATCTTCCCGTGCTTGATCATCTTATTATCGGCGACGAAAAATATTATAGCTTTGCGGATGAAGGACAGATGTAAAACTGGTCTGATGACCCGATCTTTGTCTTTAACACTATTTGCTCCGTAAAAAGCATAATTCTTATGATAAAAATAGTCACAGTTATCGGCGCGCGCCCGCAGATCATCAAAGCAGCAGCCCTTAGCAGGGCCATCGCCAGCGGATTTGCTGACCGTATAACCGAAATAATCGTGCATACCGGTCAGCATTACGACGAAAATATGTCGCAGGTATTTTTTGATGAACTGGGTATCCCGAAACCGGATTATAACCTTGGAGTAGGCAGCGGACCGCATGGCGTTCAGACAGCCCGGATGATACAGGGAATTGAAGAAATCCTGACAAGGGAAAGGCCTGATATACTGGTCCTCTACGGTGATACAAACTCGACACTTGCCGGCGCGGTCGCGGCATCCAAGATGCATGTTCCCATTGCCCATATTGAAGCCGGGCTGCGTTCATTCAATAAATCCATGCCCGAGGAGATCAACCGCATTATGTGCGACCATGCTTCAACGCTGTTGTTCAGTCCGACGGCCACCGGGTTTGCCAACCTGTTGCGCGAAGGGTTTAATGCTTCGGCCCGCCCCCCCTTTACCATTGACAACCCGAAAATCTATCATTGCGGGGATGTGATGTACGACAACAGCCTTCACTTTGCGGAACTGGCTGAGCAAAAATCACGGATACTCGAAGGCCTGGGCCTTGAACCGGGGAACTACCTGCTTTCTACCATTCACCGCGACAACAATACTGATATCCCCGAACGGTTGAATGCCATCTTTGAAGCCCTTGACGGCATCAGCCGCCGGCGGCAACTTCAGGTGGTGCTGCCATTGCATCCGCGCACTTCCGGATTGCTCAGCCAGAACCTTTCACAACAATTGTATGCTTCGGTCAATGGTAATCATCTGATCAGGATCATTCCGCCGGTTTCATTCCTGGATATGACCCGCCTTGAAAAGAACGCCCGCTTGATCCTCACCGATTCGGGAGGGGTGCAGAAGGAAGCCTATTTCTTTGAAAAGCCTTGTGTGATTGCCCGCTCCGAAACGGAATGGACTGAAATTACAGCTGCAGGCGCCGGTATTGTTGCCGATGCGGATACCGCCCGCCTGCTTCAGGCCCTGGAGCAATTCCTCGATCATCCGCCGGTGAACTTTCCGGCCGTGTTCGGCGATGGCCGGGCGGCGGAATTTATATGCAACGAAATCCTGAAAGCGGCAGCGCCATAAAGCGGGGGTCAGTCTTTAGCGCGCTTTGGTATCTTTCAAACCTGAAAAGGATAAATGTATACGGTCTTCCCGGTCAGACAGGGATGGCCGGAAAATTAGTAATTATGGATTGGTACCCGCTAAACAAAAACTGTGGCATAGAGTAGCAGTTAAAGCGCTGAGATTGTTGCAAATAATAGTTGAATCTTTGAAATATTCATAAAAACACTACAAAACAGTATTACCTTTTCCTGATTTTTCGGATTTAAGATAGAATAATGGCGATGATATTCAACGCAGCCCTTTAACAATATATGCATGATTTATAGATCTGATTTTTGTTTCCAGCGCTTCACTTTAAATCAGGATTAATAGTCATATAACAGTTTTAATTTTATAAAAATAATGTCCGGAACTTGGAATTTCATTTTTCTTCTTTTACTTTCGTAAAGAATTATTTGCTAAAGATATGCTCAAGGCTTTATATAAAGCACAAAGCGCACCTCTTATATTTGAAGCTAAATTAATGGAACATTTTAATGGGACACCTCCGCCTACAGGCTGCAGATATTATTTTGTGGGCACACCGGTTGAGGTTGTACTTGAGTACCAGAACTATAGAATAAACCCTGCAGTACCCCTGACGAATTACCTGGACTACAAGATATTTGCGGC
>CAZDBX010000086.1:0-11949 GCA_964503805.1 uncultured Lentimicrobium sp. | reverse complement strand
TCAGGATGGCCAGCAGCTCGGCAGCGCTGAAACTGCCCGATGGCAATTGAATGTGACTTCCCGATTTCTGGACTTCATTTACACCTGTTTGGGCGGCCCAGGCAGGTTTCCAGTTTACTTTGGGGTCGTAAAGGCAGAATCCGATTTCAACGGACTGCTTGCTGATTTCGTACCACTCGGTGTCGGTGAGTTTATCCATGGCCATGGGCAAGAGGATCTGCTCTTCTTTCACCGTCATATCGTCGATTCCGAAAAGGGCTTGTTCAAAAACAATTTCAGCCGAAGCCAGCAGCTCTTCGCGGGTAATGTCTTTCTGTTGCAAAATTTCAATGCTTCCTTTGATCAGTTCCCTGATCTCGTCCTGCTTGCCCCACATTACCTTGGGCGGACCGGTAATCCCTTTGTTTTCCAGATAAGGGAACAACAGGTATTCCTTGCGCTGGTAATGCTTGTCGGCATCAAACAGGCTGTTGAACAATCCCCTGAGCTTCAGTACGGAAGCCGCGGAGAATTCTGCGCTGCCATCCTTTATTTCATTAAGTATGGCTCTGGCTGCTGCAGTGGTCTTGAGCAGTTCTTCATTTTCTTTTTTGAATACATCCACGGGATGACCTTCGGGGATTTCCTTTGATCCGCTCAGGTCGATGTTGCCCTGTAAAACGGCAGAGTGAGCGTCGCATAAACGAAGTACTTCCTCTTCAGGCAGCCCTTCGGCAATCAGTTCCTGTTCCACTTCCACCACTTCCCCGTAAGGGATCTGGCTGAGGGTTTCCATCAGTTCGCGGCGAACCTCTTCCTGATGGCCGCCTTTATGCAGTTTGAGGATGATTTCCTTGAGTTGTGATTTCCGTTGTTCCGAGTTGTTGATCAATTCGCTCATGGTTTCAGGTTTTCAGTTAGTGTTTGGTTTTTCCCGGAAGTGCCTGCCGGCTGTAGCTAACCGGCAGGCATAACGGGATTCAGGTATTCATTAATTCAGGAAAAGTTTCATGTCTTCGTCCACGGTTCCTATTCCTGCGATTCCGAAGGTCTCAACCAGCACTTTGGCTACGTTGGGCGAAAGGAATCCCGGAAGGGTGGGGCCAAGGTGAATGTTCTTGACGCCAAGGTAAAGCAGCGCCAGCAGCACGATCACGGCTTTCTGCTCATACCATGCGATGTTGTAGGCAATCGGCAGCTCGTTGATGTCGTTGAGCTCGAATACTTCCTTCAGCTTCAGGGCAATCACGGCAAGCGAATAGGAGTCGTTGCACTGACCGGCGTCGAGTACGCGGGGAATTCCGCCGATATCGCCCAATGGCAGTTTGTTATAGCGGTACTTGGCGCAACCGGCGGTCAGGATAACGGTATCCTTTGGCAGGGCTTCAGCAAACTCGGTATAGTAGGAGCGGTCCTTCATGCGGCCATCGCATCCGGCCATCACAAAAAACTTGCGGATGGCGCCTGATTTTACGGCATCTACCACCTTGTCGGCAAGGGCAAATACCTGTGCATGGGCGAATCCTCCGATAATCTCGCCTTTTTCAATTTCCACGGGTGGGGCACATTGCTTTGCATGCGCGATGATCTCGCTGAAATCCTTCATCCTGCCGTTTTCGCGGTTGGCGATGTGTTTGAAACCTGAGAAACCGGCAGCTCCTGTGGTATAGACTTTATCCCTGTATTTTGCATTCACGGGAGGAGGAACGATACAGTTGGTGGTGAAGAGGATGGGACCGTTAAAAGTTTCAAAATCTTCTTTCTGTTTCCACCATGAGCTTCCGTAGTTGCCCACGAAGTGGCTGTATTTCTTGAAAGCAGGGAAGTATTTGGCCGGAAGCAATTCGCTGTGGGTGTATACGTCCACACCGGTGCCTTCGGTCTGCTTCAGCAACTCTTCCATATCCTTCAGGTCGTGACCGCTGATCAGGATGCCGGGCTTTGTGCCGACGCCGATGTTTACTTTGGTAATCTCAGGATTCCCGTAGCTGCTTGTGTTTGCTTTGTCGAGCAGGGCCATGGCGGTTACGCCGGACTTTCCGCATTCCATCACCAGGCCGACGAGTTCATCTGCACTCAGGTTATCATTGAGGGTGGCTACCAGGGCGCGTTGCATAAAGGCATAAAGCGCGGGGTCTTCAAAACCCAGATTGAAAGCGTGCTCTGTGTAGGCAGCCATCCCTTTGAGCCCGTAGGTCAGCAGTTCGCGCAATGAACGGACATCTTCATTTTCAGTGGCAAGAACCCCCACCTGAGGCGCTTTTGCGTCAAATTCAGCTTCGGTGGATGCAAACCAGGTTGCGCACTCGGGCAGCGTTCCGCTGAATGAAATACCGGCTTTTTCGCAGACTTCCTTAACGGCGGCACGGATTTTCAAACCTTCGTTGATGCGTTTGATGAAAACCGCACGGTCGAAGTTGGCATTGGTAATGGTGGTGAACAGGCTGTCGGTGATAAATTTGTTCACTTCAGCATTTTCAATTCCTTTTTCCCGGGCCTTCTCGCTGTAAACCGAGATTCCCTTGAGAACAAACATCAGCAGATCCTGAAGATTGGCAACATCTTCGGTTTTTCCGCAGACACCCTTGATGGTACAGCCCGTCCCTTTGGCTGTCTCCTGGCATTGATAGCAAAACATGCTCATGATTTAATTTTTTTGTGTGTTAATATTGGATTGATTAAGGTTTTCTCCATTAAAACTTTTTTGAAATCCGTCCGGAATTTATTTCGCCGTGTTCAGAAATTGTGGCCTGAAAGTGAGCGAGGCCCAGATCCAGTTGCTGGTTTCATCCTTGCTACCGCCTTTAAGCGCAATGGTTGATTCAGTCGCAAAGTATTGTGAATAACCGGCATTCAGCATCACATTATCAGCCAGTTTATATCCCAGGTAAATGTCTAACTCCTGGCCAAGGTTTTTATCCATCGTTTCGGCGGGGTTTTCCGGATCGATAATGTCGGCAGCCGCGTTAAAGAAATGAAGATCTGCACCCAGGCTGATCCTGTTTTTGCCGTAATTCACTTTCAGGTAAATATTCTGCAACCCTACACTGTTGATGTGGTTTCCCACATAATAATAGTCCATATTACCGTTGAATTTGTGGTTGGTGCCGTAAAACGGGTTAAAGCTGTTGTTTCCATTGAAATCAGGATCTGCGGCATCTTTCTGACTGGTGCCCGAGAGGTATTCAAGTCCGGGGGTAAGGCTCAGTGTTTTGGAGACTGACCACTTCAGACTCAGGGCGTACATCAGGGCATCGATTTCGACTTCAGGCACGTCCTTACCTGTTTGCTTATAGATAGAGCCGCTGATGGTAAGGGGCTTCAGCTCCCAGCTGCCGGTTCCGCCGAAAGTCTGGCTGAAACGGGTGTTGTAACTAACGATCTCGCCATTTTCTTCTGTGTTTTGTTTGCCGTTGTTCAGGAACAGAAAGCTGAGGCCCAGGTTATCCCATTTCCGGTTAATCCACAGCAACTGCATCGATTTGTAATTTCCCGGAACGGTGTAGATTCTGTTTTCGAATTGCTCTTTGTCCTGATTGAATGCAAATCCGGCGTGGATTTTCCAGGCAGCAGGCTCCCATTTCAGCAGGCCGATGTCATGACTGCGGCCCTGCTGCGCCCAATCCACATTGCCCAGCATGCGGGCATCATCATATACTAACTCCATGCGTCCGGCTTTCAGCGAGAGGGTAGGAGTGATGAAGTATTCACCCCAGGCTTCATGTACCGAAAAGCTGTTGTCGGAAAGGTTTAGCTGGGTAACATCCCCCCAAACCCTCACATCCTGCAGGCTGAAGCCGATTTTCATTTTTTCGTTTTTGTAACCCAGGTTGATCCTGCTGCGCTGCGAGATAAATGCGGCAGCGGTCATGTCTTCGGTAGCCGGGGATTTGAAGCCATGCCTGTATTCAACACGCGGACGGAGTTCGCCGCTAAGCACAAACTGCGCGTTGCTGATTTCGGGAAGCGCCACTGACAGGGCCAGAAGAATTAAAGTTGTACCAATTGATCGTCTCATATTTTCAGGTTTTGGTGTTTCCGTATTGATGACTGTTAAACCCATTCTTCCGACAGCACATTGCCCTGCACACCGATGATGCATTTTTTGATGGGTATTTGCTTTCCTGACATTTGCCTGGCTGTCTGTGCCATCTGCAGCAATCCGCCGCAGCAGGGAACTTCCATCATCACCACGTTCAGGGTGTTGATATTGCTTTCTGTGATCATGGTTGTAAGTTTCTCAACGTAAGATTCCTTGTTTGAGTCTAGTTTCGGACAAGCTATGGCAAGCGTTTTTCCCTTGAGGTATTTGCTGTGGAAGTTTCCCATCGAGAAGGCCACGCAATCGGCAGCCAATACCACATCGGCATTTTTAAAGTATCCAGCCTGCGGATTCAGGAGGTGCAACTGAACGGGCCACTGCCGGAGTTCCGAAGGCGCATCACCACCTGAAACAACTGTTGTGTCGGCTTTTGCCTCTGCTACAGCATCCTGAACCTTTTTCAGGTCAATATTGAAGTCAATGGCTTTTGATCCGGGGCAGCCGCCTCCGCATCCGGATGCTGCCGGAGCTACTGCTGCTCTGGCCTCGTTCAGGTTACCGAATGCCTGAGGACGGGAATGATTGTGGGTATGGTTGTGTTGGGTTTCGCCATTCTTCGGACTCATATCAACATTGTTTTCCTTGATATAATTGATGGCCTGTTTGAGCAGTTCGGTTTCGTTGTGATCGCGGAGATGCTCAAGATGTGCCAGAATAGTATTGCGCCCTTTTGGAACCATCAACTCCATCACCTTGATTTCATCATAGGGTTCGGCCTCACGCTCTTCCATAGCAATGGCACCTTCGGGACAGTGTCCGATACAGGCGCCAAGTCCGTCGCAGAACAGGTCGCTGATCAGCCTTGCTTTTCCGTCAATAATCTGCAATGCGCCTTCGTGGCAATTCGGTACACAATTGCCGCATCCGTTGCACAAATCTTCATCAATTTTAATAATGGTCCTTTTCATCGTAAATATAGTGATTATATTAATTGTGACAATGTTGTACTCCGCAGGTAGTTGGTGAATTCTCTGGAGAACTTGTCGGCCAGCCCACCGAATACGCAGGTTCTGAACGGACATTTCTGTTCGCCGATACCACAATATCTGTGTTCAAGCGTTCCTTCGATCAGTTCGTAAATTTCAAGAAGAGTGATACTGGCTGCATCGCCTTTAAGGGTGAAGCCGCCTTTGGGGCCCCTGACCGATTCAAGATAATTATTCTTAACCAGGGTTTGCATAACCTTGGCCAGGTGATTTCGCGAGGCATGGGTCAGGTCAGCAATCTGGTTAACGTTCAGCATTTCCTTACTGCCTGCAATAAGGGCCATACTGTGCACCGCCAGTGAAGCTGCCTCGGAGATATGAACCACTTTTGCCATCTTAAATACTGTTTGTGTAATTCGGTATTTGAATACGCAAATATACAATTAATTATTACGCTGCGAATTTTTTCGAAAAATTTTTTAAAAATTTTTCAAAGCGTTGATATGCAGTGATATAATTCATGGAATAATTGATCAGGGCTATGACAAAAAGCGGTGTGGGTTGGAAAATCAAGCTTAAAACAGACGGACTGATGCTTGATATGCGTAAAAGTTGATCTCCGGTCGCGTTCATTTCTCCTCAAATCTGAACCCGGTAGTATGATGTATTTTTCGTGCATCCACTGAGCATTTTTATGGCAGTGCATGCTGTTATTTTTAGCGGGAAGAAAAATAATCTGGTAATGGAAAGGCGTGGGGTAGCCCTGGAAAATACCTATTGTTTAATATAATCGGAAAGCTTTTGTTCCTCCATATACTTTCTGAACTCACGGGTCATTTTCGTAACAATATTTCCCATCAGGCACTTGTCAAAAGGGCATACCGGGTGGTCGAGCGGGCAGGATGTTTCGCTGAGTTTTCCTTCAATGGTTTCATAAATTTCCAGGAGGCTGACATCACCGGCAGGCTTATTCAGGGTAAAGCCACCGGCCGGACCACGGTTGCTCCTCAGGTAACCTTCCTTTACCAGACGCTGCAGGATTTTGGCCACATGATGCCGCGAAGAACCCATTCTTTCTGCGATTTGCGTAACGTTCAGGTAATCATTTGCACCGGCAACCAGTACCATGCTGTGGATGGCTATTGATGCGGCCTCGGAAATTGTGATGACTTTTGACATTCCGGTAATCAGATATTTGAATGCACAAATTTCGTAAATCTATTTCATTTATGGTATGTAAAAAATGTATTTCATTGCTTTTTGCGGGTTTTGGGGTTTTTGTTATTTGATGCGCCTGAGGATGTTCAGAATCTTAAATATACCAAAGACCAGAATGTCTCAGCCCTCTTTGCCTGACTGCTTAGGTAATGCACAAAATTCATCCAGGTCCGAATGATCCTACTGTATCATTCAAAAAGGGGCCTTGCCAACGCGGGGGCTTCAGCCCAAAAGACGGCAAAAGTTTATCGGCAGCCTGGCAATAGTAAATACCGGCAAGCCCGGCACTTCCCTTGGCTTGGCCTCTCTTGGCTTTTCGGCTAAAGCCGGCTGGTTCGGGGGGCGCTTCACCGGGCTGAAGCCCGGCGTAAGGCAAGCAGATTTTTCTGACTTTTCACCGGTAATCTGACGTCTGGATCCGGACTTCGGCTCAACCAATGCAAGAATTAAGTTATCTATATCCTGCATTTTCTGAATATGCGCAATGCCGGTTTATAACCCCCGGCTTGAGCCGGGGGTAATCAGGCGCTGACCAACGCAGGGGCTTCAGCCCAAAAGGCGGCAAAAGTTTATTGGCAGCCCGGCAATAGTAAATACCGACAAGCCCGGAAATTTCCCTGGTTTGGCTTCTCTTGGCTTTTCGGCTAAAGCCGGCTGGTTTTTTGGGGGGTCTTCTTTTTCACCGGGCTGAAGCCAGGTGTAAAGCAAACAGAGTTATCTTACTGTCCATCAAAAATCTGGCATCTGAATCCGGAACTCTTGCCAACCAACGCATACATAGGCTATTTAGCCTAAAATACAATTTCCATTATATCCTGAATTTTCTGAAAAAGCTCAATTCCTGTTCATTACCCCCGGCTTGAGCCGGGGGTAATCAGGCGCTGACAGACGCAGGGGCTTTAGCCCAAAAGACGGCAAAAGTATATAGGCCGCCCGGCAATAAGTAAATACCGGCAAGCCCGGCACTTCCCTTGGCTTGGCCTCTCCCGGCTTTTCGGCTAAAGCCGTTAGGTTCGGGGGGACGCTTCACCGGGCTGAAGCCCGGCGTAAAGTAAACAGAATTTTCTTGTAATTCTTTAAAACTTTGAAGTCTGAATCAGAAATTAAGGTCAGCCCACTCAAGAACAAGGAGATTGATCTAATCATCAACTGGACTTTGTTTTTTTTCTTTTTCCGGCGCATCAAAGAACGAAATCCCCTCCCCTTGAGAATTGATTTCAGAAACTTTGAAACCATTATAATTCAGGTATTGTTATTATGAGTACTTTTGCGCTTCCAAAAAATTTTTACCACAAAAAAGTCAGCATGCAGAATATCAGGAATATAGCCATCATTGCACACGTCGATCACGGAAAAACCACCCTTGTTGACCGGATCCTGCACCAGGTGAAACTCTTCAGGGAAAACCAGGATATGGGGGAGCTGATCCTCGACAGCAATGACCTGGAAAGGGAAAGGGGCATCACCATTTTATCTAAAAATGTTTCGGTAAGGTATAAGGGATTTAAAATCAATATTATTGACACTCCCGGACACAGTGATTTCGGCGGTGAGGTAGAGCGCGTGCTTAATATGGCTGACGGGGTATTACTGCTGGTGGATGCTTTCGAGGGGCCGATGCCCCAGACGCGGTTTGTGCTGCAGAAGGCCCTGGCGCTGAACCTTAAACCCATTGTGGTAATTAACAAGGTGGATAAGCCCAACTGCGATCCGGAGGGGGTGCAGGAGTCCGTCTTCGACCTGATGTTCAACCTCGACGCCACCGAAGAACAGCTTAATTTCCCCACTGTTTATGGCTCATCCAAAGAGGGCTGGATGTCGGCCGACTGGAGTCAGCCGGCTGAGGATATCAGTTATCTGCTCGATACAATCATAAATTACATCCCGGCACCTGTTTTTAGCGAAGGAACTACCCAGATGCAGATTACCTCTTTGGATTATTCTTCCTATGTTGGCCGGATCGCCGTGGGTCGCCTGTCGCGTGGTGTGCTTCGCTGGGGACAGAATGTTTCGCTGATCAAGCAGGACGGAAGAATTTTTAAGTCAAAAATCAAGGAGCTTTACACTTTTGAAGGGCTGGGAAAAGAGAAAATAAAAACCGATGTTTTGCCCGGAGAGATATGTGCCGTATTGGGTATTGATGATTTTGAAATCGGCGATACCATTTCAGATTATGAGTTTCCTGAGGCCCTGAAAGCCATGCACATTGACGAGCCTACGATGAGCATGCTGTTTACCATCAACAACTCACCGTTTTACGGCCGTGAAGGAAAATTTGTGACCTCGCGCCACCTGCGCGAGCGCCTGTTCAAGGAAATTGAGAAGAACCTGGCCATGCGGCTGGTGGAGACCGACTCACCCGAGTCGCTGATGGTATACGGGCGCGGTATCCTGCATCTTTCCATCCTGGTTGAAACCATGCGGCGCGAAGGATATGAACTGCAGCTGGGTCAGCCTCAGGTAATCATCAAAAAAATTGACGGCGTTGACAATGAGCCGGTTGAAATGCTTACCGTGCATGTGCCGGAGGCTTTTTCGGGCAAGGTGATCGAACTGGTAACCCAGCGCAGGGGGGAGATTGTAACCATTGAAACCAAAGGCGACCGCATTCACCTTGAATTTAAGATCCCTTCACGCGGCATCATTGGTTTGCGCAACAATGTTCTTACAGCCACCGAAGGCGAAGCCATTATGGCGCATCGTTTTCTGGCTTATGAGCCCTGGAAGGGCGAAATTCAGGGAAGACGCAACGGCTCGCTGATCGCCATGGAAACCGGGCAGGCCATAGCCTACTCCATTGATAAACTTCAGGACCGTGGCGCTTTCTTTGTACATCCCAACGAAGATATTTATGCCGGTCAGGTAATCGGTGAGCATATCCGTCCCGATGATCTGATGGTAAATGTGACCAAAACCAAGAAGCTGACCAATGTGCGCGCATCCGGATCGGATGAGAAGATTTTCATCACCCCTGCCATAAAATTTTCCCTTGAAGAGGCAATGGAGTATATCGGTAAAGATGAATACCTTGAAGTAACGCCAAGGTCACTGAGGCTACGTAAGATAATTCTTGACGAACACGAGCGCAAACGCGCTTCAAAGGCATGAGGTCAGGTAGCCGGTGCTGAGTTTAATCCTGCAGCAAGTTGATTTCAGATTCATTTATCAGTTTCAGGCCTGATATTTGTTCAGTGAATCGGTATAAACTTATTTTTGCCTTTAAATCTACACTTATGAAAAAGTTCCGCTTTCCTGTGGCTGTGATGATGACGTTGCTCCTGGTTTCTGCCTGTGATGTTCTGAATCAGGTGCAGCAAATGGCCAATCTGACGAAATGTGAATTCCGTTTGAAAACGGTGGACCAGCTCCGGCTTGCCGGGGTGAATATTCAGCAGATCAGGCAGCTTTCTGACCTGAGTTTGATGGATGCTGCAAAGATAACCACCGCGGCCATGTCAGGGGGCAGCCTGCCGCTGAACTTCACCCTGAATGTGGAGGCGAAAAATCCCAATACGGTGGTTGCAGGGTTGAACCGCCTCGACTGGACCCTGCTGATTGACGATATTGAAATGGTCAGCGGCGTGAACGAAAACCGGGTGCAGATACCAGCCAATGGTGGTACTTCCATACTTCCGCTCACCATAAGCATCGACCTGAAACAGGCGTTAAAAGGAAAAAGCGGTGATGCCATCGCCAATTTCGGCCTGAACCTGGCAGGTGCGGGCAACCAGCCAACACGCATCACCCTGAAGGCAAAGCCCTATATTTCGGTGGGATCGCAGACCATCGCTTATCCCGGTTATCTGACCATCCGGAACGAGTTTACGTCGAATTAAACGGGTCATGCCCTGAAAGACCTGACAAGTTTTCTATTAACTTGTCACATCGGGGCGGTAATTTCTCATCTTTATCTCACCACCAATTTCGCCGTGCTCACGCCGTTTTCGTGTATCAGGGTCAGCAGGTAAACCCCGGATCCGAGGCCGGATGCGGACATGGTGACAAGCTGTTTTCCCTGGCCCGCGGGAGGTAGCTGCTTTTCCATCAGCAGCCTGCCGGCCGGATCAGTCAGGATGATACGGGCGTTTGCCGCCGGTGATTCCAACTCAATGGTAAAGGTTTCAGCAGCCGGGTTGGGGAAAACCTTCAGCGAATTCCTGGTGTCAGCAACCGGGAAATAAGTATTCGGGACCGGGAGTTTTTCGCTGGTACACAACAGCGCCCCTTCGTTTCCGCCGATAAAGCCCATCGACTCGTCGTAAAATGAAACAACGTTCAGGTCGCAGTTTACATCGTTTTCGTAAACAGACCAGGCGCCTCCGGTGCATTCCAGCATGGTGCCGTTGCGGCCCACCGCCCAGCCGTTCATATTTTCATCCAGATGCACCGAATGCAGCTCTTCGCTGGTAAGCGGCTGGATCTCAGACCAGTTACTCCCGTCGAAAACCGCAATCAAACCATTGGTCCCCACCGCGACTACCTGGTTGTAGCCTAAAATGCACAGGTCGTTGAAACTTCCGTTGCTGGTTTCGTATACCTCCTGCCAGTTGTTGTCAACAAAGTATTTGTAAAAAATTACTCCACTGTCCGCATCGTTGTGGCGTTTTACGCTCATCCAGGCAGCTTCCCATTCGCCATTCATTTTGTTTGAATTGATGGGTATTGGCATCATAAACTTTAAGTCCGAAATACTGTCCTGAAATGCTAGTTCTTCAGTTGAAAACTGTCCTTTTGCATAGGTAAAAATGATGTTTCGCTGCGTAAATACCAGGTCTTCTCCAATGACGTTTATCGAAGAAATAAATGAAGACACATCAGGAAACATAATTTCAGTAATTACTCCGTTGTTGTAAGAGAAAAGTTTTGTTTCAGGCCAGAAAGGAAAGATTTCAGTGTGCTCATACGCGCCAAAATAACCAAAATCCTCACTTTGGAAATCAAGAACATGAATGGTGTGATCAGGAAGATTGAAGATGTTTTCCCACTCACCGGCATCATACTTCCATAGCCCGCTGTTGTGGGCTGCAAGAAAGCCAGAGTTTGGTTTAACAAATTGCAGATCAAGTATGCTGTCGTACATAAAACCATTGGCAATCGAATGGTTGCCATCTTCTATCTTATGAATATATCCCAGATTGTCGGAGGCCATACATGCGGTATTGCTTAATGCTTCAACAGCAGTGAATAACTGATACTGCTTTTCGTGAACAAAAACTTCCTGCCATTCCCCTTCATTATATTGATGCACGGTAGGGTATAGGTCATAAGGCATAACGCCTGCATGTTGCAGTCCGAAGCCATGCTGCCTGTCGGTAAATGAAATTCCGCCATTGCAGTTGCCTGATAATATCTGTACCCAGACATTGCCGCTGTTTTCGAATATTAATCCTTCGCCGGAGATGGTACTCCCGTTTATCAACATGGTCTCACCGGCTTTTTCAAGGGTATGAAACCGGTAATACTGGCTTGTGCCAAAACTACTGTCGGTCGACCACCCCCCGTTTTCAAATTTATACAGGTTGAAATTGCTTCCGCCGGCCCAACCAAGGTTCTCATTCAGGAATCCAATGGTTTCGCTGCCACTCAGGTTGGCATCAACCAGCCATTCGCTGCCGTTATATCTTAGAATGGCATCACCTGCAGCCCGGCAGTGGTTTTCGTTTAGGCAGCAAATGTCTCTCAGCACACCGGTTATGGGCGAAGTAACCTGTGCCCATGAGCCAT
>CAZDBX010000085.1:0-12119 GCA_964503805.1 uncultured Lentimicrobium sp. | reverse complement strand
GGTGGCTTTGTATATGCATTGGAAAAATCCGGAAAAAAGAGGCTGGGCCCTTGTTGCGGCCATTGTGCTCTTCCTGGTTTACATGATCCCCCACAGCATGCTGGGATCAGAAATTGACCATACAGCAATGCCGCAATAAGCCTGACTCCATGATAACCATCATCATTATTGTAATCACGGCAGTGATTTCGCTGCTTGCATTCAATGATCCCCGCTTTTTCGGCAGGTTGCTCTTCAGCCCGTTTATGATCAATAACCACCGGCAGGGTTACCGCTTTATCACACACGGGTTTGTGCACGCCGACTGGGTGCATCTGGCAGTAAACATGTTTGTATTGTTCTCCTTTGGCAAAGCCGTTGAGCATTATTACTCACTGATATTCGGCTTAAAAGCTTCTTACTTTTTCATCCTGCTGTATGCCGGAGGCATTCTGTTCTCCTCCGTACCCTCCTTTGCCAAACATAAAGACAATCAGTTTTACCAGGCAGTCGGGGCGTCGGGGGCCGTTGCGGCAGTCTTATTTGCCGCCATTCTGATTAATCCGTTGTCACCCATCCGTTTCGTTTTTATCCCGGTTGATATTCCCGCGTTTATTTTTGGCGCGCTGTATCTCGGCTATTCCGCTTATATGGCCAAAAAGGGAAACGACAATATCGGGCACGATGCCCATTTCTGGGGTGCGCTGTTCGGACTTGTTTTTACGGTATTGCTGAAACCGGCCCTGGTCGGTAACTTTGTCAGGCAAATAGCCGCTTTTGCTGGCGCTTAGTTCATCAAAGGATCAGGGGGGTAATTGACCCATAATTTATACTCCCGTCCAAGCTTCCTGAGGGTTTGATTCCAAAGGTCAACAGGATTGGTTTTTATAATCTGGTTAAGGTCGGTCATCGAAACCACCCATGAGTTTTCCTCCAGCTCCTGATCAAGCTGATTGGCCATCCAGCCGGCATAACCGACAAAGAAGCGGATATCTTCCCTGTTTAAGCGCTTCTCGCGTATCAGGGTCTTCACGGTTTCAATATTTCCTCCCCAATACAATCCCTCAAGGATTTTAACACCATCATCAATGATGTCGGGACGCGTATGAATAAAGAACAGACTGTCGGTTTTAACAGGACCACCCAGGTAAACAGGTGCATCAAAGCCGGCAAAATCAACAGCTACATCACTTAACTTAACATCTACAGGTTTATTGATAATGATCCCGAATGACCCTTCCTCACTGTGATCAGCAAGCAAAACCACAGACTTCCGGAAATAAAAGTCCTGCAGGAATGGCACGGAGATCAGTATCCGGCCGGCAAGAGGTTTTATTCTGATTGGTTCCATTGTTTCACTTTTTTACTGTAAGTCATTGTTCGTTGTCCGGGAATCAGGCTGTCAATTCGTCTGCTTTTCATCAAATTTAACAATTTTCCGGGCCAACTGCAACATTTTAAATGTTTATCTCCGCTTTACCGGGCCGATACAACAGGCCTATTCACTAATTTTGCAAACGGAGACAATACAGTAATTACAAATTCCATACCACACCACAGATGCAAAAATCCGATCATTCAGATTTATTTCTGAAACTCAGGGAGGAGTATCCAGTTTTTGAATATCAACATTTCAGCGTGGAAATAAATCCTGAAGGTGTTTACATGGAATTTGTCTTTAACCTTGATCCCGGATTCACTTTCAGGCCCACCGCGTTCATCCCTTTCCGGAACCTGCCTCCGGAATCCCTGAATTTCGCGATCAATCAACCGGAATTGCTGAACAATATCGCTTTCAACATCGGCATGATTGAGCTGATCAGCTACTGGAAAGCCAGCTGCGCCCCGGTGATAAAGGTAAAGCCAGCCTCACTTACCCCTGAACAGGTAAACTGGTGGAAAAATCTCTACTATAACGGGATGGGAGAATTCTTTTACATGAATTCACTGTCAGTTGATGCTGATTCCTTTGTTGAAATCATCCCTGAAGGAGCTGATCAATTCAGAACATTCCCCGTAAACCTGAGTGAGGGGATACTTGTCCCGCTGGGCGGCGGTAAAGATTCGGTGGTTACGCTGGAGCTGCTGAAACAGGGAAACAGAAACATCATGCCATTGATCATGAATCCCAGGGGGGCGACGGTTCATACCGCAGCAGCCGGGGGTTTCACTGAAAACAATATTTTCACCATTCAAAGAAATATTGACCCTTTATTGCTGAAACTCAATGACCAGGGATTTCTGAACGGCCACACCCCTTTTTCAGCCATGCTGGCTTTCTACACCCTGATGGCCTCATTGCTCTCGGGCAACCGCCATATTGCCCTGTCAAACGAATCCAGCGCAAACGAGGCGACGGTGCCGGGGACAAAAATCAATCATCAGTATTCAAAATCCTTTGAGTTTGAATCCGCTTTCAGGGAATATTACAGCAAATTCATCTCACCCGGCTTTAACTACTTCAGTTTTCTGCGGCCGCTGGGTGAACTTCAGATCGCCAGAATCTTTTCAGCACTGGAACCCTATCATAATGTTTTCCGGAGTTGCAATGCCGGCAGTAAAACCGACAGCTGGTGCGGGAAATGTCCGAAATGTCTTTTTACATCCATCATTCTGTCGCCCTTCTCAGGCATCCGGGAAACTGCACGGATGCTGGGGCACGATATGCTCAATGATCCTGAGATGCAGGACACTTTCGACGAGCTTTGCGGCCTTGCCGAAAACAAGCCTTTTGAGTGCGTCGGGACAATAGACGAGGTAAACAATGCCCTGCAGATGATGCTGCAACAGCATAGGCCGGAAGAATTGCCATTGTTGCTGAAAAGGTATGAAGGAATCAGGGGACGCATTAATCCGGAAGTAAACTTCAGCTCATTCAGTACAGAACACGTTGTCGCGCCACACCTGTTAAACCTGCTAAAAGAAGCGTTACAATGAAAAGCCTGATAAAGTCGGTCACCAACGGCAGATCGGTGATGATTCTCGGTTATGGCCGCGAAGGGCAGTCTACACTCAGGTTGCTGGATCAGTGTTGCCCGAACCTGCCGCTTACCATTGCTGACGCCGACCCCTTGCTTGTGCAGAAGCATCCGGAGCTGAATCATGAAAAACTGACCGTCATCACCGGCCCGGGATACCTTGATCAGCTTAACCATTTCGACCTTGTCATCAAGTCGCCTGGAATATCGCTCTATAAAAGCGGGGCCGCATTCGATCCGGACAGGATCAGTTCGCAAACCGATCTTTTCCTGCGGGCATACGCTTCTCAGGTGGCAGGTATCACGGGCACCAAAGGGAAAAGCACCACTTCGAGCCTGCTGCACCACATTATCCGGACATATACAAGCGACACCCTGCTGGCCGGCAACATCGGCGTTCCGCTATTTGACCTTGTTGACAAAATAACACCTGCGACCAGGATCATCTGTGAATTATCGTCGCACCAGCTTGAGTACATTACCCGGGCACCGGCAATAAGTATACTGCTGAACCTTTTCCAGGAGCACCTCGATCATTACGCCTCATTCAGGCACTATCAGCTGGCAAAATTTCAGATCGCCCTGAAGCAGCGGTTCAATGATGCATTTATTTATGATGGCTCGGATGACAATATCCTGAAACTCCTGGAAGAACTGCGCCTTCCGGGCAGTAAGTTTCCCGTTTATACCGGAGAATTTCCCGGGGATGGCGCCAGAATTTCCGGAAATCACCTTGTACTGAGAAACAAAGGCGCGGAGAGGATCCTTCTTTCCACTGAACATGGATGTAAACTGGCCGGTACACATAATCTCCGTAACATCATATCAGCCGCCTCGGCAGCCGGCATGATGAACATACCGTCTGCCGCCATTGCCGAAGGGGTGGCCACATTCACACCGTTGGAACACAGGATTGAATATGCAGGTAACTTTTCGGGAAAGGTTTTTTACAATGATTCCATCTCCACCATTCCCGAAGCTGTAATGGCGGCGGTTGCCACGCTTAATAACGTTGACACCCTTATTCTCGGAGGGTATGACAGAGGAATTGATTACACAGGCCTTGCTGAATTTATCTGTAAATCCCGTATCAAAAACATCATTCTGACTGGCCCTGCCGGTGAACGGATCTCAGGATTGCTCAGACAGTTCAAAAATTGCAGTCCTTCAACCTTCTTTATCAGCGAGTTTGAACTTGCCGTTGAGAAGGCTGTAGCTGTCACACCGGCCGGAGGGGTATGCCTGCTTTCCCCTGCAGCTTCGAGCTACGATCGTTTCAAAAACTTTGAAGAACGTGGCAGGTTTTTCAAGGAGCTGGTAAGCAGGAAATAAAAAGCCCCCGGATTAAATCCGGAGGCCTGCCTGGTAAAGCAACATATTTTTAATTGCCGGATTCGGCTGTGTCATCCGCTTTTGCCGTTACTTTCGGCTTTTTAACAGTTTTGGGCTTAGGTTCAGCATCTTTCGCCACTACTTTGGGCGCTGCCTTTGGTTTAGCCCTGGGTTCATCTGCAACAGGCTCCGGTTTTGCAGCAACTGCCAGGGGAGTGCTTCTCCTGATCCTTTTAGGCCGTGTAACACCATGGGAACCCATGATGATTTTCCCACGCCTGGTCTTTTTGTCTCCTTTTCCCATAATATCAACTATTTAATTGGTTTATGAAGTTCATTTTGTAAAAGTATAAAAAATCCGCCAGTCAGTCAAGAAATCAGGATAAAATGAAATGAAACCGGCAAACGGACCAATATCTTAAACGGAAAAAATCCCCTTTTGTCAAATAAAAAAAAAGCCTTACTTTTGCGCGACTAATTTTTAAAGCAATGGCAAAAAAGACCGACAACACAGAAGAAAAAATCATGGCCGTTGAGGAAGCCCTCAGCAAATCAGAAGTTTTTATTGAAAAAAATCAGAAACTCCTCGGAATTATTGCAGGTGCCATCGCGCTGTTGGTTTTAGCATATTTTGGTTTTCAGCGTTTCTACCTGATGCCCCGCGAAAAGGAAGCTCAATCGCAGATGTTCATGGCAGAGAAATATTTTGAAATGGACTCCCTGAAGCTCGCGCTGAACGGCGACGGCATGTATCCGGGATTTTTAGGGATTATTGATGATTACGGAATTACCAAATCAGCGAAACTTGCACATTATTATGCAGGCATCATTTATCTGAATGAGGGTCAGTTCGAAGAAGCCATCAGCCACCTGAAGAAGTTCAAGCTCAAAGACAATATGGTGCTGCCAATGGCAAAAGGTGCTATAGGCGATGCTTACATGGAACTCGGAAAAACCGGGGAAGCAGCTGAAAACTACCTCAAGGCCGCCGATACTTACAAAAACGACTTTACTACGCCCCTGTTCCTTCAGAAAGCCGCCTGGGCTTATGAAGAAACCGGAAACAAAGAAAAAGCGCTGAAGGCTTACGATCGTATCCGCCTTGAATTTCCGCGCAGTGCGGAAGCCAGGGATGTTGAAAAATATATTGCCCGGCTCAAGGGCCAATAATCACTGTACAAAAGACACTTAAACACCCGGAAACCAACCGGGTGTTTTTATTTCAGGCCATCCGCAGAAAAGCAGTAATTTCGTAACTATTAATCGCTCAAGCCCGGGCAGTATGAACGACATCAATATAGTATTTATGGGAACGCCTGAATTCGCCGTTGCTTCGCTGCAGCGTATCGTGGAATCGGGCTACAGGGTTTCAGGAGTGGTAACGGTTCCCGACAAACCAGCCGGGCGCGGGCTCAAAATCCGTCAGTCAGCGGTAAAGCAGTACGCCCTGGAGCATAGCATCAGGGTACTGCAACCCGAAAAACTCAACGACCCTTTATTTATTGCTGATTTGAAAGGTCTGGGAGCAAATCTCTTCGTGGTTGTCGCATTCAGGAAGTTGCCCGAAGCGGTGTGGTCGCTGCCGGAACTGGGTTGTTTCAATCTGCATGCTTCCCTCCTGCCGCAGTACCGCGGAGCTGCCCCCATCAATCATGCCGTCATGAACGGGGAAACCGTCACCGGAGTTACCACCTTTTTCATCAATGAAGGCATTGACACCGGCAAAATTATTCTGAGGTCGGAGTTAACTGTTGGTGCGGATGAAACGGCCGGCGAGTTGCATGACAGACTGATGGAGACCGGTGCCGGACTTGTAGTTAAGACCATTGATAACATCGCCGCCGGAAAATGCGCCCCCTTCGCTCAGCCTGTAATCAATGAACCCCTCAGAAACGCTCCACGGATTTTCAGGGAACAGTGTTTCATCAGCTGGGATAAAACCGCACAGGAAGTCCATAACCATATACGCGGTTTAAGCCCGTATCCCGGCGCTATTTCATTCCTTAAGGGCGAAACCGCCGGCAGGGAAGTCAAGGTGCTCAGATCGGCCCTAACCGGTGATATAGCCGGGGTCGTTCCGGGTCATGCAAAAATCGTTTCGGATAACCGGCTCTTTGTTGCCTGCGGCGATCAGTATATAGAAATCATAACCATTCAGCCGGCCGGTAAAAAAGCCATGCAGGCCAGTGAATTCTTAAGAGGTCTGAGAACGACAGGGATTATCTTCAAAACCCCTTCTGAAGCGGTTTAGCGCCGGTTTTGCTTGATTTTAGAGCCTTTTTTAGCCCGAGTTATTAACAAACTCCCGGTTTTATTAACTTTTTTAAAGGTTTTTTCCTAAAACACTTGATTTTAGGCAGGAATAGCTTATATTTGCGTTAGGTTATCCAACAAAGTATTCATTTAAATCAGGAAAACGATGAACAAACAGGAATTAATTGTTGCCATTGCAGCAGACTCAGGGCTCACCAAAGCCGATTCCAAAAAGGCCCTTGACGCTTTCATCTCAGCTACTTCAAAAAGCCTAAAAAAAGGTGATCGCGTAGCTCTTGTAGGATTTGGTTCATTCTCGGTTTCGAAACGCGCTGCCCGCAAAGGCCGTAACCCACAGACCGGTAAAGAAATCAAGATCGCTGCCAAGAAAGTTGTTAAGTTCAAACCAGGTGCTGAGCTCTCAAAGAATGTAAAATAAGCTGCCGGTAAGCAACGGTTTAAAGGCTGGCCTTATACAAGGCCGGCCTTTTTAATTGCCCTTTCTACCTGAATTACATCCGCCAGGAAACGGTATGGCAGCCCGGCATCCTCGCCGGCATAATCAATACCGATTCTCGGGCCTGAAGTCATCATGTTTTCAGCAATTGCCAATCCCGTATGTTCTATCCACAGAAGCCCGGGACATTTCATATCGGTCCCATTGTGACTTTTACCAACACCTAAAAGCCTGGTCAGCTTTCCGGGACCAAGACCATCTTTGCGTAAATTAATGCTTCGTTTTATCCTCCCGGCCATAATGCCGATGCCTTCAAGCGGATAAATCCCCCTGATAAGCACTGCATGGGGCAATCCGGCCGGACCGGTGACAACATTCAGGAGGGAATGCAAGCCATAACAGAGGTAGACATAGGCGATACCACCCTCGCGATACATCACTTCAGTACGCTGCGTTAACCTTCCGCCAAAGGCATGCGATGCACGGTCAGTTTCCCCGGCATAGGCTTCCGTTTCAGTAATGATGCCCGAGCAGATACCTTCAGGAGTATTGGAAACAATCTTCATCCCCAGCAGCCGTTTTGATATTCCGACCACATCACCATCCAGGTAAAAATCCCTGTCAGGCAGCCTTTCACTGATCCTCATTTCCTGATCTCCATCTGAAGAATCCATCCGAAACAACATCAATTTTATCATTATCGGTCAGCCAGGTTACCGCATTGATCACTTTTTCCTCACTGATCCTGGGGCAGGCATCCGTAAGCTCCTTCAGGCTGCAGGGAGCCGCTTTCAGTAGGGGTTTGATAACTTCAAGAATATTATTGAATTCCAGCTCGCTGAGATTTGCCTTGTTCCTTTCGAGGCAGACATCGCAGATTCCGCACCGCCGGCTGTCGGTCTGACCGAAATAGGAGATCAGCATCTGGCTACGGCATCGGTTCAATGTAGATACATAATTAATGATGGCATCAAGCCTTTGAACTGCTTCCTGCTTACGGTCATGATAAAACTGAGGTGAAATCCGGAGGTCATCAGCCTTTATCAGTTCACTGGAAAAAGTAATCTGGGGTTTATCGGTCCTGGGAACATAGGTCAGGACTTCAAGCTGATGTAGTCGCGTAAGCAGTTGAGTCACCGTTTCAGCAGGAACTGACAGGCGCTGTCCCAATTCTGCCTCGCTGATGGAAGCGGGTTCCGAAAATACCCCTCCGTATGAGCGCAGGATCATCTTGATGAGCGGATCAAATGCCGCATGTTCAACCTGAAAGCGGTAAAGGTCATCCTTACGGGCGTTAAATACAAGTTTTGAATGGGTTGACATTGCCTCATTCATCACAATAAATCCCTCTCTTTCAATGAATTTAAGGGAATTATAAGCCACCACCGGCTTAAAATCGTACTGGTTGCAAAAATTATTGATATCAAATACATGTGTAGTATCGCGACCGGCACCGGGAACCAGGTTCAGATAGTTTCCGAGGGCTTTATAAACCCTGCGGATGAACTCAGGTTCAGGATAAGAAAGGTCAAGGTTATGGCGGGCATCCAGGATATCGGCTTCCTCGAAAAGCAGCACGGCAAAAGCTTTTTTCTCGTCCCTGCCGGCCCTTCCGGCTTCCTGAAAATAGGCTTCTGGGCTGTCGGGCAAATCAAGGTGCACCACAAACCTCACATCCGGCTTATCGATTCCCATACCGAAGGCATTGGTAGAAACCATAACCCGTATCGAACCACTTTTCCAGGCATCCTGCTTTTTCTCCCTCTCACGCGGATCCAGGCCCGCGTGATAAAAGTCTGCCCGGATGCCGCTTCTCGCCAGCAACCCGGCAACTTCCCTGGTTTTCCGGCGGTTACGCACATATATAATTCCGCTTCCTTTTACATTTGTACAAATCCTGAGAAGACGGTCCGTTTTATTCTCCGTCCTTGAAACGACATATGCAAGGTTATTGCGTTCGAAACTGCGTTCAAACACATTGTATTGCGAAAATCTGAGCTTGTCCTGAATATCATTCACCACTTTCCGGGTTGCCGTGGCAGTAAGGGCCAGCACCGGAACACCGGGCAGGCGGTCGCGCAATTCCGCAATGCGCAGATAGGGCGGCCTGAAATCGTAGCCCCATTGAGAGATGCAATGGGCTTCGTCCACTGCAATCATTCCGACTTTGATGTGCTCAAGTGCCGTGAGAAACCGTTCGGTTAGCAGCCGTTCAGGGGAAAGATAAAGAAAACGCGCCTGACCGTGCAGTACATGATTCATGGCAAGCTCAACCTCCCTGGGCGTCATACCGGAATAGACAGCTTCGGCGGGAATCCCTTTGCTTTTCAGGTTTTCAACCTGATCTTTCATCAGGGCAATCAGGGGCGTGATTACAAGGGTAATGCCCTCTGTCACCATTCCGGGAACCTGAAAACACAACGACTTGCCTCCTCCGGTGGGCAGCAGGGCAAGCGTATCGCGACCCGACAACACCGACAGGATAATCTCCTCCTGCATAGGCCTGAAGGCACTGTATCCCCAGTATCGCGCCAGTATCTGATGAATGGTTGAAGTCATTATATAAGTGATCCTCTGTAAACCTTAAAGTATGCCATAAGCGGTATAAAGTTACAAAAATAAGCAGATATCCGTCCGGTGGATTCTACATCTCCATTGCAGTCCATTTCCGGGATTAATGCTATTTTTGTCAGTCAGATTCATTTAATTCATGTCAAAACCAGTTTTCCTGATTGGCTATATGGGCAGCGGCAAATCGACCGCCGGACGAAAACTTGCCCGAATGCTCGGATATGCATTTGAAGACACCGACGAGCTGATATCAACCATGACCGGCAAAACCATTGAAGAGATTTTTGACAGTGAAGGAGAGGATGCTTTCAGGGTTCTGGAGCATTCAGTCATCAGGTCGCTGGCCGGCAGGATTAACACGGTGATTGCCACAGGAGGCGGCACGCCTTGTTATTTCGACAATCTCAGTCTTATGCAGCGCAGCGGCATAACCGTTTATATAAAACTCAATCCTGTATCCATTGTGAAGCGGCTCTCCCAATCTAAAACTACCCGGCCGCTGATTAAGAGAATCGGCCAGGACCAACTACTTCCATGGGTAACGCGGCATCTGGAACAAAGGGCGTTGTTTTATGAAAAAGCACACATTATCTTTAAGGGAGAGAATCCGGATCTGAACGAACTTGCCGGACAGATCAAAACATTCAGGCCTTAGGGCAGGAGAGTCACCTGAGTTCCAGCAGACAGACATTTTCAACATGGTGGGTATGCGGAAACATATCTACAGGCTGCACCTGTGAAATCCGGTATTGCGCTGCCATCAGACTGATGTCGCGGGCCTGCGTGGCTGGATTGCAGCTTACATAAACGATCTTTTCCGGTGCCGCCTCCAGGATACTTTTCACCACCTTTTCGTGCATCCCTGCCCTGGGCGGATCTGTCACAACCACATCCGGCTTACCGTTATTCATAATAAATTCAGAAGTCAGCACTTTTGCCATATCGCCCGAATAAAAGACGGTATTCGAAATACCATTCAGTTCCGAATTCATCCGCGCATCCTGAACGGCAGCTTCCACATACTCAATCCCCACAACACGTCCGGCACGATAAGCGATGAAATTTGCAATTGTACCTGTACCGGTATACAGATCATAAACCGTTTCTGCTCCTGTGAGGCCGGCAAATTCCCGGGTGATGGAATACAACTCCCGCGCCTGAACTGAATTGGTCTGAAAGAAAGACAAGGGGCCAATCCTGTATTTAAGGCCGTCCATCGCTTCTGTCATGTGTGGTATTCCGCTGTAAAGCACCGGATTCAGGTCATTGATCGTATCATTGTGTTTCTGGTTGACAACATAAAAGAGCGACGTAATCTCAGGGAAACTTCCGGAAACAAACCGCATGACCGTTTCAATCTTACCGGGGTTGTCCGTTCCGAAAACGACGATCACCATCAGATCGCCGGTATTGGAATTCCTGATAATCAGGTTTCTCAGGTCTCCTTCAAAGTTTCTGATGTTGTAAAATGAAATCTGCCTGCTGATGGCAAAATCCTTCAATGCCAGTCGTATCCTGTTGGATATTTGGGACTGAAGATAGCAGTGCTGAATATCCAGCACCCTGTCAAACATACCGGGAATATGGAAACCCAGGGCATTCATGTCACGCACTTCAGGAGGAATATTCATTTCCTCATCGGTCAGCCAGCGGTGGGTAGAAAATGTATACTCGAGTTTATTGCGGTAGTATTCGGTATTAGGGGCCCCTTTTATGGGCATTATGCCTGGAAACTCCAGGTGTCCGATCCTGCTGAAATTATCCTGTACCTGTTTCTGCTTGTAATACAGCTGCCGGCTGTAATCCATTCCCTGCCATTTGCACCCGCCGCAGATTCCGAAATGACTGCATACGGGATCTACACGCATATCGGACAATTTATGGAATTTCACTGCCCTTCCTTCAAAAAACCTGCGCTTGCGCGAAACTATCCTGATGTCGACCACATCGCCGGGCACCACAAAAGGCACAAATACCACCATTTCATTTACCCGTGCAATGGCTTTTCCTTCGGCACCGGCATCAATGATTTCAACATTTTCAAGGATGAGGGGGCCCTCATTTTTAACTTTTCTACCCATAATTATCAGCTGAACTGCAAAAGTACAACAATCCGATTACACCATAAAGTAAGCGCAACAACCTGCCATTCACGAAAAAGGCAGGCTACCCCTGCGGATAGCCTGCCGTTCAATAAAGAAATTTCCACTCACTAATTTGCCATAACGGCGGTATATTTCATTTTAGCAAGATCGACCGTAATCTTGTAACTACCGGCAATGGCAGGTACCGGAATTGCCGGAGGATCAGGAACGGTTTCGTCAGGCCTTAATACCAGGTTGCCCGCATCGCCTGTTCCGCTGGCATCCGTTCCGTATTGCGGCGCCCACTGGCCCAGTGTTTCAATGAACTTGAAGTAAGTGCTTCCGCCCGCAAGGTTCACCGTAATCTCAAAGAGGCCAGGAGCCACTTTGGTCATCGGCAGCGCGGCAGTATTATCCCATCCGGCCGGGGTTCCGTCACCCAGCAGATAGAGCGTTTCAGAAGCC
>CAZDBX010000084.1:0-12129 GCA_964503805.1 uncultured Lentimicrobium sp. | reverse complement strand
AAAATTATAACCTACCGATGAGCCCGGGTTTGCACGTTGTGCAAACGGTTTGGCAATAAGGTCGAAATAAAAACGGCGGACACTGATCAGGTATGAACTTTCATTTTTCCGGATGGGGCCATTCAGTGAAAACCTTGCCGAAATAATCCCAAGACTCAGGTTTCCTGAAGTTTTGCTCAGATTTCCATCTGCCATGCTCACATCCAGCACTGATGACAACCGACCACCGAATCTTGCAGGGAATCCACCTTTAATGAGTGTTGAACTTTTTATCGCGTCGGTATTAAAAGCAGAAATGAAACCGCCCAGGTGATTAATGTTGTAAAGCGGCACGTCATCAAGCATGATCAGGTTCTGATCGGGTGATCCACCGCGCACATGCAGGCCGGATGTGCCTTCGTGCCCCTGCTGTACACCGGGTGTAAGCTGGTAAACTTTTATCAGGTCAGTTTCACCCCCTAAAGCAGGAAGGGATTTAATTACCTGTGCAGTCAGCCGGTGCATACCCGGCGACGAAGTACCGCCTGAACTATTTCCCGATATAATTTCCACCGGCCTAAGCTCTAATCCGGCCTTTAATCGGATATTCACCAAAGTATCCTTCATCAGATTATTCAACAGCAGGGTGTCGCTGAGGTACCCGACATAAGTTATTACAAGCACAACGGGGTCACCTTGCGGTAAGCCCGGGGTTATGCTGAAAAAGCCATAACCATTTGTGCTTGTGCCTTTGGCGGTATTGGCCAAGTAAATACCGGCATACAATAACCTTTCACCACTTTTGGAATCCGAAACAAAACCGCTGATGGTTTGCCCGGTAACTCCTTTTTGCATCAGCAATGCTATTATGAAAACAAGCAAAATGAGGTTATGGGAAACTGAATAACGGTTCTTCTTATCTGAAATCATATACAACAGTATCGCGGGTGGAGGTAAAAAGCGAGAACAATCCGGCTCCATTTTCAATGTTGCCGTTAACAGAAAACGGCAAGGTCATTCCTGACCAGATGCCGCTCTCGTTGTACATGAATTTATAGAGCGATTTATAGTAGTTGTAATGCTCGCGGGTGACGTTTCTTAGCTCTGAAACCACAATCACTTTTTGAAGGGATTCAGTGAAAAAGTAGAGAAAATAGTACATTGGTATACTTGCCTGTGAACCATTAAACATGGCATCGCTGAAAAGCATGGTTACGGGTTCATACTGCATAATGTCCTCGCTAACCATGATGGGATCAAACGATCTGAAATAATGGTAACCATAACTGGTCGATGAATCATCCACAATTTGAGTGACAGTAAGACTAAATTCGTAATAATTGGTTTCCTCGGCAGGGTCGTTAAAACCAAGCTGCACCCTTGAAAAATAAACATCCTCAATAAGCAGGGCAGAGGGTGTAATTTCAATGCTATGCGCAATGGTACTTTGGGGAATAACTGTTTGTGCATAGGCGTGCTTACAATTTGTGCCGGTTACCCGCAGCGAAATGGTGTCGCCGGGATGAGTTGATAAACCTTCTGCAACAAATCTTTTTCCGTTATACCTGAGCGGGACTTGAGTTCCGTTATGAATCACAAAAGCTTCTGCTGTTGAATCACATCCGCTGTACCGGGTTGTGTCGTAAATATGCCGTGTACGGGCAATATATACCTGCAGGGCATCATTATACGATTGGCTGGTAAAGGCAACTGTTGTTGTTCCCTCTTGTGGAATGTCCATATCAACCGGCGTTTCACAGGAAGTAAACAGAATGACTAAAAGGGTTATTAAAAACGGTATTGTTTTTTGCATAAAAAGAAGAAAAGCACCCCGATTGAAAATGGCGGGGTGCTGATTACAATTTACTTAAAATGGTAGTTAAGTTTGTAGGTAGGTGCAAAATGATATCCTTCAAACCAAATATCGGGTGAGTATTTAACCATCAGATCAAGCGTTACCTTTTTTTTGTAGAGGTTGATGCCCATTCCGGCAGAGGTGTACCAGCCTGGTTTAGGTTTTTTCAACCCTTTAATTACATCTGGTGGATAATTATTAATTCCGGGAAAATCAAAACTAATAAACCGATAATAACCCCCAAGCTCAGTTATTATAGAAACATTCTTTTTGCTGAAGAAAATGTATCTACCCAAAATCCCCGGTTTAAATTCGAAATAGTACTCGCTATTTGCTTTATTCTTCGAATTATAAAACGACAAATCCACAGCCAGAAACAAATTTTTCGGCACTTCAATTCCATACCTTATGGCGTATACCTTAATCTTGGACTTTCCGGGATAATAGCTGGTTTGCCATAACCTGTCAAGGGAATTGATGTAGGGGTTAAATTGTATTCCAACAAATTGACTGTTTTCATTTAAGATTTTTGCAAAAATGTTTTGGGCATGAACATTTTGTTGGTTCAAAAGAAAAGGAAGAAAAATAATAAAATAACCGAAGATTTTCATTTAATTAAGTTTGGGTAAATAATTGTTTGTGTGTGCTATACACAAGTTTCTTCTCTTTGTTAATCAGCAAACAACTGGTTGTCGATTATTTGGGCTATATTGCCATATCTCTGTCCATAATGAGTAACTAGACATGAACTATTAGGTGTTGAAATAGGTAAGACTGCCCCATCAACTAAAGTACGTCTAAAGTTGTCATGATCTAATTTTCGATCATAAGTCGGAGGAATAGAAATTGGAGTGGATAACTGACCAAGCCATTCCATTCGATAATATCCTTCTTTGCTACTTTGTATCAATTCGGGAATTTTTGCGTAAACCCAAGCTCCAGTCCAATTTTTTTGTTGAGATGTGGTTCTTGCATCATAATTGTTATTGCCATCCCATCCATGGTATAGCCTTGCAACTATCCTTCTATCTGACCATCCTGGGAAATATACAGTTCTATAACTAATTTGCTCATCTTTTAAGGTTGATAGTTGCGGATTAACTTCACATTTTATTTTAGTGTCAGTTGACGCCAATAGCGAATTAATTAACACTGTGAATTTTGCCTCGTCTTTTGTAGAAAACACAGCTTTTTCTGTTAATCTAAACAATGTGCTTTTAATCTTATAAACCCCATGTTTATCAGATAAATAGCTTTTTAAAGAGGACATAGGCATCTCCCAAAATTCCGAGTTGTCTTCAAGAATAATTTTTTTAAAACAATCGGGATTTTTTGTCCTATAATTATCAAATTCAACAGGGTCGGTAATTCTCATTCCTTTGTCGTAAACTTCTGAGAATGATTCAAACCCTAGATTTTTGTTAAATTGGTAAATAATTTCAGGATTTGTTTCATTTTGCCTTATCCAGTTAATATGATCATTAAAGGTTGCAGAATCTTTAAATACCAAATATCCGTTTTTTAACTGGATATCGGTGTTTTCTGATTCGTTTTGGGTTGTTTCGATGTCTTTTTTACAACCAGTTATTGTTACAGTCAGCACAAATAGCGCAAAAAAAATGTTTCTTAAGGTGTTCATAGTTTCTGTAATTTTGCGCTTGTTACCGGTTGGCAGGGGAGCGGTTGCCGGTTAGCTTGTCAGAGTAAGGGCAGCCAACTCCCCGTGGCCGGTAATAAGCCGGTTAAATTTAATGGGTTAATTGCGGTTCATGATTATTGAGATCATTCCAATACCATTATTGGGGGGCATAAAGTTTCACCGGCTATTTTTAACCTCCTTTCTGAATCCGGACTCAGTTTTTAAACTGGCTTATACCCGAAATGATTTTTGAGTTTTAATCAACTTTAGTATTATTTTCTCCTTCTTATTTTTAAATCTTTTATCCCGGCAATTAAACTTTTCAATTATACGATATATCCCGACCTTTATCCTTAATGTCGCATCAAATATATAACAAAATATTGTATATTACCAACAAAAGGGGGGGGTAAATCGCGATATTTTTGTAATTCAGAATCCTTCCAAATAAAAAAGTATCCGTAGTCATGTATTTGCAATTTTCCCGGACAGGTTAAGCATCCGGGTGTATTTGTCTGATATAATCAATAGGTTGCCCTTGCGGGATGAAACTGATTTTACAGGATATCCCCTGTTCAGTGTTTGCTCAGCACAATGGGGGTTGTGGCTGTTTGCACTTTGAAACTTCCTCACAATTTCCGGCATGAAAGTTTGATGTACCTTACCTGATCAGCACAACATATCCCTTTTGCGTAAAAGGCTTTCCACTGGCATCATAGGGCGAATACAAAATCCTGTACGCGTATATTCCGGCTGGTGCAGGTTTGGAAAGGTAATTGCCATCCCAATGCGCGTCGGGCGTTCTGCCTTCAAATACCAGTTCTCCCCAGCGGTTATAAATCAGCAGGCTTTGAATGAACATATTGGTCTGGACCGGACCAAAGGTGTCGTTTAAACCGTCCCCGTCCGGGGTAAATGCATTCGGAAAGTCAATAACAGGAGGGCACACATCCACGAAAATTTCATCGCTTACCCCGCCGCACCTGAAATTGCTGCTTAGCTTATAAATACCCCTGCTTTCAACAATGGTTTGCCTGGTGGTATCGCCATTGCTCCAGCGGTAGTTAGGCAGTATGGTGTTGGCTGACAGAACAATCGGGAAATCCTTCCCGTTGTAACAGGTTGTGGTATCGTTGCCCAATTTTATGATACCGGCAGGGATGGTATCAACAGCAATTTTTACCGAATCAAGCTGTGTGCCGCAGCGGTCGGTAGTAACCAGGTAATAGGTCCCTGCATGGGTTGTGCGCATAATTCGTGATGTATCGCCATTGCTCCAGCGGTATTGTGCAAAGCCCGAAGGGGCAGTAATTACTGCTGTATCGCCACGACAAATGGTTGTGTCATGTTCAAGATTCAATACCGGGGTATCAAACCGTATAACTATTTCATCGCTCAGGCTGCCGCAATCGCCCAAATAGCAGGTGAGTGTGTATTTCCCCTGATCATATACCTCAATGCTTCGGCTGGTTTGACCGGTGCTCCATTCATAAGCATCGTAACCTGCCGGGGCCGTAAGCCGGTAGGGCATGGCATGGCGGCATACCGAAGTATCCGGGCCTAATGCCGGAGCCTTTACACCGGCAGGGGCTACGCTGACATCATCAAGGAAATAATGCACAACTGTGCTGTGATCTGGCTCCTCGCTCCAGCTGATTTTTGTTGTTCTCTCCCTGGTCTGGAAATTTCCGATAGTAATATAGCGTTCGCCGCCATGGGATTTGTAAAGGTCGCTTACCTTAATCCAGTTGATGCTGTCATTCAATATTTGTTTCGATTTAATTTGTGCCGGTAATTCAAGTAACAGGTCATGATTAGGGATCCATTGTGGATACTGAGGAATTGTCTCGCTGAGAAAGGCATCTACATTCATTATTGCACCATTTGAACCACGTTCAGGAAGGCAAACAAAGTATTCAACACAATATACTGAGTCCGATAATAATGGCATTTTAACAGTGCCCGACAAATAAGTTCGTATATCAGAAGCACCTTCATAATAGTATACTAAAATTCCGAAATAAGCTGCACCAGTTCTGGGATATTGGAAACCTTGAATGTTATTCGGAACTGAGTAATGATTACCCGGCCATGTTGAACAAGTATTATAATACAATAACATGTTATTTAATGAGAACCAATTATGAACTTTGGAACTATCATATGCTACAAAAGTACCAAAGTTAATGTCGTTACAATCAGCAGTATAATATTCAAAGGAAGGATTAAACATAATGTTTTGAGGCTGTGCCTTAAAGAAAAATAAAACAAAAAATAATAAAAGAAAAATCTTTTTCATTGATTGAAAATCACTAGTGTCCCATTAAAATTGGGACGTTATTAAAAATTAAACAAATTTGGCTCATTAAGCCTAAAACGTTCTTTGTCATTTTGAAATTTAGTTCTCTCAAATAGGTCTCGAAGATGAGTTTTATCTGTTAAAGAAATACTAAATATCAGCAAAACCTCATTTGTACTTCTGTCAAGTTGCATGTCTTTTTGGACGATTGCCACCAAGCAGTAAGTACACATGGCAGCGTAGATTTGGATCCGAACAGAATTTTCAGTAGTTCCCCAGAACTTTTTGATTTTCAGATGTTGCTTTAGCCACTTGAAGAAAAGCTCGACTTGCCAGCGGTTCTTGTAAAGTTCAGCAACTTGAGGTGCAGAAATGTGCATTGCATTGATTAAGAATACTAGCTCACGCTTTTGCTCTTCATCCCAATATCTGACCAACCTAAGATGAGCTGGATAGTATTGCTTAGGATAAAACCCAGTCAATTCGATTGTTACATCTGAAAGTACGTTCTTTTACAATCTTCGTTTCCATTTGATTATCTTGTATTGAAGGTTCTTCTTTGCCCTTACAACGAAGAAAGCCCCTATTTGATGAATCTTATACAACATCTTGAAGTGATAATATGCACGGTCAAATATGTAATATGAACCTGATTCATAAGGGATCTCTTTCATTGCAGTAGAGTCGTGAACAGAAGCTTCAGTGATATGAAAAATGTCGGTAACTGTGTCTCCACATCATATAATGTATGGACTTTAATCCCACCTTTTTTCTTACGGAACTTCGCCCACCAAAATACGGATAGGCACAAGTCAATCGTTGTTGAATCAAAAGCATAGACATTACCTTCAAGCTTGAAGATGTCAGAAACCCGTTTCTGCCTGGCTTCATTTACCAGATAGTAAGCATACTCTTCAAAGATGTGATAGTCCCTGTCTTGGTTGGCTCTGGCCAGAGATGATTTTGAAACATTCTTGCCCAAGCCCAAATGATAAGATTTGGAATGATGAACATCAAGTGCTACAATCAAATCTCTAGGACTTTCACGATTTGACAATTGCCCAAACATCAAAGAAAGCAGTTGATTCCAACAAGTAAAATGCTTCACGTATTTGTCTCTATTGTATTTGGCAACAATACGATTGAATTTACTTCGATTCAGAAACGAGACTAGTTGAGCGAAAACGTATTTGTCCTAATACACATGCAATCAGATTAATCTGATGCAAAACTAAATATTCAAGTCCGTTCGCTCGAAAAAAGACTACAACTAACTAAATTTCAAACTTTTCAAAGAACTATTTTAGATTTTAATGGGACAGTAATGATTGAAAATAAAACCTCCGTGCTAATTGGGCATAGCACGGAGGTTGAGCTAAAATTTATTTTTTGGCTATTTTACCGCTTTTGCTAAATGATCCGGCACTGATATGGTAAATGTACATACCAGGGGTAAGGCCTGAAATATCAAAAAACTTAAAAGAATTTCCCATCGGTAAAGCTTCCCGGTTAAGCAATGTACGAACCATCCGTCCGCTCATATCAGATAATGTAAGGGTAATCACTTCATCAGCCAATAAATTAGCCGTTAGTGTAAGGTTATCGGATGCCGGGTTTGGATAAACGCTACAATCATTCACATTCAGATTATCCATTGATTCTTCATCGTCCAGCAGTGATTTATTGTTCCTTGTTTCAACATACAAATAAGAATAATCAGATGATTCACCGCAGATATTCCCGACTGTTACAGTTAGTTTCAGGTATTTTTGCCAGGAATACATGCCATTGGAATAACTGAAATAACCACTGTATCCGTTGTATGAAGGATTGGTATAATTACAGTTTCCATAGCCCGGATTTGCAGGCCATGCAGTGGCACGGGCGCAATAATTGTTAAGGTTTTCATAAGTCAATCCACCAACACCATTCGTTGTAAATGTCTGTTCTACAATATTTTTTATAAAACTTCCATTCGAACTAACCTCGTCAACAACTACTTTGAAGTAGCTCACAAGCCCGTTCGAATTATTAATCCTGTACCCGAGCGAGGCAGTGCCCACATTGACCGGCGAACTTACCGAATGTGACGGCGAAAGGTAATTCTGAGGGTTGCTTTTGTTGTAAATTTCAAGAACTATAGAAGCCTGGGGAGCAGAACTTAAAGATATAGTGTAGTTTTTAGCCGATTCATTTCCACAAGCATCGCGCATGCTGTATTTAATGTTTACCTTGCCGGTAACATTGCTCAAACTGAGATTGTTATTGTCAGCAAAATTACGGAGGTCAGTATTGGGGGCCGGTTGCCCGTTTAACCAGCCTGAATTGTAATTAATGTAGTTCTGGCCTGTGATAATGTTGCAGTTTGCATCGGTTGCCCTGATCTCGAATTTATATTGAGAAGGCGAACTACCGCCGCTATATACTGCATTAAATGCAATTGGAGCACAATTGTAGAAATTTGTTGCACTTACACAGCTAGTAGAAGGAGTAATTCCATTCAGTGAAAAATTGCTGACAGTAACATATGGATTTCCAAAAAAGTAATTGTAGTTATCTCCATCAATCTGATCGGGCAGGGTAAATATCCCGTTACCTGAAATGTCATAAAAACGGGAATCAAATCCTGCATCCACTGAGGAATAAACATCGTTAGATCCAATGCCAACCAGTGTAGAAGAAACAAGGTTGCCCTGGCTGTCGTAAGACGGTGAAACCCCGTAAATTTTGCCATTCTTCCCATACTCAAGAAACGACTTTGACAGATTGATACCGGCCTGATTCTTCAGGAGTGTTGAAGTCTGGTTGGCTGTATTGATCTTCCTGACCCCAAACGGATAGGTCACGTAGAGGAATGGATTTGACGTGGCATTGGTAAATTCTATCCCTTGCACCCCGCCAAGACTGTAACTGGCAAGAGAACCTGAAACAAACTCCCCAGCAAAATTTAACCTAATGGTGTGTACTTTTCCACCGACCGGGTCAATCCAGGCAAAAATATCTCGGTTCCATGAGAGTTCGGCTTCGAGTCCCTCGAAGTTATCATAGTTGAGGCCAAGTTGTGATAAAGGGGCTGTTACGATTCCAGAACCAATTCCAGTTGCCGTAATAATATATTTGTAAATACCTTCCATACTGGTTGAGTAAAGATATCTTTGTGCATTGGCGCCTTCGCCCTGAACGATTGCGGAAACTGCAAAGCTCACATGATCCAGACCTCCGGCACCTGGAATCAGAAACCCCTCGCCAGCGTAATAAGGCGGATCAGGCGGACAGTAAACTGAGGTCATCTTACTGTATGTTACTGATGGTATGTATGTTGAGCAATCAACTGTAACATAAAGTAATATGCAATCGCCAACAGGATTGTCCATACCATAAATTACGTAAAACCTGCTACAGGACCCGGGAACCGGCACAATTGCAACTTCGGCTTGTAAATGCCCGTAGCGTTCATCACAATTGTCCAGATTATATCCACCTAAGGAGCCAAAATCATTTCCATTAGCATCAATCAGGCTATTACCTAGAGTGTAAAACAGAAGGTTACCATTTTGATCGTAGGCTCCATTAGATACTTCGTAAGAGGAGAACCCCGGAGGAATGTTTGTTCGGGAAGGTGTTGAAGGATTCATATTGAACCTGTAGGGTGGTGTTGTCCAGTAATTCATTTGGCCGAATAATAGCGAAGCGGAAAGCATTGCTGTAAAGACGAACGCAAAACGTAAATGAATATTTCTCATGGTTTTTGCTAATTTTGCGCTTGTTACCGGTTGGCAGGGGAGCGGTTGCCGGTTAGCTTGTCAGAGTAAGGGCAGCCAACTCCCCGTGGCCGGTAATAAGCCGGTTAAATTTAATGGGTTAATTGCGGTTCATGATTATTGAGATCATTCCAATACCATTATTGGGGGGCATAAAGTTTCACCGGCTATTTTTAACCTCCTTTCTGAATCCGGACTCAGTTTTTAAACTGGCTTATACCCGAAATGATTTTTGAGTTTTAATCAACTTTAGTATTATTTTCTCCTTCTTATTTTTAAATCTTTTATCCCGGCAATTAAACTTTTCAATTATACGATATATCCCGACCTTTATCCTTAATGTCGCATCAAATATATAACAAAATATTGTATATTACCAACAAAAGGGGGGGGTAAATCGCGATATTTTTGTAATTCAGAATCCTTCCAAATAAAAAAGTATCCGTAGTCATGTATTTGCAATTTTCCCGGACAGGTTAAGCATCCGGGTGTATTTGTCTGATATAATCAATAGGTTGCCCTTGCGGGATGAACTTCGATTTTTTAAGGATATCCCGGAATAATCAATGACCAATATCTGATCCGGATTCAAATGTAACTGTAATTATCCGGTGATCGCCGTAATATGCACAAAACTGCATATCCCGGTGAACAAGCCTGTGGTTAAGGTGTTTAACAGTGGAAAAGTAAAAAGCATGAACTACCCCGAAAAAGTAACCATTGGCGATATCACTGTCCGCGACGGATTTCAGCACGAAGAAAAATTTATCCCCACCGAAGCCAAGCTGTGGGTAGCTGAACAGCTTATACTCAGCGGCTTTAAGCACATTGAACTCACCAACCTGGGCAATCCCAAAGGGATGCCGCAGTTCAGGGATGCCGATGCCCTGCTCAAAGGCATCCGCAAAAGCAAAGCGGTAGCCCATCTGATCGGCGGGGTAAGCATTACCGCGGTAACCATACGCGAAAAGGCCATAGAACGCGCCATTGAAGCCCGCAAGGAGGGCTGGGGGCCCGACCGAATCCTGCTGATGGTTTCTACCAGCGAATCGCACCACCGAAAAAATTCCGGGCTGTCGCTCGACGATTACTGGAAGATGGCCGAAAAATACATTCCCCTGGCTCATGATGCGGGCATCAAGGTAAACGGAACCGTCAGCACCATATGGGGCTGCCCCATCGAAGGACCAACGAAGATGGAAAAAGCGATTGATTTCACCAAACGCTGGCTGGATATAGGCGCAAATGATGTGGAGCACGCCGATCACGACGGCTCCGCTTCGCCCGACCGGGTGTACCGTTATTTTTCGATGTTGCTCGACAGCATTCCGAATCCCGAAAAACACATTGTACACCTCCACACCACCCGGGGCTGGGGCCTGGCCAATGTGCTGGCCGCTTTGCAGGCCGGCATGACCAATTATGAATCAACCCTCGGGGGGATAGGCGGACAGCCGGCCAACTTTGTGGACGGAGTGCCCGTGGCCGGAACCGGCTCATACTATTATAAAGATCCCGGCATTACCGGACTTGTTACAACGGAGGATATGGTGGTAATGATGGATGAAATGGGCATTCAAACCAACCTCGACATCGACCGCATCCTGGAAACGGGAGCCATGACGGAACGCATCGTTGGCCGCCGCCTGCGTTCGGAGTCCATCAAAAACGGCAGAATCCCCAAATCGCTGAGCGGAAAGGCCTGAGCACAACACCATGCCCTGCCGTAAAGGGTGACAGGGTGAAAATTTATTAAATCCGCTTATTCCGGTTCAGAATGGCAGGTCATCTTCCGGCTCCTGCACGGGCGGGGGTGCCGGCTGCGGAGCAGGATGGTTCTCGGGGTAGGGGGCAGAATCAGATGACTGCCTTGACCCCAAAAGATTCAGCGTATCTCCTTCTATTTCGGTAATGTAGCGCTTTTGTCCGTCTTTTTCGTAGGAGCGGTTCCGGATACGGCCCTCGATATACACCTGGGAACCTTTCCTCAGGAATTTCTCGGCGATCTCGGCCAGTCCGCGCCAGAGGATAATGTTATGCCATTCCGTTTGCTCCATCTCCTGCCCTTCGCGGTTGCGGTAAGTTTCAGTGGTGGCCAGCGAAAATGATGCCTTCTTCACACCCTTGTCAAAATTCTGAATTTCAGGATCCCTGCCCAGATTACCAATCAGGATCGCCTTGTTGACACCTCTTGCCATATTGCTTTTTGTTTAGCCTGTTATAATGACAAATATACTGCATAACACCACGAAAAACAAACGGAATTTCTTGCCTGGTCCCCGCTCACTCCACATGTGCAGCGCACCGAAACATCATCAGGTGCAACGCACCGTGACATCAATAGGTGCAGCGCACCAAAACATTAATTTCCCTGCCTTCCGGAGATAATAAATTGAATTTCAATGACCCTGCATATTTCCTGCCCGCCAATGCAGGTACCTATCCGTAAGCCGGGATACAGGCAGTCCGGTAATCAACGGGTCTTCCATCGCCCGGTAATCTCCTGATTCAAAAGGTTCTCCGGCCCGATAGCCGATAATCTCATAAAAACGCGCATGGATGATCTGATGGGTAAGGATATGCCGGTAATCTTTCG
>CAZDBX010000083.1:0-12173 GCA_964503805.1 uncultured Lentimicrobium sp. | reverse complement strand
GGCGCCGGAAATGTAAACAAGGCCATACGCCGCTCAGGAGGTAAAATGGATTTCTGGCAGATCCGCCCATTTCTTCCCCTTGAAACCAGAGGTTATGTCCCCGCTTTCATAGCGGTCAATTATGTGATGTCTTACGCTGCAGAACACAACCTGAGACCGGTTCAGCCGCTTTTTCATCATTTTGAGATTGATACGGTGATTGTGAAGGATGTGCTGTCATTCCACCAGATATCAAATATGCTCAATATCCCTGTCGAAGAAATTGAATTTCTGAATCCGGCCTATAAGAGCAGAATTATTCCCGCCACAAGAGACAACACTTACGTGTTGAGGCTTCAGAAGAAAAACATTGCCGATTTTGTCAATAACGAAGCCCAGCTTTATGCTTTCCGTTCACAGGCTGAGATAGAAAAGGAGCAGGTGCTCACCATGATGAAAACAGTGACGCAGGCTGAATATCACAAAGTGAAAAAGGGCGAGAGCCTTGGTTTAATTGCGCGCAAGTACCGTTGCTCGGTCAACGATCTGAAAAAATGGAACAAACTCAGGTCGACCAATATTCAAATTGGCCAGCGCCTGGTTGTCAGGCCCGAAAGCGTTCAGCAGGTGGAATATGCCCAGGCAAAACCAAAACCAGCACCGGCTCCCAAACCAACAACCCAGGCCGAAGCGGCCCCTGAAAAAGATACTTCTGAAACCCTTGCAGCCGTCGTTCCCGCTGATTCAGCAAAACCTGAAACAAGCGCTCCTGTGCGCAGAGAGAATAAATACCACAGGGTAGCCAGGGGCGAAACCCTTGGCCGGATTGCAGGAAATTACAATACCAGCATTGCAGAGCTTCAGCGGCTTAACAACCTGAAAGGTAGTAATATTCAGGCCGGGGCAAGGCTTATTGTCGGAACAACCGAGATAACAGAACCTGCAGGACAGGCGGTGGCAGATAATCATCAGAAAACAAAGGAAAAGAATACGGAATTTAAATATTACACTGTTCAGCAGGGAGATACACTCTGGAAAATAGCCAATCAGCATGAGGGCGTTACGGTTGAGGATATTAAACGGCTCAACAATATCACCAACGAGAAACAATTAAAACCAGGACAAAAAATAAAGGTCACTGTGGTCTCCTGACATAGCCCTGCAAACAGGTCACGGCTTGCCCCAATTTGGTTTCCGGCAATATCTGACGGGTTATCACCGGATAGTTCAATAAATCGGATTTTCCTGCGTTATGACTTAAACACCTGAACATCCGGTATATAAACCATTAATCTAAATTCATTGTTACAACCATGAAAAGAGCCATAGGAATTTTGTTTCAGCTGCTCCTGTTTATTGGATTATCGGTCACGGTTTTATCCTGCAGGCATGAGGGTAAGACCATGAAACCTTCCTCTACCGGTAAGCCTTCTGAGATCGTCGTCGTATCGGAGAACAACCTTTGGAAAAGTTCAGCAGGCGACTCTGTCCGTGCTTTTTTCAGCAGGCCGGTTCCGGGCCTGCCTCAGCCGGAACCTTTTTATAAACTGGTTCAGATCAAGGAAGATGAATTCGGGAGATTACTTAAAACACACCGTAATGCGTTGATTATTACCATCGATAGCGCCCTGGCCAAACCTCAGGCCGAACTTCGGCGCGATATCTGGGCCAGCCCCCAGCGCGTGGTAAAGATTTCCTCACCAACCATTGAAGGAATTAAAGAAATTTTTGCTGAAAGAAGCAGCGAAATCCTGAATCTCTACGATAATGCTGAAATTGAACGTCTCCAGACCCTTTACTCAAAGAGCCTGAACATTAAAGCCAGTGAAAGCATAAAAAAAGTGTTCAATCTCGACATGAATATCCCGGCTGACTATTATGTTGCTGTTCAGAAAGATAACTTCATCTGGCTCAGGCGCGAAACCAATATTATGAGCCAGGGGTTGATGATCTATTCCTATCCATATACTGATACGGTGGCATTCAACCCGCTGAAAATCAAATCTGTCAGAAATCAGTTTACCCAACTTTTTGTACCAGGCCCCAGCGACAGTTCTTATATGGTCATTGCAGACGAGTTTATACTTCCCCAAGCCAGAACCATAACCCTGAAAGAAGAACCTGCCATTGAAATGAGGGGGCTCTGGGAGGTAAGAAAAGATTTTATGGGCGGACCTTTTATCAATTACACTTTTGTGGATAGGAAGAATAATCTGGTAATCGGGTTGGATGGTTATGTCTATGCACCCAATGAACCCAAATATGATTACCTGAAACAGGTTCAGGCCATTCTGCTGTCCTTTAAATTTACTGAAAATTAAGGTTTTATAAAGCGGTCTGCATTTTTCTTAAAAAAAACTTGCAAACCGCTTTTCTTTTGTCTTACATTTGACCAATTGGTTAAAGTAAATGGTTAAATTATCTCCCTGGTTTTATAAATGACTGATTTGGATCAGAATACAGAGCAACTGATTTTCCGGGCAGCCAGAAAGGTGTTTACCTTAAAAGGCTATAATGGTGCCAGGATGCAGGAAATCGCTGATGAGGCCGGAATAAACAAGGCCTTGCTTCACTATTATTTCCGGAATAAGGATAAACTTTTCGAGGGCGTTTTCCGGGATGTGTTGAAAACCCTTTTCCCGGGCCTCACAAATATACTAACAGCTGATCTTCCGCTGTTTGAAAAAATCCCGCTATTCGTCTGTCAATACATTGACATTTTGACAAATAATCCTGAAATAGCGGGATTTGTCCTATATGAACTCAGATTAAACCCGCAACGGCTGGTTGGTAACATGAGGGATATTGGAATAGATACAGACCTTATCCGCAGTCAGATTGAGTCTGAGGTTGCAGCCGGCATCATCCGGCCGGTAAAGCCCGAGCACCTGATTGCCAACCTGATATCGATGACGATATTTCCATTCATTGCAAGACCGGTGCTGATGAGCATTGCAGGAATGGACGAGGCTCAATATGCAAAGTTTATTGAGGAACGAAAAAGAATAGTTCCTGAAACTATTATTCAATCCTTAAAACCAATCCAATGAAAACGCCTTTACTGACGTTATCGGGAGCGCTGCTGTTGTTTTGCCACACAAATACCCTGGAAGCACAGGTACTGACCCTTGACTCCTGTCACCGCATGGCTGTTGCAAACAATCCGCTTTCAAAACAAAAAATATTGTTTGAAGAGACTTTCCGTCTTCAGTCAAAATCCATAGGTAGCAACTATCTCCCTCAAACCGGTCTTTATGGCCAGGCATCATGGCAATCGGAAGTTACCAGTATTCCGGTTTCTTTACCAGGTATTCAGATACCTGCGGTTTCAAATGATAATTATAAAATTTATCTGGATGTAAACCAGTTGCTATGGGACGGAGGTTCCGTCAGGCGGCAGAAAGAACTGGAAGCAAGCAGCATGCAGATTGAACTTGCCGGTGTGGATGCGGAGAACTATCGCTTAAAAGAAAGCATTAATCAATTATATTTCAGTATTTTACAGTTTCAGGCCAATGAAAAACTGTTAATTCTGGCCATGGATGAACTTTACACCAGGCTTGCCGTGTTGAGGGCAGGTATCAGTAACGGAACCATACTTCCTGCCAATGCCGACGTGCTGGATGCCGAAATTGCGGGAATCGGACAGGCCCTTACTGACCTGCGTTACAACAAGTCCGCCGGGCTCTACAAACTTGGTGAACTTACCGGGCTGAATACCGGACCGGAAACAAAGCTGATCCTTCCGGTATATGAGGACCTCCCGCTGTCTCTGTTTGACACAAAGGCACGGCCCGAATATCTGATTTTCGGGATGCAGCAGGAGAAAATCTCCCGGCAGATTTCACTGACAGGAATCAGGACAATGCCCCGTTTATCTGCTTTTACAACCCTGGGATATGGCCGGCCCGGGCTTAACATGCTTTCAAACGACTTTGAGTCCTATGCAATGCTGGGCGCCAGGCTTTCGTGGAAATTATGGGACTGGAACCAACACCGGAATGATGAGTCGGTACTGTCCGTTCAGCAGCAAATAATTGATACCCGCAAAGAAGCATTCGAAATGTCGCAGCGCATCGCCCTTAACAGCCTGAAACAGGAAATTCTGCGCATTGAAAACCTGATTGCAGCCGACCACCGGATCGTTGAGCTCAGGGAAAAAGTTGCAATGGCTGCCGCAGCCCGGCTCGACCAGGGCATGATTACCTCATCCGAATACCTGACTGAACAAAATGCCCTGACAAAGGCAGAACTAAATCTGGAACTCCACAAAATACAGCTTCAGCAATCCAGACTTAACTATATCAGTGCAATGGGTTACCTGAAATAATAATCAAGAAAAGTCATGGAAAAATGAGAACAACACATTTATCAATCTTCTTAATTCTTTCAGTTATCCTGATGGCTTCATGCAACAACAGGCACCAGCTTGCTGATGCATACGGAAATTTTGAAGCGGTAGAAACAGTTATTTCCGCTGAATCGAACGGACGAATCCTGATGCTCTCTGTCAATGAAGGGGAGGTATTGAAGGCAGGAGACACAACAGGCCTGACAGATACCACCGACCTCCATTATCGCCGGCTACAGATGCTGGCCCAGCGCCGTGCCGTTGCCGGAAAAGCCTCCAACATCAGCGCTCAGGCAGAAGTTTACAGGCAGCAAAAAGCCAATCTGATGACCGATAAACGCAGGATTGAAAACCTGCTGAAAAAAAAAACAACTACTCCGAAGCAACTTGACGATATCTCGGGTGCCATTGAGGTGCTCGACCGCCAGATTGAAACAGTGAAATCCCAGTCAGTTAACCTGGCAGATGAACTGGCTGTAATTGATGCCCAACTGGCACAGGTTGCGGATGCCCTGAAACGCTGCTATATCATCAACCCTGTTTCAGGCACCGTGCTGAACAGGTTTGCCATGGCCGGTGAAATCACTGCCTTCGGAAAACCATTATATAAAATTGCAGATCTGAAAACTATGGACTTAAGGGTCTATATCAGTGGAGATATGCTTTCACAGGTAAAAACAGGACAGGAGGCCGAGGTGCTGATAGACACCCCCGAAGGTCCGGCCAGGCTTAAAGGAAAGGTGAACTGGATATCACCCACCGCGGAGTTTACACCAAAAATTATCCAAACCCGAGAAGAAAGGGTCAACCTGGTATATGCTGTAAAATTAAGCGTACCCAACGATGGCAGGCTGAAAATATCCATGCCCGCCGAGGTTAACTTTAATAAATGATTATCTTCGGAAATTATTCATTCAAAACACCACAACACATGAAAAGAATCCTGATGTTTACCGGTCTGATACTGGCCGTTTCATTCCCTTCACTGCTGAAAGCACAGTCAAAAGCCGACAGGGTAGTTGGATATTACCTGACGTATGATGATGAAACAGGAAAAGAAAAGTCGCAGGTGAGAATTTACAAAAGCGCCAACGGTAAATACGTCGGAGAGATTGTGTGGTTGAAGGAGCCACGCGAAACAGACGGCAAAGAGAAACTTGACAAACACAATCCTGATGCAAAACTGAAACAGCGTAAGATTATGGGTTTGCAGATCCTGAAGAATTTCACCTACGATGCAGGGGAGGATGAATGGAGCGGGGGAACCATCTACAATCCCAGCAGTGGTAAAACATACAACAGTTTTATGAAACTGGAGGGTAACAAGATGCAGGTGAGGGGATATATCGGAAAGGCATGGATGGGACTCGGCAAAACCGCCACATGGACCAGGGAGGAAACCCAGAGAAAATAAATTAATGACGGAGGAAGTATCCATACAATGCGAAAACCTTACAAAAAACTATGCATCGGCAACAGCGCTTGCCGGAATAAGTTTTAGGGTAAGCAAGGGCGAAATATTCGGTTTTATCGGTCCCGACGGGGCTGGTAAAACCTCCCTTTTCAGGATACTCACCACCCTGCTGCTTCCCGATAGCGGCTCTGCATCGGTTGAGGGACTGGATGTTGTAAAGGATTACAGAAAACTGCGTCAGATTCTCGGTTACATGCCGGGCAGGTTTTCATTATATCAGGATCTGACTGTAGCTGAAAACCTTCAGTTTTTTGCAGGCATTTTCAAGGTTGACATCAAAGAGAATTACTACCTGATCAGGGATATATATGAACAGCTAGCCCCTTATGCCAGCCGGCGGGCCGGGAAACTTTCAGGCGGAATGAAACAGAAGCTGGCCCTTTGCTGTGCATTGATTCATAAGCCCGTGGTACTGATCCTGGATGAACCGACTACCGGCGTGGATGCCGTATCGCGCCACGAGTTCTGGGAAATGCTGATAAGGCTGAAACAGGAGCACATCACCATTCTTGTGGCAACACCCTATATGGATGAGGCCGTTCTTTGCGACCGTGTAGCGTTGATACAACATGGAGAAATAATGGCCATTGATACACCTGAAAACATAACCCGTGCTTATCCCGATCAGCTGTTCAAAATTAAAAGCAGCAACACCCTGACTGCCATCCGCCTTATGAATGAGTTTGAGGGTGTCCTCAGTGCCGAAATGTTTGGCGATACCGTTCATGTCAGCGCGGAAAAAGGGCGGATAAATGCAAATGCCATTAAAGAATATCTTTCAGAAAAAGGAATGATGGTAACAGCGGTTTCGGAAGCCGATCCGGGCATTGAAGACTGCTTTATCCACCTGATGAAGCGATCGGGGGTGATCAGGAATGAAAAAATAATACCATGAGCAGCAACGGACTGGTCATTGAAGCCGAAAACATGGTAAAGCGTTTTGGCCGGTTTATTGCCAACGATAACCTGACCTTCAGCGTTAGCAAAGGGGAGATTTTCGGATTCCTCGGAGCCAACGGTGCCGGCAAAACAACGGCCATCAGGATTTTATGCGGCTTATCCAGGCCTACTTCCGGGAAAATCAGGGTGGCGGGATATGATGTGTATACCGAAACCGAAAAGATCAAGCGGCGCATCGGCTACATGAGTCAGCGTTTCTCGCTTTATGAGGACCTCACCGTTATCGAAAATTTCCGGTTTTTCGGAGGCATCTATGGTTTAAAGCGGGCCGTCATTATGGAACGTGCGCAGGATATGCTTACCCGGCTGGGAATCAAACATTTTGAGAACACGGTTATCTCAGAACTTCCGCTGGGTATCAGGCAAAAACTTGCCTTTTCCGTATCAATTCTACACTCACCGGAGCTGGTATTCCTGGATGAACCTACAGGAGGTGTGGATCCCATCACCCGTCGACAGTTCTGGGAAATGATTCATGAAGCAGCGGCTTCCGGCATTACTGTTTTTGTGACCACCCATTACATGGATGAGGCTGAGTATTGTAGCCGCGTTTCCATTATGGTTGATGGTAAAATAGAGGCACTCGACACCCCTGAAAGGCTTAAAACGAAATACCAGGCTCATAATATGAACGAAGTTTTCCTGAAACTGGCCCGAAAACCAATTAATCCTGCATTGTGAAACGCTTCATCATCAAAGAGTTTCTTCATATTTTCCGCGATGTGCGGTCAATGGTCATCCTTTTCGGAATGCCCCTGGTGCAGGTGTTGCTCTTTGGCTTTGCAATCACCAACGAAATCCGCGATGCAAAAGTATCCATAGTTGACCCGACGCCCGATGCGATCACACATGCGATCAGAAACAAACTGTTTGCTTCAGGTTTCTTCACCGAAAGCGAAATCCTGAATTCGCAGGAGGAAATCTCCGAAAATTTCCGGAAAGGAGAAAGCAAAATGGTGGTCATATTTGAAAATAACTTTTCCGGAAAAATGGAAAGAGGGGAACACCCTACCGTCCAGCTGATCGCAGATGCCTCAGATCCCAACACCGCCAGCATGCTTGTAAATTATGCCAATGGAATCATCAGTGAATTTAACAGAGGACAACAGGCTTCTTCCGGTATTCCCCTGATAATTGCCGAACCCCGCATGATATATAATCCCGCGCTGAAGGGGGTTTATATGTTTGTTCCCGGCATCATAACAATATTACTGATGCTGGTATCTGCCATGATGACTTCTATCTCTATTGCCAGGGAAAAGGAGCTGGGAACCATGGAAGTATTGCTGGTTTCCCCGCTCAGACCTTTTAACATCATTGCCGGAAAAGTAATTCCCTATGTGCTGCTTTCCTTTATCAACGCCATCAGTATCCTGCTGCTCAGCTACTATGTCTTCGGAGTCCCTGTTAAAGGAAGCATACTGCTCCTGCTGGGAGAAAGCATACTGTTTATTATCCTGGCCCTTTCGCTGGGGATTTTTATCTCCACCATTGCCAACAACCAGCAGACAGCCATGATGCTGTCGATGTTTGCCATGATGCTGCCGACCATTTTGTTATCCGGGTTTATCTTTCCGATTGAAAATATGCCTGAAGTGCTGCAATGGCTTAGCCTGGCCATGCCCCCCCGGTGGTTTATCATGATCATAAAATCGATCATGCTGAAAGGATCCGGGATAACCTATTTCTGGAAAGAAACACTTATCCTGTTATTTATGACACTGGTTTTTATTCTGGCCAGCATCCGCAAATTTAAAATCAGGCTTGCCTGATCATCAGACTCCACAACATGAGGACAATTTTCTACATAGTGCAGAAGGAGTTTATACAGGTTTTCCGTAACAGGATGATGTTGCCCATCATATTTCTTATGCCTGTAATCCAGTTACTTATATTGTCGTTTGCAGTAACTTATGAGATAAAGGAAATCAGATTGTACATCACTGATAATGATAACAGTGTTGCTTCCAGAAGCCTTTTGCAGCATTTCAGATCATCCCCGTTTTACAAGATTGAGGGAGAAAGCCGCAATGCAGCGGAAGGCATGGAAAACATCAGAAAAGGCACGGTACATCAAATGATATATATCTTGCCGGGATTTGAGAAGAACCTTGCAAAGGGGGTACCTGCAAGGGTTCAGATCATCAATGATGCCATCAACGGAAGCGCTGCAGCCCTGATGAATGCTTACACGGTTTCCATCCTAGGCAATTATAACCAGGGTATTATTGCTGAAACGTTTCCTGAAGCTCAACCATCAGTGAAGATTAACTGGCTCTATTGGTTTAATCCGGAACTGGACTACAAAACCTATATGATCCCTGGAATTCTGGTACTGCTGGTAACGATCATCGGAATGTTCCTGGCCGGGATGAATGTAGTGCGCGAAAAAGAAATAGGAACCATAGAACAGATCAATGTTACGCCCATAAAGAAATACCAGTTTATTGCGGGAAAACTGATCCCTTTCTGGATTATCGCGCTGTTTGATCTCGCAGCCGGCCTGCTGATGGCGCGCTTTTTTTTCAATATCCCGATACTGGGTAATATTTTCCTCATTTTTCTTGTTGCATCCGTTTACCTGATCGTGGTGATGGGCATCGGACTTTTTATTTCAACCATCACCCACACACAGCAGCAATCCATGTTTCTGGCCTGGTTCTTTCTGGTGGTTTTCATTCTTATGAGTGGTTTGTTCACACCGGTTGAGAGCATGCCTCAATGGGCCAGAAACATTAATGTAATCAATCCGATTGCATATTTCATCCGGATGATCCGGATGATCATGCTGAAAGGATCTGGTTTTCAAGACATTGTTAAGCCCATGTTTTACCTGGCTCTTTATGGCATAACCATCCTTTCGCTGGCAGTATGGCGCTACAGAAAAACTACCTGAGCAGGCTGCAAACCAATAAGAACTCCAACCAAAAAAAACCGGACAGCGCTTCCTGCGGCCTTCCGGCCACTACCATTAATCACTTATTATGCTGCAAATGTGCATTTTGGCACGCATATTGCTAAATACGCTCCGTCCTGGATTCAGGGCATGATTACAAATGGCAACCCGTAAAAGGGTCATGAGAGGAAAACCTTTTCATCTGCCTGGTATTCACCAAATTAACAATAATGCTTAAACGATTATCCGTTAAATACAGCTCTGTACTACTATTCTTGCTTATTCTGCTGGTCCCGCAGTCCTGCACTTTTCAGGGAAGGGGCTATTTTGCAGGTCCCGATGATATGGGCGGCCTGTTGCTTGATATAAAAAACCGCGGGAAACTGATTGCCCTCACCGATAATAATCCTTTCAATTACTTTACCGATCGCGGTGAAGAAAGTGGCTATCAATATGAAATGCTGAAGAGTTTCGCGGCCTATCTGGGCGTTCAACTTGAGCTTATTGTGGAGCCCGATCCCCACAAGGCCCTGCTCTACCTTAAGCAGCGCGAAGTCGACCTGATTGCCATGGAGTTACCGGTTACAGCTGACTCAAGAAGCAATGCCGTATTTACCGAGCCCCTCTTTACCTCACGTCAGGTGCTGGTACAGCGCAAACCCGACAACTGGCGCAGGATGCCGACCATGCACAGGGTGGAAACCGGCCTGATCAGGGATATTGCCGGACTGAGCGGTAAAACCATTGTGTTGCCGGCCGGAAAAAACAAACAATTCTATCTCAGCGACATACAGCACGCCACAGGTTACAAGGCCGATATCACCGGTATCGAAAAAGCCACCACTACCGATCTGATCGAAGCGGTGGCGCTGAAAGAGGTTGATTATACAATTGCTTTTGAGCACACTGCCAGGGCCATGGCCCATATATATCATGACCTGGATGTCAGCACCCCTGTCAGCCCGGAACTGGGAATGTCCTGGGCCGTGCGCAAGGGGGCAGTTAACCTATTGGTTACCATCAACCAGTGGATTGAAGAACGCGCTGAAAGCCGTGAGTTCGCCTATATTTACTCCAAATACTATCAGAACGTCCGTCAGGCAAGGGTGGCACTCGGGCATTCGGTGAAAAAGCAATCTATTTCGGAATATGATGACTTTCTGCGCGAAACCAGCCGGATCATTAACTGGGACTGGAGATTGGTGGCAGCACTGATTTACAGGGAATCGAAATTTCAGATGGATGCCGTTTCTCATCGTGGCGCTTTTGGACTGATGCAGCTGATGCCTCATACGGCCAAACGGTTCGGGGCTGATCAGAACTCCACCGCCGCCGAACAGATTACTGCAGGATTAAAACTGATAAAATACCTTGATAATGCTTTCCGCGAAAAGGTTCCCGATCCTGAAGAAAGAAAGAAATTTATTCTGGCTGCTTACAATATCGGCATTGCCCATATTTACGACGCCCAGAACCTGGCAGAAAAACACGGAAAAAACCCTGCCGTATGGTACGACAATGTGGAATACTTCCTGCTCGCCAAATCGCAGCCTGAGTATTACAACGATCCTGTTGTTAAATACGGGAAAGTTAAGGGAGTAGAAACCCAGCGTTTTGTACGCGAGGTACTTGAGAAGTTCGATCAGTATAAAACGCTTGCTGCACGCTAAGCCTGCCAAAAAAATTCAGCATCAGCCTCTGCCCAAAAGCAGGGGCTTTTTTATACCCTTTCCTTTTCAATGTCAGCCTTAATCAGGTGACAGGTTTTCCTGATCGTTTCCTCAAGAGGAGTATATTCAAAATTGAGGGTGCAGTGAAGCTTCTTTGACGCATACTGATAGTTGCCCTTTGAGGTGCGGGCCGTTTCCCGGGTAATCAGGGGTTTAGCTCCGGTCAGCTTACCCCGGAGCCACTCGAACCTCCAGACTAATTCCAGCAGAAAGGAAGGAACCGGCCATTTTGGTTCCGGTTTCCCAAACCCACGGGCAATCATTGAAAACACCTCTTTGTAGCTGAAATCACCTGCCGAAACAACAAAACGTTCATTTTTCACCTGACTTTCCATCAACCCGGTCATAGCACGTACCACATCTTCCACCCCGACAAATCCGTTGATTCCCTGTCCGTAGAAAAGCGAATTCCGGTAAATGGTCGTAAACATACGGGTGCTCCCCTTATCGGGATGACCATAACCGAGTATAATCGACGGATTGACAATCACGGCGTTCAGCCCTTCGGCCGTCCCCCGCCAGACCTCACGCTCGGCCATATACTTGCTGAGCGAATATTTTGAATTGTACTTCCCGGTTTTGAACTGAGATTTCTCATCAATCACGGGGCTGTTTTCAGTTCTTCCCAAAGCCGCAATGGAACTGACATGGCACAATTTTTCCACCCCGGCTTCAAGGGCCGCATTTACCACATTGGCGGTGCCTTCCACATTGATTTTCATCATTTGCGCGTGGTCCCGCGGGTCGAAAGAGACAATGGCTGCACAGTGGTAAACCTTTTTT
>CAZDBX010000082.1:11171-12425 GCA_964503805.1 uncultured Lentimicrobium sp. | reverse complement strand
CCAGCCCCACCACCAGACAATGGTCTTTTTCCCTGTGAGCCAGGAATACCCCTGCTACGGCCATATCCCGCAAAACAAAAAAGCTGACGGTGTTTAGTTCTGGTTTATACGTGAATCCGGGAAAGAACTTCTGTATGTCTTTTTCATGAAACTTCAGAAAACGGAGCAGGTAGCGGTTGTCGGCCCTGACTTCCAGAATTTCGAAGACCTCCTTTTTCGAATAGATGGTATAGAGGTAGTAGATGTCGACGCAGGCAATAAAGGCATTTAAAAATCCGACAGGCAATGCGCCGATCAGGAATCCATAAGTCGAGAACGTGAGGGCGCCGGCAAGGTTGATCCACCGGAACCTCAGAATGGAACTCATCGTCATGGAAAGGGCGATGATGCCGGAGGCCAGGTATCCGATCCATTGCAGAATATTTATATCCATTATTAATCTTTATTAAAAGATGACCTCTGCCCTGTTTCAGGTTACAGAAAGATTTGCAAAGGTATAACAAAGCCCGGTTTTCAGGGTTGATCGTAATCCGGAATGAGCAGAACGAAAGTTTACCCGATTTCGGCCAGCTTAACGGGGTAGTTGCCTGCATAGATATTGCCGAGGTTGCCGTCGATGGCGATTTTATCGCCGGGTTTCAGCGTGCGGCCGTTGATGGTGCAGATTTTATCCCTTTCATTCACAATCAGTTCGGAGCAGTTGACCACACATGTTTTGTCGAGGCGGACCGCCGTTACTGCCGCATGCGAGGTGGCGCCCCCCCTGGCTGTGATCAGTCCGTCGCAGGCGAAGATCATCCCGATGTCATCGGGCACCGTATCCGGCCGCACCAGGATCTTCTGATCAGGCAATGCGCTGAACGCTTCCAGGTCTTTCATGTCGAATGCAAGAATACCGTTCATCACCCCCTTGCCCAGGCCGATGCCACGGCCCAGCAGGTCAAGTTCTGAGGTCTTGCAGTTGAATACAAAACTCAGGTCCGGCTTGCGGATTTCCTGGTCGCGGGTTTGCAGAATATACAAATCATCCGGGTTTTCGCTTTCGAAGGTAAACTCTATCTCCTGGTGGCTGAAGCCGTGGGTCTCTGTCAGCGCTTCGGTAATTTTTAACAGTTTCTCGTAAATGCCCGGAAAGCCCTTCTGCAAAGAAACACCCTTGTCGCCAAACAACTTTTTACGTTGCCGCTCGGTTACCGGCCAGGGGTGTACCAGACCGGCTACAATATCCTCGCCCTGGCTGCAGAGCGTGAAATC
>CAZDBX010000082.1:0-11161 GCA_964503805.1 uncultured Lentimicrobium sp. | reverse complement strand
AAATCTCCGTAAAGATGAATGCCGGGCTGCTCAAGGTCGGGCGCGTGGGTAAACAACACCCCGGTGCCCGAAGTGCGGTGAAGGTTGCCCAGCACCATTTTCTGAACAATCACGGCGGTGCCCCACTCATCGGCAATCTGCAGGTATTCGCGGTAAACTTTCGCCCTTTCGCTGTCCCACGACTGCAATACGTTAAAGATAACCTGCTTGAGCTGTTCGTATGGCTCATCTTTAAAGTGAATGTTGTGGCTGTGCAGGATATTTTTGTAGGCAAACGCCATTTCACGCATCTGGGCCGGACTGAAATCGATCTTCTGGCTAATGCCGTAACGCGTTTTAAAATCGATCATTACCTGGTCAAACTCATCGCGCGATACGCCGAAAGCCATGCCCCACGACTGGAGAAAACGGCGGTAACAATCCCAGGATGTCCAGCCAAAATTGTCTTTTTTACTCAGCGCTTCCACAATCTTGTCGTTGAGGCCGACATTGAGGTAGGTATTCATGGCGCCCGGCATCGAGATGGCAGTACCTGAACGCACCGACAACAGCAGCGGATTGTCGGGGTTGCCAAACTGTTGTCCGGTTGTCCTTTCCAGGTTGGCAATCTGCCGGCGCAGCATCAGGTCAAGTTCCTTTTCTATGAACGGATTCTGGAGAATGGCTTCGCGGCGGCGGAAAATTTCAGTTGTCAGCACAAATCCCGGCGGTATCGGAAAATCGAGCAATGATAACTTCTTCAGGAAGTATGCCTTTGAGCCCAGAAAAATCTGGTTGTCCATTTCCGGAGTTTCCCGGTTCAGCAAAGAGATGACCAGATCGGTATTGTAGGACATAATACTCCGGATCGTTTCTTCAGAGTAATTATCCACCATCTGCCTGAATGACCCCAGGATACGTACAAGAAAACTGTCAAGCGATTGCACCAGAAATGCCGAAGAGAGCATCTCACGGTAAAACTGCTCGGATTTTTTCATCACAAACTGCTTACCCGGGTCCTCTTTGATTTCCTGGGGATAGATCTGCGGAATCACTACCTTCAGCTGGCTGTCATAGATACGCAGGAAATACTTGCTGATGATCTCGCGCACACTCGAGAGCATGAACTGAAGTATGTTGATGTACTGACCCACCGAGAAACTGGCTGAATTCAGGCTGAAACGGAACATTTTCAGGTTTGAGTTGAACCCCTGATCGCTGATACCGTCTAGTTCCAGTCCCTGGCGGAAGAGTTCAAGCACTACATGGATCCTTCTGAGCGTTTTGGCCGTGATATAATCCAGGTTGATACTGGCAATCAGCTGTTCCATAAGGGTTGCAGCAACCTTTTCGAGCCGGAAGGTAAGCCCCATGGCCTCGAACTTGGGCTCCCGGTATTTTCCGTACATGCTCGGGATGCCGATGGCTATGTGGCGCTTATGATAAATATCTTCCCAGCCTTCGGTTTTTTCGGCTGACATGATGATGGTATTGAGCTGGCGCATAAAGATATACACCTGTCTCAACGCCCGGTCGGGTGCCGGACGCTCTAGCAGTTGCAGCAATCCGTCAATATCGCTTTGATTGAAGAAACTGAATTTGCGCATCAATACCCCGAGATTGACCGTATTGAAAGAGTACTTTTCCTTCAGGAGTTCGAGCAGCCTGAAGATGTAAAGCAACCGTTGTTTGTCGAGGGTATTGTCGGAAGCAATGCTTTCGATATTTTTTCTGACTTTGTCAGCAGGCAGGTTCATCAGGGTTTCCGGCATACAGTTGAAGGTTTCGCATAGCTGGTGCATCAGGCTGTTGATGCCGGTAAACCACCTCGATTGCGGCGACAGGCTGAGCTCGACATCTTTGGGCAGCAGCGCATGCAGGTGGGACGGATTCCCGTCGTACCAGTACCTGATGATATTTCGGGTTAGTTCTATGTGGGTATTGTTGCTCTCCGTATGGACCTGTTTCCGCAGAAAATGGATCAGCCTGTCGTTGCGGTGCGAAAGTTCATCCATGGCGGTGGTAACTTCGCGAAGCTCCCCTTCGGCGCCGATCTCATTGAAATATACCGGGAAAAGCCTTGCCAGCTGCTTGATGTGCTTGAAGATTGGTTTGATGTCGGAGTTAAGCAGGGCGGTAACATCGCGTTGAAACAGATCGGTATCGGCCACGAATACGCCGCCCAGCCGAAGGTGGATAATCAGCGCGGAGAGCAGGTCACGGAAAGTGAGGGGGGAGTATTCGATCAACTCCATCCACACCCGGATGTTCTTGATATGGTATTCATTAACCCTGAGCTGCCAGTCATCGCTGATGTAAACAAGCCCCGGTGCAATAAACCCATAGCGGATCAGCAGTTTTTCGAAGTGTGATATATGGCGGTCATTCTCCGTGCGGAAGATTTCTTTGCCCAGCGTAAGAATGCAGTCAAGCACGGTTCCGGGGTTGCTGGTTTTAAGGTCAGCGAAAAGCCTGAAAATATTATCGAGAAACCCGAATACCTCATCACTCGACAACTCGTTCTTAATGTTCCGGAGCAGGTTGTTGAAATCACGGAGCAGCAATTCTTTCTGATTCTGCATCCCTTCGAGATGAAGCAGAAACAGCAGGTAGAAGAATTTCTCGTGGAAACGCCCGAAACTGTGGTGCAGTTGCCTAATGTGCAAGGCTATTTCATTGAAGCCGGGGATGGCCAGCAGGCTTTCGGGATCTGCGGCATTTTCAGCGGAAGTGATGATGTTGTCAAAATATGCATTTCCGATGGAGGAGATGCATTGCCTGCTTCCGGCAGAAAAAAGCTTTTTTCTTTCGGCCAGCCAGGCTTCCGCGTTGGTGGTGGTTTTCCAGTATGTAGCGTTCAGTATCAGGGTATCGCGCAGTACTTCGTATGCTTTCTCCCTGCTTTGGCCGGGCCAGTTGCCACGCGTGAACACCCGCTGCATAAATGTTGAATTCATGATAAGTGCCAGCGGGTGCTGTGCAGGTATTTTTGCAATGACATCGAGCAGCCGCATCAGACTTTGCTCCCTGTTGAGTTCTGACTGAAGCAGTTTTTCTGCCATCTCGAGCAGGGTGTGAACAGCATCTTCACCAAGCTCCGGCGTGGTTACCCTTTCAAAAATTCCTTCGAAAAGGCCGAGTACCACATCCCAGGCAAAAACGGCTTCTTCGTGCTTGTCATAAAACCAGAAATCACCCAGGGAAATGCTTCTCAGTTGTCCTATCACATATCCGCTGTTCGAGAAAGGATGGTTATATTCGTTAAGGCAGTCTACCGCCCGTGCATGTATGCTGTAATATTCAAGCGACAGGTCCCTGAATGCCTGGTGGCTTTCCGGTATCTCTATTTTTCCTGTCCTGGTCTCCTGAAGGTTGGCTGCCAGCGCATCCGATTTCAGGGCATTCCGCTGATCCATATTATTGATTTTTCAGCTAAATTACTAATTATCTAAGCTCAAATCAGTAATAAATGACAAAATCAGAAGCCCTGCTTAAAGCGCAGAATTCTGTTTTACTGCAGCCATTCCATTGCGGCTAAAGGATTCTTTAGTCACGAAAAACTTTTGTCTTTTTCTATTGTTTAAGTTTTTTCTCAAAACGTTATACTAATCCGGGCGGTTTCAACCTGACCCCGGTTACACAAAATATTATGAAACGAAAACTGAATCTGAAAAAAGTAAAAGTAAGCCGCCAGCGCGAGATTGCTCCGGGCGTTTTTGTCCTCTCATTTCCGCGTCCCTGGGATTTTACGGCCGGACAGGTCATCGGAATCAGCGGGCACGAAACCGCTGAAGCGCGCCTTTACAGCATTGCCAGTGGCGAGCTCGACGATGAAGTCGATATTCTATACAACATCAATCCTGAGGGAAAGCTTACTCCCTGGATGGCCCAGCTGAATACCGCGGATACAATCTGGGTCAGCGAACCTTTCGGTTCCTTTACAGGGACCGGAGAAGCCGGATGGTGGATTGCTTCGGGAACGGGGATAGCCCCTTTCAGCGCGATGTTCCGCACCGGTTTGTCAGCCGGCAAAAAACTGCTGCATGGCGGTCGTGACCTTAAATCATTTTATTTCAATGAGATGTTCGGTCCTGAGCTGGGCGAAAATTATGTCCGGTGCTGTTCACGGGAGCAGGGCCCGGATGTCTATCATGGCCGCCTGACCCAGTACCTGACAGAACATCCCGACCTGTCGCCTTCAGAAAAGTATTACCTTTGCGGCAGCGCCGAAATGGTTGTGGATGTGCGTGATATCCTTATTTCCAGGGGTATTCCCTTCGACCACATCATCTCGGAGATCTATTTCTGATCCTGATTATGCACAAGGAAGCCCTGTTCGGAAAAACACTGGATGAAATCAGGCAGGTGGTCAAATCACTCGGCCTGCCTGCCTATACCGCTACTCAGATTGCCTATTGGCTTTACAAAACCGATATCACCACCTTTGATGACATGACCAATGTCTCGAAGAAGGTACGCTCTCTGCTTGCCGAACACTATGAGTTCGGGGTCAAGGCTCCCGTGAAGGTCAACGAATCGGCCGATGGTACCAAAAAATATCTTTTTACCGCCGGTAACGGAAAATTCATTGAAGCGGCTTATATCCCTGACGGGAAAAGACATACCCTCTGCGTGTCTTCACAGGTGGGGTGTAAGATGGGTTGTTTGTTTTGCATGACCGGCAAGCAGGGTTTTCAGGGGCACCTGAGCGCGGGGGAAATCCTCAATCAGCTGCGGAGCATTCCCGAGCGCAAACTCATGACCAACATCGTATACATGGGCATGGGTGAACCTTTTGACAACCTGGATTCAGTGATGCAAAGCCAGGAAATTCTTACGGCAGAATACGGATTTGCCATCAGTGTCCGCAAGGTGACCGTATCAACCATCGGAATTGTTCCCGCGATGCGGGTTTTTCTGGAAAAAAGCAAATGCAACCTGGCCGTGAGCCTGCATACGCCTTTCGAGGATGAGCGCCGGCGGTTAATGCCGATTCAGAACGTCTATCCGCTCAGGGATGTGATTGCCACCATTCAGGAGTATGACATCGGCCGGTATCGCAGGGTTTCCTTCGAGTACATCATGTTTAAAGGGGTGAATGATACCCGCCGGCATGTCAATGAACTTGCCCGTCTGCTTAATAAAGTAAAGAGCCGCATCAACCTTATCCGCTTTCATCCCATACCCGGGACTCCGCTGATGTGCTCTGACGAAGCTACCATCCTTGATTTTCAGCAGGCATTGAACGACAAAGGCATTGTTACCACCCTGCGGGCTTCAAGAGGCCAGGATATTGAAGCCGCGTGCGGATTATTGTCAACAAAGGAACTGGTCAAAGCTCAAAAGGAGGACTTCTGACAAGGTCTGTTTTTTCTCTGGTTAAATGGTTCTAACTGAATCAAAAGCGATAATTAAGCTTGAAATATTTTGTGAAGCGTGTCAGATATTCCGGCTTTACTGAGGAGGAAAATGAAGAGGTTACTGGAAATTAAAATTAAATACCGGATTAAAATCATGAGTGTCAATGCATGATCTTACTACCGGCCGCCCGGCGGGATTGATCCTGAGGTTTGCCACACCCATGCTTTTGGGCAATGTTTTCCAGCAGTTATACAATGTCACCGACAGCATCATCGTCGGCAGATTTCTCGGCAAAGAGGCGCTGGCAGCCGTGGGTGCTTCATTCCCGCTTATTTTCATGCTGGTTTCTTTTATCATTGGCATTGCTTCAGGCTCCACCATCATCATCGCCCAGTATTTCGGCGCTAAGGATATGGCCAAAGTCAGGCGGTCGATGGATACCATGTATATTTTTCTCTTCTTTGCTTCATTGCTGGTCGGAATACTTGGCATCGCTTTCAGTGAACCGATCTTCAGGCTCATCCGGCTGCCGGAGGAGGTAATTCCGCAGGCGGCCCTTTATATGCAGGTTTATTTTACAGGGATTCTTTTTTTCTTCGGATTTAACGGAACAAGCGCGGTGTTGCGCGGCCTGGGCGATTCGAAAACCCCGCTCTATTTTCTGATTATTTCCACGCTTACCAACATCGTTTTTGATTTGTTGTTTGTCGTGGTCTTTAAGTGGGGCATTGCAGGAGCTGCAATGGCTACCGTGCTTTCTCAGGCCGGGGCGTTTGTAACGCTGGTGATTTATCTCAACAAAAAGCATCCGTTGATCAATTTGTCGTGGCGAAAGCTGGCATGGGACCGTGAGGTGTTTCGTGAAAGTATCCGCATCGGGGTTCCCACGGGGTTTCAGCAGACATTTGTTTCACTGGGGATGCTGGCCCTGCTGAGAATTGTCAATGATTTCGGGACGGATACGGTAGCCGCGTACAGCGTCGCAGGCCGCATTGATGGCCTGGCTTCCCTGCCTGCCATGAATTTCGGTCAGGCATTGTCGACTTATACCGGTCAGAATATCGGGGCACGCAAAATCAACCGGGTGGGGGAGGGCTTGCGGGCCACCCTTCGCATGTCAAGCGTCGTGGCTGTTGTTACCTCGCTGATTATCATGATTTTCCGTGAACCATTGATGACGCTTTTTACCAGTGACCCGGAGGTGATTCAGATCGGCGCCCGCTATCTGCTGATTGTCGGCGGCTTTTATGTGTTGTTTTCATCCATGTTCGTCATAGGCGGTGTGATGCGCGGTGCCGGCGATACCATTGTTCCGATGTTTATTACCTTACTTTCCCTCTGGTTATTCCGCATTCCCCTTGCAGCAATACTCTCCCGCAGTATCGGGGTCGACGGAATTTGGTGGGCCATCCCCATCGCCTGGTTTATGGGAATGACGCTGTCGTTCCTGTACTACAGAACCGGTAAATGGAAGACAAAAACGGTGGTAAAGTTCAGAAATAGTTAAAAATCCGCATTAAGCAAGGATTTATTCCTGCTCAGGGAATTTCATCTGATCTCAGCTGAAAACGGCATGCGGCAATTATTCATGGTAACTGTACTCATATCTTAAGCGGTAATGCTGGCCGGGGCGCTGTGCCTGAGGTTCTATTCTGATCTCGGAGCCGGTATTCCTGCCGTCAGCATCGTATTCACGGGTAATCACAGAAAGCAGGCTGCCATCACCCGACTCCTCCCTGTAAAGCACATTGTTGCCCTGCCCGTCATACTCAAGGTGAACGATTGATTTTCCCCTCACGGTTTCTTCCTCCATTTTTACAGGATGGCCGTTATCGCCTATCGTGATTGTGTTGCGGGCAATCAGGTTGCCTCGGGTATCGTAACGTTTTTCAAGCACAATATGCCCGGCTTCATCCATAACGGAAACCAGTTTTGATTCCCCGTCACTGTTTATCTGCAACTCAATGGTTTCGTCAAGCCGGCCGTTTTCGGCATAGATATAGGTCTTCTTCATTTCCGGCTCACCGTCGGCATCAAAGGTTTCTTCCTTTATCAGCAGACCATCTTCATAAGTCCGGTAATGCTTCTCACCTTCATCTCCTTCACTGTCGAAGGTCTGTTTCATGATCAGCAGGTCATTCTCGTAAATATACCTGATTTCATCCGTTCCTCCTTCGAGATAATGCCTCCATTCTTTAAGAATCCTGCCTTTTTCATCAAATTCACGGGTAGTCCTTTCGGCAGTCTCTCCTTCCAACTCCAGAAGTTCTTCCACCGGATGCCCGTTTTCCCATTTAATTACAATCCGTTCCTCCGGTTCGCCATAAGCGTTGTAACTTATCCTTTCCACTTCATGGCCATCTTCATCCATAACCACCCGGTTAACCATAATTTCTTCGGACAGTAAACCATCATCATCCGGATCGGCTAGAACCAGGTTGGTACGATATAAAGTAATTTCCCTCACTTGCTTTTCCATTTCAATTTTTATTTAAACATTATCCGGCTGCAAATTAAATAAAACCGGCGGATATTTCATGGCGATTTTTGTGCGGCTTATTCTGTATTTGTAATACGGCCGGAGAGCCTGGTACCGTGAGTTATTTTTTGGGAGTGCCCTGGATGTGAAAATTTTGCAATCAGCGGGGATATGCCTGTTTTCATTATAAATTATTAATTTTGAAGCCCGGGAAATACCATTGCTGATTTCTTCTGACCATCAGAACACCTTAACCTCTAACAATATGAAAAACCTGCTGTATACTCTGGTTTCAGCATTACTGATTATGAACAGTTGCACTACACAGGAGAGAATCAACTATCCTGAAACCCGTAAAACCGACACAGTAGATGTCTATTTCGGCACTGAAGTAGCCGATCCATATCGCTGGCTCGAAGATGATAACTCCGCCGAAACGGCGGAATGGGTGAAAGCCCAGAATGATGTGACCAACGCTTATCTGGCTAAAATCCCTTTTCGCGACCAGATCAGGGAACGCCTGACCGGGCTCTGGAATTATCCCCGTTATGGAGTTCCTTTCCACAAGGGGAATCATTTCTTCTTTTTTAAAAACGATGGAATACAGAACCAGAGTGTCTTGTATATTCAGGATTCATTAACCGGAACGCCGAGGGTTTTTCTTGATCCCAACAAGCTTTCCGCTGACGGAACCACCTCGCTGGGGACCTATTCCGTTTCAAAAGACGGAAAATATTTTGCTTATGCCATCTCAAAAGCCGGTTCCGACTGGAATGAAATCTATGTCATGGAAACCGCGACCGGCCAGCAGTTGAGCGACAAGCTTGAGTGGGTTAAGTTTTCAGGAATATCGTGGCGCGGTGACGGATTTTATTACAGCCGTTACGACAAACCCGCCGGCGGTGGAGAGCTTTCTTCGAAAAATGAATTCCAGAAAGTATATTATCACAAAGTGGGCGACCCCCAGGATAAGGATTTGCTGGTATATGAAAACCGTGCATATCCCTTGCGCAACTATGGCGGAAGCACAACTGAGGACGAGCAGTTTCTGATCCTGGGCGAATCGGAAAGCACCAGTGGAAATGCACTGTATGTAAAGGATTTAAGAAATCCCGCCTCGGGATTTGTGAAGATTGCCGATGGTTTTCGTTTTGATTACAATGTAATCAGTAACGACGGAGAACGTTTTTATATCCTCACCAACGACGGAGCCCCGCGCTACCGGCTGGTGCAGGTTGATCTTAAAAATCCCGCAAAGGAGAACTGGATGACCATTATCCCTGAAAAAGAGGAAGTGCTGAAATCGGCAGAGGTCGCCGGTGGAAAGATTATCTGCCAATACATGATGGATGCGGTAAGCAAGGTTTTTGTCCACAATATGGACGGAACCCTGATGCATGAACTGGATCTGCCGGGACTGGGAACCATTGCAGGCTTTGAAGGAAACCGGGAGGATAACCAGGCATTTTACTCTTTTACTTCATTTACCTTTCCTTCAACTGTTTATACCTATGATATTGCCGCCAATAAATCAGCGGTGCTGTATGCTTCTGAAGTAAACTTTAATGCTTCCGGTTATACCACTGAGCAGATATTTTATACCAGTAAGGATGGCACAAAGGTGCCTATGTTTCTGGTGTACAAGGCCGACCTGAAGAAGGATGGTAAAAATCCCGTTTATCTTTATGGTTACGGCGGATTTAATGTGAGCATTACCCCGTCTTTCAGTGTCAGCCGGCTGCTTTTCCTTGAGCAGGGAGGGATCATAGCTGTAGCGAATCTGCGTGGTGGCGGCGAGTATGGCGAAGAGTGGCACAGGGCCGGAACAAAGCTGCAGAAACAGAATGTTTTCGATGATTTTATCGCAGCCGCCGAATACCTTGTAGCTGAGAAATATACCAATCCCAAAAAAATCGCCATTGCAGGTGGTTCAAACGGAGGTTTGCTGGTCGGCGCCTGCATGACCCAGCGGCCCGATCTTTTTGCAGTCGCGCTACCTGCCGTCGGTGTGATGGATATGCTGCGTTTTCATAAGTTTACGATTGGATGGGCATGGACCGAAGATTATGGTTCAAGCGAAGATTCGACACAGTTTCGCTACCTGCTTGGTTATTCCCCGCTGCATAACCTGAAGCCGGGAACCTGCTATCCCGCTACGCTGGTGACCACCGCCGATCATGACGACAGGGTGGTGCCCGCGCATTCGTTCAAATTTGCCGCAACCCTGCAGGAATGCCAGTCGTGCAACAACCCGGCCTTGATCCGTATCGAAACCAATGCCGGTCATGGTGCCGGGAAACCCATCTCCAAACTGATTGATGAGGCTACCGATATCTGGGCATTTACCATGTACAATTTAGGCATGAAACCTGCGTTTAAGTAATCGGATTTTTTACCGGCAAACCATTCCGCACACAAAGTCATTATTTTAGTGCGGAATGGTTTGCTGCAAGTATTTTAACATATTGTTTTTAAGATGATTTCAAGATTCTTCCCAACTGCCTTTTTGCATTTTGCACTTCTGACTGCCTTATTTTTTTCTGCATATTTTGTTTCAGCCCAGCTACCTGCAGGCAATTCAGGTGAAGATACGCTGGATTTAAAGGCTGTTGATTCGTTGGATACGTTCAGGTACATGCTTAAGCAGGAGCGGAGCCGTAACTTTATTCTTTCGTATGAACTGGACTCCCTGAACAGGAAGGTGCAAATACTGTCTGCCAGGATAGACCAGTTAAAGCAACGTGAAGATGAACTGGTTCCCCTGAATGAGGCATTGAACCGGAAAATCGTTGAACTTGGCGCGGAATTGCATGCCAAGAATCTTTTTCTGGAAGAGCAGCTCAGGCTGAAGAAAGAGAAGGAGCAACTCTTTGCAGAGAAAGAGCAGATATACAAGGATGCCGTTAATTCGAGCCTGATTGATAAAGTCAAGCTTGAAGGGCTGATTTCGGCCAAGGACTCACGCCTTGAAGGCAAGGAACGGGAGATTGGCCTGTTGCAGCAGAGCATCGATGAGAAGAACCGTGACATTGCCGGTCGCAACAGCGAGATCCAGAAGATTATTGCCGACAAGGCTGCTGCAGATCGCCGCATCGATACCCTTCGCACCACCCTGACCGAAACGGAAAAGAATCTGGTACGTACCGGAGAGCAGCTTAAATATACCGAACTGAAACTCAAAGATTGCGAGAACAGGTATTCATCAGTAACCAACAAGAAAAAGAAAACCCGCGTAGTGCAGGGTTTCGCCATCAAAGGTTACCGCACACCCGACTTTGCCCTGGCGCCTAAAGATGCCAACAACCCGGGGGTATATGTTATCACCAATAAGAACACCAGCAA
>CAZDBX010000081.1:0-12528 GCA_964503805.1 uncultured Lentimicrobium sp. | reverse complement strand
TCGCAACCTTAAATTTAGAAAAATCTCACTTTACACACTTTTTGGGATAGTATCTATTACTCCAGGTCTAAGGTTATTCTTATATTTTCCTTTACAATACCTTTAAGCTCAGTTGGGATATCTCCGACTTTTTTAATTAGTCTCCTGTTATCAATTGCCCGAATCTGATCAATCATAATATCACAATTCTCTGATAGATTGGCCATACCCTTTTTTAAATGGACCCTTAAGATATTAGCCCCGTTTTCAACCTTTGTCGTAATCGGACACACTATTGTGGAAGGATGAGGAATCTTGTTGAGCAAATCTGTCTGAATAATCAATACAGGGTGGATTTTGCCTGGCTCGGTTCCAATTTGAGGATTAAGATCTGCGATCCAAACTTCGAATTGCTTAATCTGCATAATCAATCCCTTCAAATTCATGAAGAACTGATATTGATTCCTCCCTTACCAGTTCAGATTCATTTTTAAGTCTTTTCTCCAGAATAATTCTGCGCTGATGGCGATTATAGTAATCAAGCGCGTCGTTAATATAGCGATTCCTGGTTTTCTTGATTCGGGAAAGAATTTCTTCAGTTTCCCCGAAGATTGAGTCGTCTATCTTTAGTGAAATTGTTTTCATGATCAGTAGTTAATACCACAAAGGTATATCAAAAAAGTATATCTTATTCTGATACAAATAAAAATTTTCTTTGCATGCCAGAATAATTATCACTGTAGTCCGGTTAAATTCCGGGATTACCTTCAGTGATCTTGTCTTCCTGCGCAAACAGTCAGGCTCAGGCTGGCTGGTTCTTCTATAACACCTGTTTGCTCGAGGCAGGTCATTTACCTGCACCGGATATTGGGATACTTACCATTTTACGAACAAGCATGCATTAGCATTATAAACTATTATAAGCTTGTAATGAAACCCACGATTGCCGGGTATTAAGATTCGACCGGCTTCGGCTGAACTTTCTCCGGCTTTTGGGCTAAAGCCCCTGTAAGTGCAGGGTTATCCATTACCCCGGGCTAAAGCCCAGGGTAATTAAAAGCCTTCCTGGAAAAAGCAAAAGCCGGGTTAAAAGTCCCTGTTAGTTTCAGGATTTACTTCATCCGGCTATAGCCCGGGGTAATTGAAAGCATTCATAGAAAAAATAAAAGCCGGGATTAAAGTCCCCGCTAGTTTCAGGATTTACTTCATCCGGCTATAGCCCCGGGTAATTAAAAGTATTCATAGAAAAGTAAAAGCCGGGATAAAAGTCCCGGTAGGTTTCAGGGTGTACTTCATCCGGCTGAAGCCCCGGGTAATTGAAAGCATAAAAAAAAGAGCGGAGGTTAGTCCGCTCAATTTTTTTATCCAAGATAAGTTTTAAGGATTTTGCTCCTGGAGGTATGTTTCAGCCTCCGGATGGCTTTTTCCTTGATCTGCCTAACGCGCTCGCGGGTAAGGTCGAAACGCTCGCCGATTTCTTCGAGGGTAAGCGGATGCTCACCGCCCAAGCCGAAATATAGCCGGATAACATCAGCCTCACGCGGGGTCAGGGTTGAAACGGCACGCTCAATTTCCTTGCGGAGTGATTCATAGAGCAGTTCGGTTTCAGGCGTAGGCCCGTCCTCGCTGCGCAGCACGTCGTACATGTTGTTGTCCTCGTCCTGCACCAGCGGTGCATCCATGGAAACATGACGGCCAGAGTTGCGCATCGACTCTTTTACCTCATTCTCACTGATCTCGAGCAGCCCGGCGATTTCATCGTAATTGGGCTCGCGCTCATATTCCTGCTCCAGCCTGGCATAGGCCTTGTTGATCTTGTTGATAGATCCGATTTTGTTCAGCGGAAGCCTCACAATACGCGACTGCTCGGCCAGCGCCTGCAAAATGGACTGCCTGATCCACCATACGGCGTAAGAGATAAACTTGAATCCGCGGGTTTCGTCGAAACGCTGGGCAGCCTTGATCAGGCCGAGGTTCCCCTCGTTGATCAGGTCGGGCAGGCTTAAGCCCTGATTCTGGTATTGTTTTGAAACGGAAACAACGAACCTCAGATTTGCTTTGGTCAGTTTTTCGAGTGCGGCACGGTCGCCCTGCTTAATGCGCTGGGCCAGCGCTACTTCTTCATCGGCAGTGATCAGCTCAACTTTTCCTATCTCCTGAAGATACTTGTCCAGCGAAGCTGTTTCGCGGTTGGTTACCTGTTTGGTAATCTTTAGTTGCCTCATATTCTCCCTTTAAATTAACAGCGAATCCTTTTTACGTAAAAAACGGCCGAATGTTACATTATTTCTGATCCGGCTCCGGTTTAGGCAACAGAACTTTACGCGAAAGCTTCAGTTTTCCTGTTTTACTGTCAATATCAATCAGCTTGACGTCGATTTCGTCACCTACCTTCAGCGCGCTTTCCACCTTATCAAGACGCCTGTGCTCAATCTCAGAGATGTGCAGCAGTCCGTCCTTTCCGGGTAATACCTCTACGAAGGCGCCGAAAGTGGTAATGTTCTTGACCACACCGTGATAAACAGTACCGATTTCAGGAATGGCAACGATGCGTTTGATTTTATCCTTCACGGCTTCGATCGACTCCTTGTTGTTGGAAACAATGTCGATGATTCCGAAATCCCCGACTTCCTCAATCACGATGGTTGATCCAGTTTCGCGCTGCATTTCCTGAATAACCTTACCGCCGGGGCCAATTACTGCGCCGATAAATTCTTTAGGAATGGTCATCTTCACGATACGCGGCACATGGGGTTTGTAATCCTCGCGGGGGGTGCTGATGGCCTTCATCATCTCGCCCAGGATGTGCAGCCTGCCGGCCTTTGCCTGCTCAAGCGCCTGTGCAAGCACCTCATAGGGCATCCCGTCAACCTTAATGTCCATCTGACAGGCGGTGATTCCGTCAACAGTACCGGTAACCTTGAAGTCCATATCTCCGAGGTGGTCTTCATCGCCAAGGATATCACTCAGCACGGCAAAGCGGCTGGTTTTGGTATCTGAAATCAGTCCCATGGCAATGCCGGAGACCGGTTTTCTGATCTTAACCCCGGCATCCATCAGGGCCATGGTACCGGCACAAACCGTCGCCATTGACGAAGATCCGTTCGACTCAAGGATATCGCTGACCACACGAATGGTATAAGGATTTTCTTCCCCGTTGGGGATCATGGGCTTCAGTGCCCTGAGCGCCAGGTTACCGTGACCGATTTCGCGGCGGCTGGTTCCCATGATGCGCTTCACCTCACCGGTTGAGAATGGCGGAAAATTATAATGCAGGATGAAATTGATCTTTTCTTCAATCACAGCTCCGTCGATAACCTGCTCATCAAGCTTGGTACCCAGGGTAACCGTGGTGAGCGACTGGGTTTCGCCACGGGTAAAGATGGCTGATCCGTGCACGGCAGGCAAATAGTCTACCTCACACCAGATGGGGCGGATCTGATCCAGTTTGCGCCCGTCGAGCCGCTGACGTTTGTCAAGAATAACGTTTCTGACGGCTTCTTTCTCCACATCATGGTAATAACGGGAGATCATAAATTCTTTCTCCTTGGCTTCCTCCGGATCAAGGGTGGCAATAAATTCTTCCCTGATGGCGGCGAAAGCGTCGGAACGCTCGTGCTTGGCGGTGGGGTTGCTGGCGATGTCAACAATACGCTGATAGGCAAATGCATGCAGTTTCTCTTTCAGTTCCGCATCATTGGTCTCGTGGCAATAGGTACGCTTGGGATTGGCCTTTTCAACCATTGCAGCCAGTTCGAGCTGGGCACGGCACTGGATTTTAATGTGTTCGTGCGCAAACTTAATTGCTTCGATCATATCGGCTTCCGAAACTTCCTTCATTTCGCCTTCAACCATCATGATATTGTCCATGGAAGCGGCAACCATGATATCGAGATCGGCCAGCGGAATATCTTTGGTATGGGGGTTCACGACAAATTTGCCGTCGATGCGGGCGACCCTGACTTCAGAAATCGGTCCGTTGAAGGGGATATCCGACACGGCAAGGGCAGCGGAAGCCGCCAATCCTGCGAGTGCGTCGGGCAATATGTTCTCATCGGCGGAGATCAGGGTAATGATCACCTGGGTTTCGGCATGAAAATCATCCGGAAAGAGCGGACGCAGCGCCCTGTCAACCAGGCGGGCTATCAGAACTTCATAGTCTGAAGGACGGGCCTCACGTTTAAAAAAGCCACCGGGAAAACGTCCGGCAGCGGCATATTTCTCGCGGTATTCCACCGTGAGGGGCATAAAGTCGACATTTTCGCCGGCCTCTTTTCTGGCAACCACAGTAGCCAGTAACATGGTGTCGCCCATTTTTACTACAACGGCACCATCAGCTTGCTTGGCCAACCGACCGGTCTCAATAGAGATGGACCTTCCATCCCCGATGTCGAAAGTTTTTACTATTCCTTGCATATAATTTATTGTGAAAATGATTGTTACACGATCAGTCCCAAGGAGGGAAAACCGGGCACAAAATTAATGTTAATATCTATTGGTGTGAGGAAGCGAAAGAATTATTTCCATCCGGTATGATACAAAAAGAGGCAATACAGGATTGCCTCTTCGATGAAAAAAGTTTGATTCAGGTGTTATTTCCTGATATTGAGCTTCTTAATGATCTCCCTGTAACGTTCAATGTCTTTCTCCTTCAGGTAATCAAGCAATCTTCTGCGTTTACCTACGAGCCTGACCAGTGAGCGTTCTGTCACTTTGTCGTTCTTGTTGATCTTAAGATGACCGGTAAGGTGCTGAATGCGGTGGGTAAAAAGGGCAATCTGACCTTCGGCAGAACCTGTGTCGGCGGCAGTTTTACCATGCTCACTGAAAATATTCTTTTTTACTTCTGAAGTTAAGTACATGTCAATAAAGTTTATAGCTTTTGATTGGGGCTGCAAAAATAGAACATTATTTCATTCTGTGCAACCAAATGGGATTTTTTTTTCTGAATCCGGTAATTTTTAACCCTACCTTCTCTATTCCATTGAAGAACAAAGCATTATTCCGGCAGAATGGTTCCGCTCAGTTGCATCAGCGATATTTCAAGTAACCGCACTTCAAAAACTGCGTTGATCAGCCTTTCATTGGCTGCCAGGAGGTTCTTCTGAGCTTCGCGGTATTCGATGCCCGACAACTCGCCCAGCCTGAAACGCTCCCCGGCAATTTCAAAATTGATGTTTGCCGTTACCAGGTTCTGACGTTCCAGCGCCACCATCTGCAGCTTGCTGCTATAAGTCTTGTACGAAGAGAGCAATTCAGCCTTGAGCTGTTCGGAATAAGCCTGTTGCTGAAGGGCCGCGCTTTCCATCCCGATCCGGGCGTTCTGCGCCTGGCGGTTAAGGTTAAAGCCATCAAACAGGCTCATATTTGCCGTAATCCCGTAATTAACCCCCGAAGTCCGGCTGGTCTTCAAAAATCCGGATTCGCTGTTCTGGTTATTGAAACTATATCCGAGGTTGATCCCGATGACGGGGGCACGCCTGCCCCTGATATCCTGCAATGTGCGGTTGGCCATGTCAATATCGAGCTGACTGAGCAACAATTGCGGATTTGAACGAAGCATGGCGCTTTCCAGCGCATTGTAATCCAGTACCGGCATAATGGTGATGGTATCTTCAACACTGAAAGTAAGGGCCGCGTCACGGGCCATCAGTTGATTCAGGTTGATGGAAGCGCCGGTAATCATTTCCTGGAATTCAAGCAGTTGCGAACGGTCTGTATTGAGGTCGACTTCTGCCTGTAAAAGGTCTAGCCGCGACCCCGAACCCAGCAACAGCATTTCACGCGCAATCTCCACCCGCTCTTCTCCAAGGGTTACTGCCTTTACAAATACCGCCATCCTTTGCCGGAGCTGAACTATATTGTAATAGGAGCCCAAGACGGAAGCTATGGTATTTTCAATCTGCAAACGCGTGCGCAACTCCCCGGCATTCAGCTGCTGCCGCAGCATGGCATAAGCGTTGAACATTCTCATTCCGTCAAATAAGGTCCAGTTGAGGGATGCACCCGCGCTCAGGGAGTTTGATTTTGCGTTGTCGCGCTCATTCACCTGCCCGGTAAGGTATTCCTGCCTGGCGTTGGTGATACTGTTGTTCTGTCCGGCACTCAGATCAGCGGTGGGTAAAAATCCTGCATTCCCCGCAGTGAGGTTGTTCTTCAGTATTTCCTGATCGAGCCGTGCAATCCTGATGGCATAGTTATTCTCCAGTGCAAGGTTCACGGCATCGCCGGGGAGGAGCACCTGCGAAAAGGCCACCGGAAACACTGCAATAAGCAATAATCCCGTAAGCAGTGAGCGAAGTTTATTCCTGTCAGATCGCATTACTTTCATCATTTTCTGTTGGGTTTCCGTTGGTTTCCTGCAGGTCAGCCACATTTGAAACGGTTCTTGTCAGTCCGGAGATATAATCGTACATAGCCGGAACAACGTAAAGGGTGAGCAGGGTCGAGAAGGTCAGACCGCCGATAATGGCGGTCCCCATGGAAACGCGGCTGGCCGATCCGGCTCCCAGCGCCAGAGCAATGGGAAACGCGCCCAGGATGGTCGACAGGCTGGTCATCAGAATGGGCCGGAAACGACTCACCGCGGCTTCACTGATGGCCTGCATCCTGGGTAATCCGGCGGCCTTGCGCTGATTGGCGAATTCCACGATGAGAATTCCATTCTTGGTTACCAATCCGATGAGCATAATCACCCCGATCTGGCTGAAAATATTCAGCGTGAGGCCAAAATACCAGAGGGTGAGCACCGCGCCGGCCAACGCAAGCGGTACGGTAAACATAATAATGAACGGATCGCGGAAACTCTCGAACTGAGCCGACAATACCAGGTAAATAAGCACCAGGGCAAGCACAAATGCAAATACCAGGCTGGAGGAGCTTTCGGCGAAGTCCTTCGAAGCGCCTGACAGGGAGGTGGAATAGGTGTCATCCAGCACTTTGCCGGCAATCCTGTCCATCTCAGCAATTCCATCACCAATGGTCAGGCCTTTGGCGGGATTTGCAGAGACAGTTGCCGATACAAAACGGTTATAGCGGAACAACTGCGGAGGATTGATATCTTCGGTAAGCGTGACAAAATTATCGAGCTGCAGCATCTGCCCCTGGCTGTTGCGTACCGTCAAAGCGCGCAGGTCGAGGGGCTGGCTGCGATACGGCCGCTCCATCAGCCCGATCACCTGATACTGCCTGCCATCCATGATAAAATACCCGAACCGCTGGCCACTCAGCCCGAGTTGCAGGGTTTGGGCGATATCGAAGACCGACACGCCGGCAATCCTTGCTTTTTCACGGTTTATGTTCACCCTGACCTCAGGTTTGTTGAACCGCAGGTTCAGGTCGGCAAAATCGAATTTATCACTTTGCTGAACTTCGGCCATAAATTCCGGCAAAATCTTCTTGAGTTTATCCAGGTTTGGCGCCTGGATCACGTACTGTACCGGCAAGCCTCCACCCCCGCCGCCGATAGACTGATCTTGCGCGATATAGGCACGTGCTGCCGAGTATTTGCGGGCTTCCGCCGACAAATCTGCAGCGATCTCCTGCTGGCTGCGCTTGCGGTTATCAGGATTTTCGAGCCGTATCCTGACAAAGCCGGAGTTGGTACCCCCGCTCCATCCTGGTGATGTGATACTGATGACCGCCCTGGCTTCAGGAACTTTCTCCTGCACCATCTTTGACACTTCCTGCATATAGGCATCCATATACTCGAAGGTGATTCCCTCCGGGGCAGATGCCACCAGACGGAGCCCGGAACGGTCTTCAACAGGAGCCAGCTCTGACTGCAAAAGACTACCGAGGCCAAGTATCATCACCACGGCACCGGCACTGATGACCCATGCCAGCCATTTATGCCTCAGAAACCAGTTGAGTGAATTGCTGTAAGCCTTATTGAGCCGCACAAAAAACGGCTCGGTGACATTGTAAATATAATTATGCTTCTCGCGACGCTTCAGAATCCGCGAAGAGAGCATGGGCGTTAGTGTGAGCGCAACAAATGAAGAAATAATCACCGACCCGGCCAGCACAATTCCGAACTCCCTGAAAAGCCGCCCGGTAATTCCTTCAAGGAAAATTACCGGCAGGAATACCGTTGCCAGTGCGATGGTTGTCGCGATTACTGCAAAGAAAATCTCCGCCGAACCCTGAATGCCCGCCTGCATGGGAGGCATCCCCCTTTCAATTTTCGTATAGATATTCTCCAGTACCACAATGGCATCATCCACCACCAGCCCGATGGCCAGCACTACTCCCAGCAAAGTAAGCACATTGATGGAAAAACCGGCCATATACATGATAAAGAAGGAGCCTACCAGCGATATCGGGATCACAATCACCGGAATAATGGTCGTGCGCCAGTCGCGGAGAAAAAGGAAAATAATCAAAACAACCAGTACAAAGGCCAGGTATATTGACTGTTCGACTTCTTTAATGGATTCCCTGATAAACTCAGTGGTATCAAATCCGATGCCCACGGTAATATCTTCGGGAAGGTCTTTTTTGATCTGTTCGAGGCGACGGTAAAACTCATCCGCGATGTCGATATGATTGGAGCCGGGTTGGGGTACGATGACATTCCCGACCATGGGTATCCCGTCCCTCCTGAGGATAGAACGGTCGTTTTCAGGCCACAACTCTGCAAATCCCACATCGCGGAACCTGACGATATTATCACCTTCCTGTTTCAGGATCAGGCTGTTAAAATCTTCCGGAGTTTCGAGCCTTCCCATGGTCCTTACTGTCAGTTCTATGGTTCTTCCCTCAATCCGGCCCGAAGGCAACTCCACATTTTCGCGTTGTAAGGCGTTGCGTACATCTATTGGCGTAAGTCCAAAGGCGGTAAGCTTGGAAGGATCCATCCAAAGCCGCATGGAGTAACGTCTTGAGCCCCAGATCTGAATCTGGCTGACACCGGGAATTGTCTGCAACCTTTCCTTAAAGGTGCGTTCAGCGATTTCATTCAGCTCGAGCAGGCTGCGTTGCTCACTCTTGATATTAACAAATATGATCGGACTGGCATCGGCATCAGCCTTTGTAACCACCGGCGGGTCCGCGTCGGGTGGCAGGTTGCGCATGGCTGCCGAAACCTTGTCGCGTACATCGTTGGCAGCAGTTTCCAGATCCACTTCCAGGTCAAATTCCACCCTGATGTTACTCCTTCCATCGCGGCTGGTGGATGTCAGGGTCCGGATTCCGGCAATGCCGTTTACCGATTCTTCCAGCGGCTCGGTGATCTGTGATTCGATGACTTCGGCACTGGCGCCAACATAAGAAGTGCTGATACTGACGATGGGGGGATCTACACTCGGATACTCCCTCACCCCTACCGAATAAAGGCCAATAAATCCGAACAGCACGATCACAATGGACATGACCGTGGCCAGGACAGGCCTGCGGATGCTCATGGATGAAAGGCTCATGGATTCTGTGTTGTGAGATTATCAATAGTTACAGGCATTCCGTCACGTACCTGCAGGATTCCGGTGGTGATGATGGTATCGCCGGCTTTCAGGCCATCAGCGATCTGAACGGCTTCGTTGGTGCGTATCCCTACTGAAATATTGCGGGATTCAGCCTTGCCGTTGCGATAAACGAATACTTTAAATCCGCCGAGTTCAGGGACAATGGCCTGGGCCGGCACCGTGATGGCCTCACTCAGGTGATTCAACTTAAACTCAACCCGGGCATAAGCGCCTGGATTTAACTCGCCTTGGGTATTGGGATAAGTTGCCCTCACCGTCAGCGCTCGGGTTACGGGATCAATTTTCGGCTCAGTGGCATACACCACCGCTTCAAGCTGCCTGTCGATGCTCTCAACGGTAAACTTAACCCTTGCTCCTTTATTCACCGAACCTGAAAAACGTTCAGGTACCGTAAACTCCAGCTTAACCGGTATAGTTCGTGCCAGACCGGCAATCCGCTGTCCGGGAGTTACATAGGCCCCCTCGCTTACATGCCGCAGACCGATGGTACCGTCGAAAGGTGCCACGACGCGTGTTTTTTGCAACTGGGCTTCAATCAGCGCCGCTTCTGCCTGAACAGTATTCAGTTCGGTGAGCGCCCGGTCGTAAACCTCCTGGCTGACAGCTTCTTTCGCCAGCAATGACTTCTGGCGGGCCTCCCGTTCCTCTGCCAGCCTCAGGGTATAATTGTTCTTGCGCTGCTGTGCCAGGAGTTCGGCATCATTGATGGTAACCAGCAGATCGCCCTTCTTCACAGAAGTGCCCTCTGCAAAACGAATGGAGGTAATCCTGCCGGACACTTCTGCACTCAGTTCGACCTGTTCATCGGCTAGGATGGTTCCGGTAGCATAAATCAGATCGGACAAGCCGCCCGGGGTCAGCACCACCACATTTACACGCAGCGCTTCCGAACCGGATGCAAGGCCGGCCGCCTTATCACCATCCTTACTATCAAACCAACCTGCTTTGCGACCGGCAATGAAAACCAATACAGCCAGCACCAACAGAATTGATAAAATGCGCTTGAGCAATCTTGACATAGATAAATAGTTCTGATTCAGTAAATAAAAGACGGAGACACTGGGCTGTAACCCGAATCTCAAACAAGTAAAAAGTGCGTAAAGGTAATACAAATCAAAAGAATCAGGCGTCGCTATAACCAGTGTTTAGAGTTTATTAACAAATACGGTTACCTGATCGTCATAAATTTTTATCTGCCTGGCCACTGTTGTTGCGTTACTTTTTGAGCAACAGACTAATTTACCTTATATCCGGACAAGCGCAGCATTCTTTGCAATAATGCCCTTCATTACGCGAACGCTTTCCGGATTGCCGGCGGTTAAATTTTTACTGCCAATCATACAGACGGGGGGAAATCTGTATAACATGGCGTTGCAGATCAGTATTCGCAATGAGATAAAATAAAATACAAGGTAATTATGCGGTAAAGGGGCATCCCATTTTTTGCGGTTGGGCCTCTGATGCCGTGTTATAAGAATTCCGCGGTTTTATACATTTACTTTTCCTGAATTTCGGGGTAATAAAAAAACAGCAGAGAGAACAAACCGGTTATATAAAGAAATGAGGCTGTCATTCGTTTACAACAGCCTCATTTAAATATTTAAAATAGCCTTACAAGTCATAACACGTGGTTTTGTTTGATAGCGTTAATGATTTAATCATAAGGGGGATACGATACTTTGACATAGTCATGATAAGCTTTTGATTTGTTATCCGGAGATACATATCCCAGAACCACATGATTGCGGTTGAGCATGGTAGGATCCAATTGATAACCAGGCTTCCAGACAACTGCATTATCGAGTAAAAAACTTACGAAATGCAGCGGTTCAACCCTGAGTTGCAATTTGTGCCACCTGCCGGATGAAATATTTACCGGGAAGGTATAATCTCCTGAATAAATATAACTCCCGCCATTTACAAGCAATTTCATAACTACGTAGGTTTTGTTTTCATATTCCTGAGGAATACCGGGAACATTATTCCCGATGTACATAAGTCTCATGGAGATGCCGGATTCAGGGGAATCGTGGTACCTGGTCACGCCAATTTCAGGACTGACCACAACTCCTTCGTTTTCAGGCACATTGATGCAGACTTCTGACTCAATGGAATAGCCGGAGATATTTCCGGCGGGAGCATCAGAAACAGCAAAACTACCCTGAGGATAAATTCCGTTATTTACAAACAATCCCTTCCTTCCACAGGCATTCAATACCCAGGATGGCTGCGGATAACCATAGAGATTCCATCTTTGGGTAAGGCATTCGGAACTGGAAAAATCGTCAGTCCAGCTTAAGTTCTGATCAATGGAAGGATTGTCAGACCTGGACTCAGTCAACACGGAATTTTGCGGATCCTGAGACGGAACGACTTCATCTTTTGTACATGCGGCAAACAGGAAGGCACCTGCAAGCAGTGCGATGCAAAGATATTTTAATGTTTTCATAGCATCGTGTTTTTAAGGTTTATAAATCATTTAAAATCATTCCACTACCACAGATGAGAGATCACTCTCTCCAACCATGATGCGTTGGTGTGAACCCTGAACAGAAAGTCGGATAAGCCTGATTAAGGGGGCCGTACCTGAAAATTCTTCCGTTTTTTTGATTTCATGGGATTTTTAATTTTTGAGGTTACAGGTTTTTGAAACCTTGTTTTTTCCCGGTCAGAGCAGGAAGATTGCAATCATCGCCAGCACGATCAAAAAGACAATGGCGATAACCGTACCTGGTCTGTCCTTATTCATAATCTGGTGTCGGGATGTTTCCATAGCGCTGAGGTTTAAGGTGGTTAATAAATGACTTCCCGAAGTTTGATTTATGGCGCGATAGTCATTTTATCCCGGATTAATCAACAGAAAGCCCGAAAGGACCGTACTATTGATTTCTTGAGAGTAACCCCGATTTAGTGTTTGCTCAGCGCAATTATAAATCTGCTGATTAAACCACTAAATCGCTTATGCATTGTCAGATGCCTGATCCGGGTTTATGGTTTCAGATTCTCCAGTTTGCTGATTATCTTCTCACAAACCATTTCTTCATTGCCTGAACACCATCCCGGATGT
>CAZDBX010000080.1:7998-12545 GCA_964503805.1 uncultured Lentimicrobium sp. | reverse complement strand
CCCGGCCCACTTTGCAATTACCGGAATGTAACGGTGCATTTCACCGTATACCTCAATTGACTTAACAACCTCTTTTCGGTATGCTTTCAGTCCGCAATTCATATCATGAAGCTTTACACCAGACATCCTGCGCGTAGCAGTATTGTATATCTTCGAAGGAATATTCTTGGTAAGTTTAGAATCATACCGTTTCTTCTTCCATCCTGATATCAGGTCAAAGCCGTCTTCGGTGATCATCCTGTAAAGCCCTGGAATTTCATCAGGGCTGTCCTGCAAGTCAGCATCCATAGTAATGACCACATTACCCAGGGCGACTTCAAAACCTTTGTTGAGGGCAGCTGACTTGCCGTAATTCCGCCTGAAACGAATCCCCCGAATCCTTTCATTGGAGGTCTTCAACTGCTTAACCACATTCCATGAATTATCATTGCTGCCATCATCAACCAATATAATTTCATAGGAATAGTTGTTCTCCAACATCACCCGCTCTATCCAGGCGCACAACTCCGGAAGTGACTCCTCTTCGTTATATAGCGGAACTAAAACTGACAAATCCATCCTGTCTGAAGTTTTTTAAGATTCGCGAAACGTACCTTCAAAACTATTATCCTCTTTCCTGATAAAAATGGAGGTAATCAGGGAAAACACGGTTCCGTAAAGTACCATGGAAAGAAGTGAAGAGATACTCAGAAAAACCGGAGACATCATTTTTTCGGTAAATGGCATAGCCAAATCTATCTCTTCATCTGACATTCCCCGGTTTATCATTTCCTGTTCCGAGGCCTCCAATAATTTATCAAGCGCTCCGGGGTCAAAATAACTGAAAAACACATAGCTGTATATAGCCATGACTATTCCTACAACCAAACTGATCAGCACACCAATGGACAGGCACCGTCCGTATGACAGAAATCCGCCGTTGATTTTATCCCGGTAAGCAATGGTTGCTATTATTATTCCAGCAATCAGGATGACAAAAGACAGGTAATTGACCCATCCGGTTCGGCTTACATCAACGCTGTATAGCAGAAGCGAAAACAGAACAAAAGCTGCAGCGGTATATAGTCCATAGCGAAAAGCATGGTTCACAAGTGAAGTTTTCGCTTTGACTTTGGGCTCACCGGCCTGGTTTTCAACTAAGTTTTCCATGATTAATGGTATTGGTGTTTCCTGCAAATGTAGTAAATCTGCGTTGCAGGGAAAAATTGAGCATCATTTTTACATAAAAACGATAAAATTCGTATCTTTGCAGCGGGTAAGTCTTATACGACCAGCTCCCATTGAACTCCCCCAGGTCAGGAATGAAGCAAGGGTAAATGGTTGTAGCGGTGCGATATAAGTAGCTTACCCTTTTTTTATGCCCTGTCGGCAAAAAATCGTATTTTTGTGAAAATGGTCGTGTTATGTTACTTAAAATATACCCTGAGAACCCAAGTCCGCGTCAGATCAGAACAGTAGTTGAATGCCTTATGGACGGAGGAATTATCATTTATCCCACCGATACCGTTTACGGGCTTGGTTGCGATATTTTCAAATCCAGGGCGGTGGAGCGCATCGCTCAAATTAAGGGAATTAAGGCTGACAAAGCCAACTTCTCTTTTATCTGCAATGACCTGAGCCAGCTTGCCGACTACAGTCGCCCGATCAGCAACGAGATTTTCAAAATGATGCGTAAAAATATGCCCGGCCCTTTCACGTTCATCCTTAATGCAAGTAACAATGTGCCAAAACTTATTCAAAGCAAAAAGAAAACAGTAGGTATCCGTATCCCTGACAACAATATTCCACTGGAAATCGTGAAAGAACTCGGACACCCAATAATGTCAACTTCTATTCATGATGATGATGAAATTATAGAATATACGACCGACCCGGAACTAATTTATGAGAAGTACAATCAGATTGTTGACATAGTGATCGATGGTGGTTATGGCGGCAATGAAGCCTCTACGGTCATTGATTGTACCAGCGACGAACCGCTGATTGTGCGCGAAGGCAAAGGGATATTGATATGAAAAATATTTCGCCGGCAAATATTTTCAATCACGTTAATGCTGTTCCTGATGACGAAGAGTTGTTTGAAACCCTTGCCAGCGGTGATGTCGTGATTGAACGCATTGTTTCTCGGGGTCAGATTACCCCCGAAACGGAATGGTACAATCAGGAAAAGGACGAGTGGGTGATACTGCTCTCCGGCGAAGCCCGTATCCTGTTTGAGAACAGTGGCGAAATCTCATTAAAACCCGGCGATTACCTGCTGATCCCAGCCCACCAAAGGCACAAGGTAACCTACACCAGTAAGTCGCCGGAATGCATCTGGCTGGCGTTACATGGCCGCATTAGCAATAAATTGTAAAAACTATTTTTCACAATTTCAAATCATTACAATTGCCACTGAAAAAACTGAAAAAAAATATTTGCATGTAAAGATAAAAGCAGTACTTTTGCAGTCCCTTAACGATTCCGTAGCTCAGCAGGTAGAGCACATCCCTTTTAAGGATGGGGTCCTGGGTTCGAGCCCCAGCGGGATCACAAAACAGCCCGGCTTTCGCCGGGTTTTTTGTTTTAAACACCTCTTGCCCCGTTACCAGCTGCACATTCTGACTTATCTTTGCAGCATTCGCCTTGATTTCAAAAACCATTTTCCGGACATGAAAACCATCGGTACAAATACCAACCTGGCAGAAGCCATTATGCAAAACCACAACCTGCTCAGGGTCATCGGAAGATTTGATATTCAGCCCGGATTCGGGGATGTCACCGTTGGAGAGATCTGCCACAAAAAAGACATTGACCCGGTATTCATGGTTGTAATCCTCAATTCATTTCTTAATGAAAGCTATTTCCCTGCGCATGATCTAACCAGGTTTTCATTGAAACAACTGGTCAGCTACCTTCAGAAAACCCACGAATATTACCTTAAACATCAGATTCCTTATATTCAGGATATGATCGACAGGCTATGTTCCGGGCAGCAACCCGAAAACCCCGGCCTTAAAGTTGTAAACAAGTTTTTTGCCGCCTACTGCAGGGAACTGAAGGAACACATCAACCGGGAGGAAAAAGTTACGTTTCCTTATGTACTGGATATCGAATCACGTTTCAACCATCCGGAAAATGCCGGAAGCGGAAATCCGGATTACACCATTTATCATTATGAATCGGAGCACGACAACGTTGAAGAGAAACTGTATGATCTAAAGAACATCATGATTAAGTACCTTCCGCAGCCTTTCGATTTTGACCTGGTCAACCGGATTATAGCTGAACTTTACTGGCTCGAAAAAGATTTAAATGAACATGCCCGTATCGAGGACAAAATCATGATTCCAAAAGTCAGGATGATGGAAGCGGTATTGAAACTGCACCGGAATTAAACCAGAAACTATGAAACGAACAGGGATTCTGATTTTATCTCAATCGCACATAGTACGACTTGGACTTAGGCAATGCCTTTCCGATCTAAACCTGCCCGTAAAGATTTTTCTGGCAACCGATCTGTCATCTGCAGCCGACCTTACCGAAAATAATGATGTTCAGCTGATCATCGCCGGTGAAGAGTTTAAGAATGACTCCGGCTTTCCCCAGCTGGCATCTTCAGGCAAACCGGAGATGATAATTCTCAGGTCAGAATACAAGTATTTTCCGGATGGGCCGGATCTTTCAATTTATATGACCCCTGTTGAAGTTGCATCAAGGATTAAACCTATGCTGCAATCTTTGAAAGAAGACCTGAACATATCTTCTTCTGAAAAAGAACTCAGCAAGCGCGAGAAAGAAGTAGTGAGGCTGCTTGCTCTTGGAGCCAGCAACAAAGATATCGCGGAAAAGCTGAGCCTAAGTTTACATACCGCGCTGATGCACAGAAAGAACATCATCAGAAAACTGGGAATCAAAACTGCTGCGGGACTCACGGTTTATGCCATCCTGAATGGCATGATTACACTGGAAGAAGCAAATCTGTGATTTTTAATCGCGCGCTTTTTGCAGCCTGACTTCTATTTGGTACATTTGCTACTTTCTTATAAACAAGAAGGAAATTTCTTTACTCTATGAAAATCACTATAGTTGGCACGGGATATGTCGGTCTTGTTACCGGAACTTGCTTCTCTGAAGTCGGGATCAATGTTGTGTGTGTAGACATTGATCAGAAAAAAATTGATAACCTGAAAAATGGGATTTCTCCGATCTACGAGCCCGGGCTAGACGAAATGATCTCCCGGAATACCGATAAGGGCAGGTTGCATTTTTCAACCGATCTGCCCAGCTGTGTGAATGATTCGGACGTAATCTTTATCGCTGTAGGAACTCCTCCGGATGAAGATGGCAGTGCCGATCTTAAATATGTACTGGATGTTGCCAGGACCATTGGCCGGCACATGAATCAGCACATCACGGTGGTAACCAAAAGCACCGTACCCGTTGGCACTGCTGCAAAAGTGCGGGCAGCAGTTCAGGAAGAACTGGATAAGCGTGAACTCAATACTTCTTTCGATGTCGCTTCCAATCCCGAATTTCTCAAGGAGGGTGCTGCCATAGACGACTTC
>CAZDBX010000080.1:0-7988 GCA_964503805.1 uncultured Lentimicrobium sp. | reverse complement strand
GTTGTCGGGATTGAATCGGAAAAGGCACAGGAAGTTATGGCCAGGCTCTATAAACCGTTTACCCTTAACGGGCACCCGGTCATTTTTATGGATGTTCCATCTGCAGAAATGACAAAATATGCGGCAAATGCCATGCTTGCAACCAAGATCAGCTTTATGAACGACATCGCCAACCTATGCGAAATCATGGGTGCCGATGTAAATATGGTCCGCAAAGGTATTGGCAGCGACACAAGGATCGGCAACAAATTTATTTACCCGGGCATTGGATATGGAGGTTCCTGCTTTCCAAAAGACGTAAAAGCTTTAATAAAAACTGCTGATACCGTTGGATACTCGATGCGGATTCTGAAAGCCGTGGAAGCGGTTAACGACGATCAGAAGTCATTGTTATTCAACAAATTCATGAATTTTTTTAAAGGGGATGTAAGAGGAAAAACCGTTGCCATCTGGGGCCTGTCATTTAAGCCCCAGACCGACGATATGCGCGAAGCCCCGTCGCTGGTCATTATTAACCACCTGCTGAAGCAAGGGTGTAGGGTAAAAGCATACGATCCGGTGGCCATGCATGAATCCAAAAGAAGGATCGGTGATGTGATTGAATATTGCAAAGACCCCTATGAAGCAACGATAGACTCGGATGCTTTGTTCCTGCTGACGGAATGGACCGAATTCAGGTATCCGAACTGGGTAGTTATCAGGAAATTGATGAAAAACCCGGTGATCTTTGACGGACGCAATATTTATGATGCGGGTGAACTGATGTCACTCGACTTTTCTTATTTCTGCGTCGGAGTTAATACTGAAAAACCATAATTCCGGCCTGAAGATCCATAGTCAGGCGATAAAATTCATCAGATGAGAAAGAAAATCCTGGTAACAGGCGGCGCCGGATTCCTGGGGTCACATTTGTGCGAAAGGCTGCTGAACGAAGGCAATGAAGTAGTATGTCTCGACAACTATTTTACCGGACAAAAGTCAAATGTTGTCCATCTGCTTAACAATCCATATTTTGAATTGGTCAGGCATGATGTTACCATGCCCTTCTACATTGAAGTGGATGAAATATACAATCTTGCATGCCCCGCGTCACCCATTCATTATCAGTTTAACCCCATCAAAACGGTAAAAACCTCCGTGATGGGCGCCATCAATATGCTGGGGCTGGCCAAGCGCATTAAGGCCAAAATCCTGCAGGCCTCAACCAGCGAAGTGTATGGCGATCCGCAGATTCACCCCCAAACCGAAAGCTACTGGGGACATGTTAACCCTATAGGTGAGCGTGCCTGTTACGACGAGGGAAAAAGAGCCGCGGAAACCCTTTTTGTGAACTATCACAAGCAAAATAATGTCAGAATTAAAATCATGCGGATTTTCAACACTTACGGTCCCCGCATGCACCCGAACGACGGCAGGGTGGTTTCCAATTTCATAGTTCAGGCCCTTAAAGGAGAAGAAATAACCTTATACGGAGATGGACAACAGACCCGAAGTTTCTGCTACTATTCAGATCTGATCGACGGCATGATCCGGCTGATGAACACCGGCGATGATTTCACCGGTCCGGTAAATGTCGGAAATCCTAACGAATTTACCATTCGTGAGCTGGCAGAAAAAGTTATACAGTTTACAGGGTCAAAATCAAAAATCATCACCCGGCCTTTGCCCAGCGATGATCCCCTGCAGCGACAGCCCGACATCACCCTTGCCCGCCAAAAACTGAACTGGGAGCCAAAAATTCAGCTTGACGAAGGATTGAAGCACACAATAGAATATTTCAAAACCATTATCAAATAAGGATTAAATGAAGATACTGGTTACCGGGAGTAATGGACAGTTGGGCAATGAGTTGCAGTTACTGGCTGTCAACAGGCCTGATACGGAGTTTTTATTTACCGATTACCAGGAACTTGACATCACCAGCAAAGGTGCGGTGAATCGTTTTGTAAAGGAGGCCCATTCTGACTGGATCATCAATTGTGCGGCATACACTTCCGTTGACAAAGCAGAAGCAGAGCCTGAGGCGGCGCAACTACTCAATGCTGACGCCCCTGGTTACCTTGCCGCAGCTGCAGCATCCTGCGGGGTAAGATTATTGCATATTTCCACAGATTATGTTTTCAGCGGCCGGAATTACCGACCTTACCGTGAAACCGACCCGGCAGCACCAAAAGGAGTGTACGCGGAAAGCAAGGCCGGGGGTGAAATAAACGTAATGGAAGCAGCTCCGGATTCAATCATTGTAAGAACCTCCTGGCTTTATTCAGCCTACGGGCACAATTTTGTAAAAACCATACTCCGTGCCGGCAGGGAAAAAGGATTGCTGAAAGTTGTCGCTGACCAGATCGGATCGCCCACCTGGGCACACGATCTGGCAAATGCCATACTTAACCTTATCGACAAAAATGCAGATGGCGGTTTTTATCATTTTTCAAATGAAGGGGTCTGCAGTTGGTATGATTTTGCCAGGACCATAATCGAACTCTCCGGAATTCAATGCAAAGTTGTCCCGACCGATACCTCCGGATACCCCCTGCCTGCTCCCCGTCCCTATTATAGTGTGCTTGACAAAAGCAAATATCTGTCAATCACGCGTAGCGAGGTACCCTGGTGGTGCGACAGCCTGAAAAAATGCATAGCTTTGCTGAATGAACAGGGCTGAACTCAACAAACTGCATACCCGAATTTTTGAAGCAGCATCAGAAGTCTACTCCGAACTCGGCCAGGGGCTTGATGTTCAGATTTATCATACCTGTTTCCTTCATGAACTCAGGTTGAAAGGCCTGCTCTTCAAGCGGGATGTTGCGTTTCCCGTTTACTATAAGGACATCAAAACTAGTAAAGAAATCATTGTTGATATACTGGTTGAAAATCAAGCAATTGTAGAAATCCTGCCGGAACGGGAAATTTCACTGCTACAACTGCATTCATTACAATCGAAGCTGAAAATTTCAGGTAAAAGAATGGGAATAATTATTACCTTTAACGCTCCGGGAGTCATTGAAGGTTACCGGAAAGTAATGAACAATTTATAGAGAAATCAGGTTAGAGCAAATTTATTCAGGAACCGGAAAATCTTACATAATATGACAATTAAGGAAGTAGACCCGAAGATCATCGAAAAGGCAAAAGTCTGGCTGGAAGAAAATTACGATCCCGACACCAGAAAATCGGTAAAGGAGATGATGGAAAATGATCCGGCCGAGCTTGTTGAATGTTTTTACCGTGATCTTGAGTTTGGCACCGGCGGTTTGCGCGGCATCATGGGCGTAGGAACCAACCGCATGAACAAATACACGGTTGGCGCTGCAACCCAGGGCCTGGCCAACTACCTGAAAACGGCTTTGATACATGAAAGTGAAATCAGGGCAGCCATAGCGTTCGACTCGCGTAACAACAGCGGACTTTTTGCCAGAATCTCAGCGGAAGTGCTGGCAGCCAATGGTATAAAAGTATTTCTTTTTGATTCACTCCGGCCCACGCCCGAGCTTTCGTTTGCTGTCCGTTATCTGAAGTGCCATACAGGCATTGTTGTTACGGCATCTCACAACCCTAAAGAATATAACGGGTATAAAGTCTACTGGAGTGATGGCGGGCAACTGGTACCTCCTCATGACAAGAACGTAATTGCCGAAGTGCAAAAGATTGAGTCAGTCAGAGATATTAAATTTTCCGGCCATTCTGAAAACATTGTCACCATTGGCGAAGACATTGACAAGGAATACATCAGCACCCTTGTTTCCTTATCAATTTCACCCGATATAATCAAACGGCAAAGCGATATGAAAATCGTTTACACGCCGATTCACGGAACAGGTTATAAACTTGTTCCGGAAGCATTGAAAGCATTTGGTTTTACAAACATTCAAACGGTTAAGGAACAGCTTACCCCTGACGGAAATTTTCCAACGGTTGTATCCCCGAATCCAGAAGAAAAGGCAGCACTCGAACTGGCCCTGAAACTGGCCAAAAAGGTGAATGCTGACCTTATCCTGGCAACAGATCCGGATGGAGACCGCGTTGGCGTCGGAGTAAAAGACAACAATGACAATTATATTCTTCTGAATGGGAACCAATCCGCATCCCTGCTGATTTATTACCTGATCCGTCAGTGGAAGATCAAAGGAAAACTTACCGGAAAAGAGTTTATCGCGAAAACAATCGTAACATCCGAATTGCTGAAGGACATTGCAGTGAGCCACGGCGTTGAATCGTATGATGTACTCACCGGCTTCAAATATATTGCTGAAATTATCCGCAGGTTCGAAGGTCAGAAAAAATTTATCGGAGGCGGAGAGGAAAGTTACGGTTACCTTGTCGGAGATTTTGTGCGTGACAAAGACGCGGTTGCGGCCTGCGCCCTGCTAGCAGAAACAGCTGCCTGGGCGCGCAATATGGGCATGTCGATGTATGAAATGCTTATCAATATATATCAGGAGTATGGCTTCTACCTCGAAGACCTGATTTCAATCACTAAAAAAGGCAAATCGGGGGCAGAAGAGATTCAGGCAATGATGGATGGGTACCGGAATTCGCCACCCCGTGAAATCAACGGCATTCCGGTAGAGACAATCAAAGATTACAAACTTCAGAAAGCGTTCAACCTTATTACCGGAGATGAAAAACCCATTGATCTCCCCAAATCAGACGTTCTGCAGTTTTTCCTGAAGGGTGGCAGTAAAATAACAGTGCGCCCTTCAGGTACTGAGCCAAAAATCAAGTTTTACTTTGGCGTAAAGGGTCAATTGCCTGACAAATCACAATTTGACGAAGTAAATGCCAGAATGCGGGCACAGCTTGAAGAAATGATAGCTGCCATGAAACTCAAATGATGACATTGGATTCAGAAAAAAATTAAAGGCGACCTTTGAGATCGCCTTTAATTTTTTCACAAGTATAGGCTATTAGCAACCCAGGGTTGCCACCATCACCGCTTTTATAGTATGTAACCTGTTTTCTGCTTCATCGAATACTACCGACATAGGTGATTCGAACACATCCTCACTCACTTCCATGGCTTCCAGGCCATACTTCTGGAAAACATCCTCACCGATAACTGTTTCGCGGTTGTGGAATGCAGGCAGACAGTGCAGGAACTTCACAGCGGGATTTCCCGTCTTCTTCACAACATCCATATTCACCTGGTAAGGGCTCAACAGCTTGATACGCTCAGCCCACACTTCAGCAGGTTCACCCATAGATACCCATACATCGGTGTATAGAAAGTCCACACCCTTTACTCCTTCTTCAACCGATTCGGTGAGCGTGATCTTTGCTCCGGTTTCTTTGGCTATTTCACGGCAGGTGGCAACCAGTTTCTCGTCGGGCCAGCAGGCTTTGGGCGCTGCAGCCCTGAAATCCATTCCCATTTTAGCTGCACCTACCATCAGTGAGTTGCCCATATTATTCCTGGCATCTCCGAGGTAACAGAAAGCCACCTGATGCAGAGGTTTATCGGAATGTTCCATCATGGTTAGGAAGTCGGCCAGAATCTGGGTAGGATGAAATTCGTTGGTCAATCCGTTCCAGACCGGAACACCGGCATATTTGCCCAGTTCCTCAACAATGTGCTGTCCGTAACCGCGATACTCTATTCCGTCGTACATGCGCCCAAGCACGCGGGCAGTATCTTTCATGGACTCTTTCTTACCCATCTGTGAGCCTGATGGTCCGAGATAAGTAACATGCGCTCCCTGGTCAAGGGCGGCAACTTCAAACGCACAACGGGTGCGGGTTGAATCTTTTTCGAAAAGAAGCACAATGTTCTTTCCTTTCAGCCGCTGCTGCTCGGTTCCGGCATACTTTGCCTTTTTAAGATCAACCGATAGCTGAAGTAAATACTTAATTTCCTGAGGAGTAAAATCCAAAAGTTTCAGGAAGTTTCTGTTTCTGAGATTAAATGCCATATTATGATTGTTTTAATGGTTTTTGAAATTGATTAAACGATTACGATCCTGGTTCCGCCATTATCAATACCAAGCTTATCGGTACTTGTAATGATGGCATCCTTGCCACTTCCCTCCACAAAGGTTATGGCAGCCCTGATCTTGGGCGCCATACTGCCTTCAGCAAACTGTCCCTCTTCCAGATAACGTTTGGCTTCGGCAATCGTCATGCGGTCAAGCGCTTTCTCCTGCGGCGTATTATAATTAATGCAGACCTTGGGTACATCAGTCAGAATAAAAAACTTATCAGCCCTGATCTGGACTGCAAGGAGGGATGAAGCAAGATCCTTGTCAATAACAGCATCTATCCCCTGCAGCTTATTTTCTTCTACATAAAATGCAGGAATTCCGCCTCCCCCTACAGCAATAACAATCTGGCCGGCGCGTGCAAGCGATTCGATTGACTTCTGATTGCTGATAACCAAAGGTTTGGGACTGGCTACAACTTTGCGGTATCCCCTGCCACGCGGATCTTCTGCAAACTTAGCGCCGGTTTCTTCAGTTATCCTTTCAGACTCTTCTTTTGTGTAATAAGGCCCGACAGGCTTGGTAGGATTCTTAAATGCTGGGTCGTCTTTATCAACCAACACCTGGGTGATGATAGAAATAATGTCCCTGTCAAGATCATTGGCCATCATAACATTCCGCAATTGCTGCTCAATAATATAGCCAATGAATCCCTGGGAATATGACACTGCAATATCCAAAGGCATATCCGGCAACCCATACAATTTATGTCCGGCGGTATTGGCAAGCAGGATATTCCCTACCTGTGGTCCGTTACCGTGTGTAACAACCAAATTATAATTTGACCGGATAAGCGTCAGCAGACGCTCAGCTGTCTCGTACACATTTTTTTCCTGATCATCAATTGTTCCTTTCTGGTCACTCCTGAGCAACGCATTGCCTCCCAGGGCCACTACAGCTAATTTCTTCATAAAAGTCTGGTTGGTTAATTTTGGACAAAAGTAAATACTTTTTAATGATTGGCAAGCCCCTGAATTTTATCTAAAGCTAACTAAATTAAATCGTTAAATCTAGATATCTTCCAAATACGATTATGATAGCCTGCTTACCACGCTGAAGATAATTGCAGTGAAACAGAGATGCCGGCAACCCGCTACACGTCAAACCAATCCGTAACTTTGCAAAATGAAAACCAGCAATAAATCCCTGATGTTCGCACTGATGGCAGTCCTTTTCTGGTCTACCATCGGTTCAGCTTTTAAACTGACACTGAATCACCTGAACTTTGTCCAGGTTTTGTTTTTTGCCAGCTTTATTGCTGTGATTTTCCTAGCGCTGACGCTTACGATAAGCGGAAAGATGAACAATATTTTCAGCCTTAGCAAAAAGAATATCGGAATGTCTGCAATCATGGGATTTCTTAATCCTTTTGCCTATTACCTCATACTTCTGAAAGCCTACTCCATTCTTCAGGCCCAGGAGGCGGTAGTATTAAACTATATCTGGCCAATGATTCTGGTGTTACTGTCCATTCCATTCCTCCGTCAGAAGATCTCGTTAATAAGTTTCCTGGCATTGCTGATCAGTTTTGCCGGAATATTTGTAATTGCTACCGAAGGACGGATTATGACAATGCGCTTTTCTCATCCGGCCGGGGTGGCACTTGCTTTGGTCAGCGCATTTTTCTGGGCATCTTACTGGCTGCTCAATCTGAAGGATAAGCGGGAGGAAACCGAAAAACTGTTCATGAACTTCGCGTTTGGATTTCTTTATATTCTTGTATACGCTATCTCGACCAATAACCTTGTACTGCCTGATATAAAAGGCGTTATCGGTGTTGTTTATATCGGTTTGTTTGAAATGGGGATCACCTTTGTACTCTGGCTTAAAGCCCTGAAATATGCCGAAAACACAGCAAGGGTAAGCAACCTCGTGTACCTCTCCCCTTTTCTTTCACTGATTTTTGTTTCAGTATTTGTCGGTGAAAAGATTCTGATCTCCACAATAGCAGGGCTTATCCTGATCATTGGAGGAATATTGATTCAGCATTTCAGTGGAAAAACCGCGAAAGTTATT
>CAZDBX010000079.1:7098-12680 GCA_964503805.1 uncultured Lentimicrobium sp. | reverse complement strand
AACCATACAGATTACGGTAGGTTTCGTTTACCAGCCTGAGTACCGGAATAATAAACGGCTTAAGTGCTTTTTTATGCTGAAACTCATGGATTGTATACCTGCGCGTATTCATCATACGCTGCTGTACACGCTGATAAATGTTCGGCATTACAAAATCGATGTCAAACCGGTAAGTAACACAATCTACAAGTTTCGAATAGCCATTCTTCACGGTATAGTCAACCATATAGGGAAGGTTGCATGAGGTGTCTATCAAAGGGGTATCATCATATCCTTCAATCAGAAAGCCTTGTGGGTCTTTGTCTGAGAATCCGTAAGGGCCTGTCACCTGATCCATTCCTTTTTCTTTTGCCCAGTTTTCTATGAATTTCAGCAGGGCTGAAGCTGCTTCAGGATTGTCTTTGCAATCAAAATGGCTGAAGCGGGCAGATTTTTCCCCTTTGAGTTCATTATAAGGATGATGAATAATGCCCATGATGCGCCCCACAGCAATGCCCTGGCTGAAAGCGAGCGCCAGTATGGTTTCGCAATAGATGAAGGCCTTGTTCCGGCGGGGATTGAAAAAAAGCCATTCATCATGGTAAATGGGTGGCAACCAGTTTTTGTGCCCCTGGTGTATCCGGGCAGGAAGATTTATAAAAACAGACAGAAGTTTCCTGCTGTTAACAATCCTGACATCAATTAGCATAAATGTTGTCTGTGCATTTGACTGATAAGGGAATTGTAAAAGGGATAATAGATCTTGCTTTACAAAGATGATTTTTTTCTTGCTGAAAAACAAAGGAAAGTGTTGTATTTTAGTGCTTCATTTCACATGTATCCATCTGACAGCGGAAAGTCCGCTGCTTTTTTTGCTTAATCATTGATAAATATCTACTTATGAATGAAATTGCATATATCGGCGAACACCTTACGCCAGCCATTACCGGCAGGGCTTTGATCTATCTTTCGCTCATTGCCGGTATTTTTTCACTGTTCTTTTATTTCCGGTCCCTTAAATCAGGCTCTCTGGCTGATCTGAAACAGCGCAACTACGGCAGGCTGTTTTACCTGATACAGACTTTCTCTATAGTCGGGGTGAGTGTTGCTTTGTTTTACATCATTGTCAATCATTACTTTGAATACGCCTATGCCTTCAAGCATTCCTCTTCGCTGATGCCTGGCAAGTACATAATTTCCAGCTTCTGGGCCGGGCAGGAGGGTAGCTTTCTGCTCTGGGCTTTGTTTATCGGGCTCTTCGGAATCGGGGCTATGCTAACAGCCCGTAAACTGGAAAGCGGTGTAATGTCAATCGTTGTAATTGCCCAGCTGATTCTGGTGACCATGGTTTTGGGGCTGAATTTCTTCGGAATTTCCATCGGCAGTGATCCGTTCATGCTTTTAAGGGAAGTGCCTGAGAATGCAGGGCTTGATTTTTTCAGGAATCCGGATTACCTGAGATTTATCCGGGATGGTAATGGCCTGAATCCGCTTCTTGAAAATCCATGGATGGTCATACATCCGCCCCTGCTTTTTATGGGATATGCTACTGCGATTTTCCCCTATGCTTTTGCTTTCGCCTCGCTGGTTCAGGGTGATAAGCGCTACTGGCTGAAACCGGTATTGCCCTGGATGCTGCTGGCCATTGGCCTGCTTGGTACCGGTCTTTTGCTCGGCGGAGCCTGGGCATATCAGTCATTGACTTTCGGTGGATTCTGGGCATGGGATCCGGTAGAAAATGCTTCACTGGTGCCCTGGATGGTGTTGGTCGCTGCATTGCATTATGTGCTGCTGTCCTATAAGCGGGATAAGTACTATTATGGCACTTATATTTTCACTTTCCTTGGTTTTATCATGGTGGTTTATGCCAGTTATCTTACCCGTTCGGGCGTGCTCGGCGAAACATCGGTGCATGCGTTCGGCGATGACGGAAGGAGTTTTCAGCTGATACTGTTTACAGTTATTTTTATATTACTTCCGGTATGGCAGTTGATCAAAAACCGGAAGAACATCAAAGCTAATGATCTGCCTGAGCTTTTTACCAGGGAATTCCTGATGATGTACGGGGCAATTGTGATGTTACTGGCGGCATTTCAGGTGATCAGCACTACCTCGGTTCCGGTGATCAACAAAGTTTTCGGTACGAATATGGCACCACCTTCCGATGTGGTCAACTTCTACAACACCTGGCAGCTGCCTTTTGCCATAATGATGACACTGCTCCTGAGTGTCGGGCAATATCTGAGCTATGGAAAGAATCACTTTAAAGCTTTTCTCCGGAATATTATTTATCCGTTTGTGCTTGCCCTGATTGTTGCCGTCTGGGGTTTTATTGCAGATAATGATATGAGTATAGCGCACGGGGTATTTCTTTTCTGTATTGTATTTACCATCCTTACTTCCGTAGCGTACCTTTTCAGGTTTGCTACCGGAAGGGGTAATTCGGCTGCCGGCATCACCCATGTCGGATTCGGGATTTTTCTGCTGGGTGTACTGATTACTTTCTCCAATACAGAAACGCTGTCGAAGGGAGGGGCTCCGGGTATGCCGGGAGGCGGAGATAACCTGATGTTGTTCAAAGGGATGATGAAGCCACTGGGAAAATACAAGATCAACTATTCGGGCAGCAAGGACGTTCGGGATGAAACCTTCCATCAGATTGATTTTCTTGAAGAGGACAAAGACGGTGAACTCTATCATAGTTTTTCCCTTTATCCATCGGTAAAGTATAATTCCATGATGGGAAATGTACACAACCCTGACACGCGGAATATGCTGAGTGGTGATATATACATGTATATAACCTTTGCCGAGGACAGGACCAAGCGCATGCCTGATGGATTTGTTTATTCTGGAAGTATGGACTTTGCACTTGGCGATACGCTCAGGGCGGGGAATGTGCCGGTGGTGTTTGACTCGCTGTATATCAGTGACATGAGCGCTAATGCTGAGCAGATTTCAATCGTGGCCATGCTGAAAGCAACGGACAGCCTGGGTGTGGAACAGACATTCCCGCTCACTTATACAGTGAATGGCGGTATGGCCGAAAGCGGTGTTGCGGAGATTCCGGGTTCGGGGTTGAAACTGAGGTTCGATAAGGTGTCGGATATTGCAAAAACCATCAACGTGGGGATATTTGAGCAGAAGCCTGAATTTGTGGTTGTAAAGATTCTGCATTTTCCCTGGATATTTATCCTTTGGGCCGGTTCAATCATAATGTTTACCGGTATAACGGTCGGTGTCTGGAAAAGGGCTGTCAAGGCCAGGAATGCAGCGGAATAGTGTTGCCGGAACTGTTAGCGGTTTTTGTATCTTTACACCGCGATGGCCGTAAAAAAGATCAGAAATATTTCATTTGCCGGAGCCGGAAATGTGGCAATGCACCTGGCTCCGGCCCTGGCGGAATCGGGCTTCCGCATCCGGCATATTGTTGGCCTTACAACAACACATGCGCAGCCGCTGGCTGACAATACAGGTGCCGTTGCATCCACCGATCCGGGTATTATTGATGATACTACTGATCTGCTTTTACTGGCAATTCCCGATCAGGCCATCGGAGAATTTGTTGCCCGACTTAAAAAAGCTGGTCGCTATAACGGATTGATTGCCCATACTTCGGGTACCTGCCCGTTGTCAGCAATATCTGAGCACTTTGCCGCAGCAGGAGTGTTTTATCCGCTTCAGACATTCAGCAGGTTCAGTGCGCCTGAAATCAGAAAAGTACCGGTATGTATTGAAGCGGAATCAGTTGAAACCGAGGCATTGCTGCGGCAGGTGGCTACCGGTATTTCTGACGATGTAAGAGTAATAGATTCGGAGCACCGGGCATTGCTTCACCTCTCAGCAGTGTTTGCATGTAATTTCCCAAATCATTTATACGTCATTGCTTCCCGCATATTAAAGCAGGCCGGCATTGGGGAGGATATTTTACTGCCCCTGATCAGGGAAACGGCCCTGAGGCTGGGCGACACCGACCCTTTGCTGTTGCAGACAGGCCCGGCTGTGCGGGGTGATCTCATAACGATGCAACGGCATCTTCACCTGCTTGACGGCGAGCCATCGCTTCAGCAGATATATAAATTGCTAAGCGGGAGTATTCAGCATTTTGAAGAGTATAAAAAATCATCAGATATTTTATGACAAATTACAAAGAAGACCTTTCAGGGATTACCACCTTTATTTTCGATTATGACGGTGTTCTTACCAACGGCGTGGTACTGATTACCAACTCGGGCGACCAGCTCAGGACCGGACATGTGAAGGATGGGTACGCCCTCCAACTGGCCATCAAGAGTGGTTACCGGGTGGCCGTGATTTCGGGCGGGTATTCCGAATCAATGCGCCACCGCTGCAACGCGCTGCAGCTTACGGATGTTTTTCTTGGTGTAGAGAATAAGATCAGGGTTTTTGAAGATTATATCCAGCGCATTGGGGTGTCTCCGGAAGAGGTATTGTATATGGGAGATGATATTCCCGACTACCAGGTTATGCTCAGGGTTGGCATGCCGGTTTGCCCGGCAGATGCCGCAGAGGAAATCAGAAAGATCAGCCGTTACATCTCTCACTTCAATGGCGGAGAGGGTTGTGTAAGGGATATTATTGAACAGGTAATGAAGTTACAGGGAAAGTGGATGAATGGAAATGCATTTCACTGGTAATAAAACATTGTAATGAATAAATTATTCAGTCAGGGGCTTCTCCCCTTTATCAGGCTTATCCGCTGGCCAAACCTGATAATCATTATAATTACACAGTACCTGTTACGGTATGCTGTTATCGGCCGCATATACGATGCAACCGGACTGACGCCGGCTATGAGCGGTTTTCTGTTTGCCGTGCTGGTGGCTGCAACCGTGTTGATTGCTGCTGCAGGGTATGTCATCAATGATTATTTTGACCTGAGGACAGATGCCGTGAATCACCCGGATTCACAGGTGCTTGGCAGAAGTATCCGGCAACGCAGGGCGATCATTTATCACATTGCGCTGAACGCTGTTGCACTGGTTTCAGGCGTTTTCCTGGCCTGGAAAGCCGGCTCGCTGAAACTTAGCTTTGTTTTTGTAATGATTATGATCTTATTGTGGCTCTATTCGGTAAGGTACAAAAAAACGGTTTTATGGGGAAATCTCGCGGTGGCATTTATGTCGGCAATGGTTGTCCTGATAGTATGGTTATTCGAATTCTTTATGCTCAGGCAACAGCCTGATCAGTTTATTGCGATCTACGGAAATATGAAAATGATCAGCCGGTATTTCTTTGCTTATGCAATTTTTGCCTTTCTGATCAGTCTGATGCGTGAAATTATTAAAGATATGGAAGATGTAAAAGGGGATCAGCTGACCGGATGCAATACCCTGCCGGTCGTTCATGGAATAAAGCCGGCAAAAATTATTGCGCTCGTAACGGGGCTTTTTGCCGGGATGCTTATCGTGATCGCTTCCCTCAGATTACACGCTGCAGGGATGATGTTGCCGGCCGTTTACTTTGCGACAGTGGTATTTATTCCTTTGCTCTTTATCTGTTACCGGATCATACCGGCCACTGATAAATCAGACTATCACCTGATCAGCAACCTGCTGAAGCTGCTGATGCTTGCCGGAGTA
>CAZDBX010000079.1:0-6998 GCA_964503805.1 uncultured Lentimicrobium sp. | reverse complement strand
AGGGAAAAGGCGCTGGCTTTCGATATGCATGCATTGCCGGCCAACACCCTGCTGATTACCGCGGATACAATCGTATGGCTTGACGGGGAGTGTATCGGTAAACCGCTTGATGAGCAGGATGCAAAGATTATGCTCCTGAAATTATCTGGCAAACGACACACGGTAGCTACCGGAGTGTGCCTGAGGACCCGGGAACGACAGCACTCGTTTTTTGTAAATACAGAAGTATTCTTCAGGCAGTTAGAGCCCGATGAAATCGATTATTATGTAGCACATTATCAACCACTTGATAAAGCCGGCGCTTATGGCATTCAGGAATGGATCGGTTATATCGGTGTGGAAAGGATAGAAGGTTCTTATTTCAATGTAATGGGACTTCCGGTGCAAAGGCTGTATACTGAACTGAAACAGTTTATTCAATATCATTAGCTCCGCAAGGTTGTCCGGTATTTTATGAAACTGAAGCTGATTCCGATTCCGGTATATCAGGTTTAAATTTTTCACTGCTACATACTTTCCCGGGTTTTGTTTTTCAGATGTGCCAATGCTCATCCAGGTGTCGAAATATTTAACTTGACAAAATTTATGGAATTCACTACATTTGTTAGTTAACTGGTTATTAACCAAAAAAAACATCACCATGAAAAAGATCCTGATTTTAATTGCGGTTTTTCTCGCCGGTAACCTGATGGTTGTGCAGGCGCAGACAGAAAAGGGCAAATGGATGCTCAACGGTTCAAGCAGGCTGGCATTAGATTCGGGCAAGGAAAAGGTAAAATTCGGAAATACAACAAGCGACAATTATAAGTTTACCAAATTTGCCTTTGAACCTCAGGTAGGGTACTTTGTCATTGATAAACTTCCTGTTGGGCTTATGGTAGAGTTCTCCCGCGAAAGCTGGAAAGACCCTGATGATGATGACAAGGAAGTTTACTCTTCATTTATTATCGGGCCTTTTGTCCGGTATTACATCACAGACCTTGATGGTTTATGGCCTTATGCGCAAGCTGCAGTTGGCATAGGTTCCTATAAGGAGCGGTGGATTCCGGCCGAAGGTGATTCAGAGGATGATAAAAGCTCTTTGTTTGGCTATCGGTTGGGTGTCGGAGCTACTTATTTTGTAAATGAGAGGGTGGGTTTTGATGTTTATCTCGGATATGGCAATAATACTGAAAAATATACTTATGAAGAAGAAGTATCCCGCGATACAGATTATAAGTATATCTATGGATTTGTCCAATTTAATCTTGGCATTGTAGTTTCTTTGGGCCAATAATTTCTGTGCCTTAACAGTTTGTTCAGGCCATTGTAAACCAGCGGTTTGCCTTAAACGAACCGCTGGTTTATTTTATTTATTGTTGTTAAATGGAATGGTTTTATCATTTCATACAGGAGTCCGGTGTTGCATTCCGGAAAGTGTATATAAAAATAAAGTTGTTTGATGCAGGTTAATATCCCTGCATTTTGATTTCTGAATCACCGCGGCCGGAATTAATCAGGCTGAAAAACCGTTAGACGCCTGCTTCTTCCGGTGTGATTGAAATTGTGAGTTGAACATGTCCGGGCATTCATTCACGGATTATTGCCAAAAGAGTCAGGATTTTTCCAATACTGTTTCTGCTTATCAATTATTTGCAGGTATTTTAAATGAACACCCTTTACTGTTTTCGCATTCGCAAGTGATCATTGCCTAACTTTGCACTTCCATCCGGAAATTCCGGTAACATTCAGGTTTGTATATTGCTAACAGCTATTTACATGAAGAATCAGAACAGGGTTTCGAAAAAACTGCTGACATGGTTTCTGCAGGGGTTGTTATTTACAGCTCCGGTAGCACTGACTATTTACATCATTGTCGTATCATTTACTTTTATTGATGGGATACTGACTGATGTAATTTTTAGTATTCTTGGTTTCAGAATCCCCGGGCTTGGTTTGGTGGTTATCCTTGCCATGATTACCCTGATCGGATTTCTGGGTTCCTCGATAGTTTTTAAACCCCTGTTGTCATACCTCGACAAACTGATCAGCCAGGCGCCCCTTGTAAAGATCATCTATACCTCGATCAAGGATTTTATGTCAGCATTTGTCGGTAAAGAGCGCAGGTTTACCGAGCCTGTGCTGGTTAAGGTCAGCAGGGAAGCCAATCTGGAAAAAATGGGATTTATCACCCAGAAGGATTTATCCATTCTGGGAATTCCGGAAACGAAGGTTGCAGTTTATCTGCCGCACTCTTACAATTTTTCGGGCAACCTGTTTATTGTGCCGGTTGAGAATATCACACCGCTCAATGCGCCGCCGGCTGAAGTGATGAAATTTATTGTTACTGCCGGCGTTACAAGCCTGGAAAACAAGAGTCCCAGACAAACTGAATGAACCAACCGGCGGATAATAAAGTTTATAAATAAAGTAACCTGAAAATAATGAATAAGCCTTTAATTTTTATTACCAATGATGACGGGATTCATGCGCCGGGTCTACGGACTCTGATCGGAGTTATGAAGCAACTCGGTGATGTGCTGGTAGTTGCCCCGGATAAACCCATGTCGGGCATGGGGCATGCTGTGACCATCACTTCGCCGCTGCGCGTAAATAAACTGAAAGACGATCCCGGACATATTGAATACTCTTGCAACGGGACGCCTGCCGACTGTGTGAAATTAGGCCAGAAAGCGATACTCGGACGAAATCCTGATCTGATTGTATCCGGTATCAATCATGGTTCAAATTCATCGGTGAATGTGATTTATTCGGGAACCATGGCGGCGGTGCTTGAAGGAGCGATGGAAAATATTCCTTCCATCGGGTTCTCGTTGAATGACTACTCATTTCACGCAGATTTCAGCAAATGTGAGCCCTATATTTTATCAATTGCAGGCAATGTGCTTAAGAAAGGACTGCCGGAGTATACCTGTCTGAATGTCAATATTCCCGCTGTAAACGGTTCGCCAATTAAAGGAATAAGGATTGTACGCCAGGCCATGGCTTTCTGGGATGAAAAGTTTGAGCACCGGAAAGATCCGCATGAGCGGGACTATTTCTGGCTGACCGGCGTATTCCGTAACCGTGACGAAGGGATGGATACCGACGAATGGGCGCTGAAAAATAATTATGTTTCTGTAGTGCCGGTACACTTCGACCTTACATCGCATAAAACCATACCTTTGCTCAGGGACTGGGAAACAGGAAATCTAAACTGACCCTTCAGGAAGGATATGTGGAAAAATAATAATTTCTTCATTGGCATGCTGGCTTCACTGTTGCTGACGCTGGCATCTGCTGCCCTTGTCATACTGGCCGGGCCACTGGTTTACCGCTTGTTATCAATCAGCGGGCCTGAGAACAAACTCCTGCTGCTGGCATTTCTGCCCGGGGTGTTATTGATGCGCTGGTACATGCGGAAACTAAGGTACGACAAAGCCGGGATGGGTGCCCTGCTGATTGTTTTTGTGTCAATAATCCTGTATTTTGTGCTTATAGAAGGTGGCGATTTTAGCATTTATCTCTTCTGATTTGGTTCCAGGCAATGACTTTATCCGGTTTTCGGCTATATTCCATCGACAGACTGAAAGATTATGAAATATTATATCATTGCCGGTGAAGCCTCGGGGGATCTTCATGCCTCTAACCTGATCAGGGAACTGAAGCTGAAAGATCCTCAGGCGGTCTTCCGTTGCTGGGGAGGAGACCTGATGCAGCAACAGGGAGCCGTGATCGTGAAACATTACGGGGATCTGGCATTTATGGGTTTTACCGAGGTGCTTTTAAATCTTGGTACCATTGTCCGGAATCTGAGTTTCTGTAAACAGGATATCATGAATTATCGTCCCGATGGGGTGATACTCGTTGATTATCCGGGGTTCAATCTGCGTATTGCCGGATTTCTCCATCAGAAAGGCATCCCAGTGGTATATTACATCTCGCCGCAGGTCTGGGCCTGGAAGCAGTCTCGCGTGAAAACAATCCGGAGGGTGGTCGATAAAATGCTGGTTATCCTTCCTTTTGAGAATGAGTTTTATTCCGGACATGGGGTTGAGGCTGAGTTTGTAGGGCATCCGCTGCTTGATGCATTGTCAGGTAAACCTTTTAGTCCGGTAGCTCAGCATGCAAACCGGCCCCTGGTTGCGCTGTTACCCGGAAGCCGTAAGCAGGAAATCAGGGCTGTTTTACCGGAAATGCTTAAAATGATTCCCCGGTTTCCGGAAGTGGATTTTATCATTGCCGGAGTCTCCTCGGTGGATGATGCATTTTATGCAAAACTTGCCGGAGAGCAAAAAGTCACCGTTCTGAAAGGCCGTACCTACGATCTGCTGAAGCAATCTTCTGCCGCCCTGGTTACCTCCGGCACAGCTACGCTGGAAACTGCACTGATTGGTACCCCTGAAGTGGTATGCTACAAAGGCGGGGCTATCTCTTATTTGATTGCAAAAAGGCTTGTGAAAGTTAAATTTATCTCACTGGTAAATTTAATCATGGACCGGGAAGTGGTGAAGGAGCTGATACAGCAGGATCTTTCAACGGATAACCTTGAAAAGGAACTCAGGCTTTTGCTGTACGATAAAGGACGCAAGACGGCGATCGTAAATGACTATGCTGATTTGCGACAGAAACTCGGCGGGCCGGGGGCTTCCGCCAGGGCTGCGGCTACAATCGAAGCGTTTTTAAGGCTCCGGTCGGCAGAAACAGAATAATTCAAATGATTACACTAAATTTGTGCGCTAAATATTTAATTGTATGAAATTGATTAATAGTGTTTTAAGTGTTAGTTTTCTGGTATTGATACTCTTATCCTCCTGTAACGGAAGTAAGGGAAAGGAACAGGCAGCTTCGGCTGACAGTCTGGCGATGGCTCAGCAGCCGGATACAACCACCCTTAAACAGGAAGAAGGTGATTTTGACCGCATACCTTTGCAGCCAGGAATTGAATCCGGCAAACCTTCGCTGAAATCACCGGAGAACAAGGATACTCAGATGTTTGAGGCGATCGTTTTTAAAGGGAAAGGGGCTGAAGAGCGTCGCAAGGGGGTAAGCCTTGCCTCCGCCGGAGACCTGCAGGGGGCCATCAGGGAGTTTACGAAATCCATTGAGATTCATGAAAGGAATCCGGACGCGTATTTTTACCGCGGAAAAGCTAAATGGGAGTTGAAGGACTATACAGGCGCCGATCAGGATTTTTCCAAAGCCATAGAGATCAGGCCGTCACAGGCACCTTACTTCTATTACCGCGGGCAGATGTACAACGAGATGAAACGGTTCGGGGCTGCAATCGCTGACTTTGATTCAGCCATTGTGCGCGCTCCATACTTTACTGATGCTTTTAATTTCAAAGGTGTGGCATTGGCTAATATGGGAAAGCACGAAGATGCGATTGCCATTTATGACCAGGTAATTGATAAAGTTCCCGATCATGCGCTTGCCTGGTTTAATAAAGGAACTTCCCTGGCTGCATTAAAGAGATTTGATGAAGCAGATCAGGCACTTACACGTGCCCTGGAACTGGATCCAGGTTACAGCCAGGCTTATACAAACCGGGGCAATTGCAGATTTATGCTTGAAAAATTCGCGGAAGCCGCAGATGACTACACCCAGGCCATTGCCCTTCAACCCGGTAATACTGATGCATATTACAACCGCGCATTTGCTTATCAGAGAACGGGAAAACAGCAGGAAGCCTGCGAAGACTGGAAAAAGGCGGTTTCGTTGGGGCATAAAACTGCAGGGCAGATGCTGACAAAGTATTGTAATTAACCCGCTGTTTATCCGGGTCGGTTCAGATAGTCTTATTACTGGTTACCTGTATAGTTACTTGCTGATACCTGCTGTTTCTTTGGTTATACACTGCCGTTTTGAATTCTACGCGGATGTTAAATCAGTTATTTTTACCTTTTCAGCCGGAAATTTGCCGTTGTTGTCACCGGCTTTTATAATGTTCGGAGTATTTCATGCGTGTGCAATACTTATGATTATTATCTAATCGGAGGGATTGCAAAATATTTGAAAACGCTTGCTTTGCCTGATTATTTTATATATCTTTATAACTCGTATTATTATAATTATTTATAGAGATATAATTAATCTATGTTTAGGTGAAGATCTGGCCGAGGTTTCCATTTGTAAGAATTGTACTGCCCCTGATTTCCGGCATATTGCTGCATCGTTACCTGTCTGACTGGCTGACCCTTCCATTTTACAGTATTGCGGTTCCGGTGCTTTTACTGATAATAGCAGGATTATCCGGCAGAATCATTGCGGGTTATGGCAGCCGCTGGGTATTTGGCTTGCTGTTGAATCTGGTCTTTATTATGCTGGGTTTTCAATTGGCATCACTGCATCATGAACTCAATTCTTCTGATCATTTCTCCGGATTAATGAATGATGAAAAGGCGATTTTTTCCGGAATACTGGCTGAACCTCCGTCTGAAAGGGCTAATTCATTCCGTGCTGTTGTTAAAATCGACAGGATTTATCAGGGTCAGGATGCAAGGAGCTGTAAAGGCAGGGTAATGGTATATTTTTCAAAGGATACTGTTGTTTCCGGTTTGAAATATGGTGACCGCATTATATTTTCAACCCCGCCTGTCAGGGTGAACCCGCCCGCCAACCCCGGGGAGTTTGATTATGCAGGATATCTCGCAAACAAAGCCATTTACCATCAGGTTTATCTTAGGCGGGCAGCTTATAGTGTTGCTAAAGGGAATGAAGGGCATTGGCTCAGGGCGCTGACTTTTGATGTGCGGGATGGTTTTTTGCAGGTATTCTCCCAATACGGCATTGATGGCCGGGAGTTTGCCGTTGCAGCCGCCCTGATGATCGGCTACGACGACCGCCTGGATCCTGAACAGCGGCGGGAGTTCTCAGGCGCCGGCGCCATGCATATTCTGTGCGTTTCCGGACTGCACGTGGGGATTGTATTCCTGATGGCCGACAAGTTTTTTTTCTTTCTTGGCAGAAGAAAGAATGGAAAAGTACTGAAACCGCTCATGATTATTCTGGTTATC
>CAZDBX010000078.1:0-12699 GCA_964503805.1 uncultured Lentimicrobium sp. | reverse complement strand
TGTCCTTAAAAGCGGAACCGGCCCGGCAGGTGCTGAATTCAATGCTGGCCGAGCTCTACTGGCAGTATTATCAGCAAAACCGCTACCGTATCCTCGATCAGACCGTCGTACAGAATGACCAGTCAACGGACATGGCAACCTGGGATGCCCGCCGCTTTGTGGAAAAGGTTTCACAGCTTTACCATGCCTCACTTGCAAATGCCGGCCTTCTGCAATCGGTTTCACTGAAAGGGTACGACCCCATACTGGAAACCGCGGAAGGATCGAAAAAATTCAGGCCAACGCTTTATGACTTCCTGGCACACAGGGCCATCGATTTCTTTATGAATGACGAAGCCTCTCTTACCCGCCCTATAAGGCCCTTTACGATGCAGGATCCAGGACTACTTACTGAATCCGTCGTGTTTACAGAACTTACCATACAAACATCCGACACCCTCTCCTTTCATTATCAGGCGTTAAAGATCACGCAGGCGGTCGAAAAATTCCACTCCGGCACCGGTGAACCGCTTCCGCTGATGGATGCCGCAATTAAACGCCTCGATTTTGTAAGAACCAACGGGAACGTAAAATCGGCCGACAGCCTGTACCTGGCCACCCTGCTCCGGCTGGAGGAAAAATACAGGGGCAATGCTGTTGCCGCCGATGTAATCGAAAAAATTGCCAGCTTCTGGCAGGGGAAAGAAGAGAATTTTGATGCCCCGGGAGGGGAAACCGGCCGCAATTACATAATTGCCCGCGAATGGTGCCTGAAAGCCATCGGGCAGTATCCCGGAAGTGATGGTGCGAAAAATTGCCGGATTATCCTGAATTCCATCGAGGCACCATCGCTGAGTATTACCCTTGGCAGGGAAGTGATGCCAGGCAGGGAATTTCCCCTTCTGGTCAATTTCAGAAATACCCGGCAGCTTTGGTTCCGCCTGATAGAATTAAACTACGACGAGCATGTCAATGTGAAACAGGAACTTTACAGCGAACGTTCGGCTGAAAAATACCTGAAATTAAAATCCCTGAAAGAATGGAACGTCCGTCTCCCCGAAACCGGAGATTATAAAAGTCACAGCATCGAGGCAATCCATCCGGCCACCGAAGCGGGATACCACCTCCTGATTGTATCATCCAACAGCGCTTTCGACCCGAAAAGCAGTCCGGTTGCCATGCAGGACTTCTGGTCATCGGCCCTCAGCTATGTAAACCGCAGAAACACCGATGGTTCAGGCGTTTTCAGGGTGCTGAACCGGGAAACCGGCGAGCCCGTGAAGGATGTTAAAATCCAGACCTTTACCCGAGAGTATAACTACCGGACACGCAGTAATGAGCGCAAAAACGGAAATGTCTACCACAGCGATACCGAAGGTATGTTCCTGGTAAAAAATGCCGGTGAACGGAATTACAGAAATCTTTCCTTTGACTTTTCCCTTGGGAATGATCGACTGGTAACCGAGAACTATTTTTCACCCTACCGCGACAGCCGTCAGAAGACAGGGGAAAAAACACGAACTTTCCTGTTTACCGACCGCTCCATATACCGGCCGGGACAAACCATTTATTTCAAGGGAATTGTTGTCGGCACCGAAGAGGACAATAACCGGATTTTGACCGGAAACCAGTCTGTGGTTTCACTTTTCGATGCCAATGGCCGGGAAATTTCGTCGCTTGAGGTGACCTCAAACAAATACGGTTCGTTCAGCGGTTCTTTCGTACTTCCTGTTTCAGGTCCGGGCGGCCAGTACCGCATCGACAATAAAAGCGGAAGTAGTTATTTTAATGTGGAAGAATACAAAAGGCCGAAATTTGAAGTGGAATTTATGCCTGTAAAAGGCAGTTACCGGCTGAATGAGCAGGTTACTGTTCCGGGCAGGGCCGAAAGTTATACCGGAGTTCCGGTAAGCGGTGCGTTGGTCAGCTACCGGGTGGTACGTTCGGTTTCATGGCCGTTTTTCAGGTTTGGATGGGGTTTTTATCCGTTTCACCGGCCTGAAAGTGAAATAGCCAACGGAACCCTTTTGACGGAACCGGATGGTACATTTTCGATCAGTTTCACCGCCGTGCCCGATCCGCAGGCACAGCTGAAAAACAACCCGCTATTCACCTACACCATCTATTCGGATGTAACCGATATCAACGGGGAGACCCGTTCGGCAACAACCGTGGTTCAGGTAAGCAACAAAGCGCTGCTGGCTGAATTGTCGGTTCCGGAAATTATCAACCGTGAAGCGGGGAGCAGTTACAAACTGAGTACCACCAATCTGAATGGTGAAAAAACTCCGGTTGAGGTAAGCGTGGAGGTATTTGCCCTGAAAGAGCCTGCCCGTTATACCCGCCCGCGCCTGTGGGACGCACCGGATACGGCTGTATATTCCCGTGAAGAATTTATCCGCAGGCTGCCTTCCGATGTTTATCTGAACGAGGATAAAACACCGGGAGAAAAGGGAAAATCCGTTTTCAGGAAGAACTATCATACCTCAACGGACAGCGTGGTTTCCTTCGCGGGACTGGATAAATGGGATCCGGGCCGTTACCTGATCAGCCTGAGCGCCGTGGATGCATTCGGTGAGCGGGTCACGGTTGATAAAGTGGTACGGATCATTTCACCGGAATCGAAAAAAGCGCCGGCAAATGAGGCTTTGTGGGCATATTTGCTTACCCCGGCCCCGAAAGCAGGGGAAACAATCCGTTTACTGACTGCTTCAGCGCTGAAAAATGCCCGGCTGTATTTTGAAGTGATGATGCAGGAACAATCGGTTCACCGTGAACGGATAAAGATTTCACAGGCTCAGACGGTGCTTTCCTATAAAATTCCGGAGACTTTTACCGGAGAAATAAAAATCAGTCTGACCCTGGTTTACGATGACCGCAGCTATCATTATTCAACCGCTGTGACTATCCCCGACAGCCGGAATCAGCTCAATGTGGCGTTTGAGACTTTCCGGAGTCCGCTTCTGCCCGGGGGTACAGAAAAATGGAAACTTAAGATTACGGATCCCGGTGAAAAGCCGCTGAATGCGGAACTGCTGGCCGGAATGTACGATGCTTCCCTTGATGCCATCCTGCCGCACAACTGGTATTTCAACCTATCAGAAAGGCGATACAACAATCCGGAGTGGGAAACCCGGAACGCATTTGCCAGCAGTCCAGGCTATACCCTTCCGGGACAGACCACCGGACCTGATTATCCGGTAATCCGAAGCTATGACGCCTTAAACTGGTTCGGATACGGCATGTATGGAGGATTCCAGCGGTTTGCTGCTGGAAGAAGTGCCGGAATGATGAAAAACATGCAAGAAAGCATGCCAGAGGCTATGGCGGTTGCTCCGGCTGCAGAGGATGCCGATGGCCTGATCAGCGATCAGACGCCGGCTGAGCCCGGGACCGGAAAACAGGCTGAGCCCCCGCAAATCCGGCGTAATCTTAACGAAACGGCATTCTTTTACCCCCACCTTACCACCAATGCGAAAGGAGAGGTCTGGGTGGAGTTTACCGTACCCGAAGCCCTTACCCGCTGGAATTTCATGGGGCTGGCACATACGGAAGGCCTGCGTTACGGACTGTTCAGCAAGGAGGTGGTCACCCGCAAAGAGCTGATGGTAACGCCAAACCTGCCCCGCTTTTTCCGCGAAGGCGATAAAATGACCCTTCAGACGAAAGTCAGCAGCCTGGTTGAAAATCCGGTACAGGGAACCGCCCGGCTTGAATTGTTCGATGCCCTGACCATGAGCCCGGTTGATGCCGTTTTCGGAAATAACCTTTCATCCAAACCGTTTGAACTTGAACCGGCCGGCAATACCGTTGTGGAATGGGAGATCGCCATTCCCGAAGGCATGGAGGCCGTGATGGTGCGGATAACAGCCGTTGCCGGAAATCACAGCGACGGGGAAGAGGTGATGCTGCCGGTACTGACCAACCGTATGCTGGTTACCGAAACCCTGCCCCTGCCTGTCAACGGAAACGAATCAAGATCATTTGAATTCAGTAAACTGATCAATCAGCCGGGGGGTAGCCAAACCTTACGGAACCACCGTCTGACGCTTGAATTTACATCCAATCCGGCCTGGTATGCGGTGCAGGCCCTCCCCTATCTTGCGGAACAAACGACCGAAAACTCCGATGCGGTGTTTAACCGGCTGTATGCCAACAGTCTTGCTTCATATATTGCAAACAGCAGTCCGAAGATCCGTGCCGTATTCGAAACCTGGAAAAACCTCAGTCCTGATGCCCTGCTTTCGAATCTGGAAAAGAATCAGGAGCTGAAAGCCCTGGTGCTGGATGAAACGCCCTGGCTGATGGAAGGGAAGAACGAGTCGGAGCAAAAGCAGCGCATCGCCCTGATGTTCGATGTAAACCGCATGGCATCCATGCAGGAGGCCGCGAAACAGCAGCTTCAGCAAATGCAGTCGGCCAACGGGGGATGGCCCTGGTTTGAGGGCATGCCCGAAAGCCGGTACATTACCCAACTGGTAATGACAGGCTTCGGACGCCTGCATTATCTGAAAGTTATTGATCTGAAGCAGGACCAGGCTTCCCTCGAAATGATCAGCCGGGCCAACATCTACCTGAGCATGCGCCTGGTTGAAGACTATGACCGGATTATGAAGGATCATCCGAAAGACTACGACAAGCTGCATCCCGGTCAGGAGCATCTGCAATACCTGTTTGCAACAAGTTATCTGCAGGATGTTATCCGTAAAGATGATAAAGCTTCGGATGCGCTGGCCTATTTTGGAAAACAGGCCCGGAAATACTGGACTTCTCAAGGCTTGTACGCTCAGGGAATGATTGCACTCTGGGCCGGCCGCAGCGGGGATCTTAAAACGGCCAATGCCATTATGAAATCACTGCTTGAGCGGGCAATTACACATCCTGAACTGGGCATGTACTGGCGCGACAACCGGGGAGGGTATTTATGGCATCAGGCTCCGGTGGAAACCCAGGCCCTGCTGGTTGAACTGTTCGAAGAACTTGGCAATGATCCGAAAGCCGTTGACCAGATGAAAACCTGGCTGCTGAAGCAGAAACAGACGCAACGCTGGGCTACCTCTCGCGCAACCGCCGATGCCGTTTACGCGCTGCTGCTTCGCGGAGGCGACTGGCTGCAGACCGGATCCGGTTTAAACGTAACCCTGGGAGGCAAACCCGTTGAAATGGCATCGAGGGATAACCAGCCTGAAGCCGGCACTGGTTATGTGAAGACCATATGGCAGGGAAGCGAAATACAGCCTGAAATGGGTAAAATTGTAGTCAGCAAATCGACCGCCGGTCCGGCCTGGGGTGCCATGTACTGGCAGTATTTCGAAAACCTCGATAAGATTTCGGGACACGACAGTCCGCTGAAGATCAGCAGCAGGCTTTATATAAAATCCAATACCGATGCCGGGCCTGTACTCGAAGAAATCAGCGGAGACAATCCCCTCAGGGTTGGCCGGCAAGTGGTGGTGAGGCTTGAACTCCGTACCGACCGCGACCTGGAATTTGTGCACCTGAAAAGCATGCGGGCCGCAGGCTTCGAGCCGGTGAACAACCTTTCGGGATACCGCTGGAACGGTGGGCTGGGTTATTATGAAAACACCCGGGATGCTGCTTCAAACTTCTTCTTCAACTACCTGCCTAAAGGCACCTGGGTATTTGAATATACACTTACAGCAGCGCAGAAAGGTATTTTCTCAAACGGGATTAATATCGTTCAATGCCTGTATGCTCCTGAGTTCTCAGCCCATTCGGAAGGAATCAGTGTTGAAATCAGGTAGCGCCCGGAAAGATCAGGACGGAACCAGGCTTAATTGAGGGACACCGGAACAAGCACCAGTCTCCACCTGAAACAATTGATACCCCAGTTGTCTGTTATGCTTCCACCGCATACGGCTTCCGACATCAGTGCATTGTCAATCCTGAAACTCATCGGGCATGTAACCGGATTTTCAAGTGAATAAGGAATTTCACTTAATTGAATCCACTGGTATTCATCCCATTCCCAGACATTCCTCATGCCGTCCAGTTGACAGGTCAGGTTTACCAGGAGGTATTCCTTTCCGTCCATCTTATCCCATTTGCCTGATAACATTGAGATGGAAATACTCCCTTCCTCCCTGATCCTAATCCTGTCATTTTCAATCATCTTCTCGGATTCCCCGTTAAAAGCGGTAACAGGAGGCTGCTTGAACACCACCGTTCCGGAACTGCTGATGTCCACTTCCGTGCTGACGACAGACTGAAAAGTCGGGAAGGTTCTTGTATACTCGAGGGTGAGTAAGCCTGTGTAGTCTTTGCCGGGATTTATGTCATCCTCTTTCTTATCGCAGGCCGTCAATAAGGAAAGAAACAATGACACCAGCAGAATAATCCTTGCCATGATGCCATATTTTTAAAGGTTTATTTCGCAATTTACGAAATTTTTCCTTAAAAACCAAGCTTTTAGCTACAAATAGTTTTGCTGAACCCTGCTATTCCAGGAAAGGAGCCAACGGCGGCTGATTGAATTCAATCAGCGTAATATAGCCCTGATGTTCTATGGCGTTGAAACAATTGATCCATTCATTCCAGGGATCAATCCCGTGATTATCCTGCCTGTCAAGTCTGAAGATGCCTCCGCCTTTACCCGAAGTGGCGTACATCGCCTGATCCGACCCTTCGATACGCAGGCTGCAACTTTTTATCAGAGCGGTCATCTCATCGGTTACCACTCCATCGGGCCCGGTAACCTGACGGTAGATTCTGCAGGCCAGGTGTTTGTAGCGCTCCATAATATCACTGTACTCTTCAATAGAATGGATCCGGCCCACACACTCCTTTAAACCACTGAAAGGAAGGCTGATGGCATCCGGTGTTGTCCGGGAAATATATTCAATTGCAGCCTCTTTGTCTATTGTCAGGATCTGAATCCATTCCGCCGATTCAGCAAGCGGATCACTTTTCCCCATCGAATAACACAGCCGATAGCCTGAAAAATAGCTCTCACTGACAGGAATGATCTTATCGGGTACATCCTCGGCTGCAAAATACTCCATCAGCGCTCTGGCGTCGGTGTTGGAAAGAAAAAGATTTCCCACACCCGATTCGGTATAACAAACTGCATCCGGGTAGGGAACAAGCTCAATCCGCTGGGCGGATAACTGATGACCCGTAAATATCAGAATGGTAAAAGAGAGTAGCAGCTTATTCATATTCAGTATCTTATAGTTCATACCAATAATTGCTACACCCGGCTGGCATCCCGGATGATCAGGCGAATAATCATTTTATTAATAAAATAAATCCTGAAAAGTAATCGCTGGAAATCAGGAATTTTCATCCTGAATTTGATAATACCCGGGATTTTATTGTCCGGCCTGTATTTTCGGGGATTCCGCAGATGAATCCAATTGGCAGAACAGAGCCTGTCGCTGATGTTGCAGAAATGAAATCCATAAAATGATTAATTTCGCGGCTCAAATCTATTTCTATGCTTCGGACACATAACTGCGGAGAATTAAACCTCAATCATACCGGAAATACAGTTACCCTTTCAGGATGGGTGCAGCGTTCGCGCGACCTGGGCGGGATGACATTTATCGATCTGCGCGACCGATACGGCATCACGCAGCTGGTTTTCAATATGGAACCCAATGCTTCGCTTTGTGAGTCAGCCCGTAAACTCGGGCGGGAGTTTGTGATTTCTGTCACAGGGACTGTTGCCGAACGGAGCAATAAAAATCTGAAAATTCCGACCGGTGAAATCGAAATCATCGTTGATCAGTTTGAAGTGCTGAATTCTTCGAAAATTCCGCCCTTCACCATCGAGGACAATACCGATGGCGGAGATGAACTCCGAATGAAATACCGTTACCTGGACCTCAGGCGGAATCCGGTGCGCGATAACCTGATGCTCAGGCACCGTATGGCCATCGAAACCCGTAACTACATGAACAACATCGGGTTTATCGAAGTGGAGACACCGGTACTCATCAAATCGACGCCCGAAGGGGCCCGCGATTTTGTGGTACCGTCGCGGATGAACGAAGGTCAGTTTTATGCCCTTCCCCAGTCACCGCAAACCTTTAAGCAACTGCTGATGGTCGCCGGCTTCGACAGGTATTTTCAGATCGTGAAATGCTTCCGCGATGAGGACCTGAGGGCCGACCGCCAGCCAGAGTTCACACAGATCGACTGTGAGATGTCGTTTGTAACCCAGGATGATATACTATCCACCTTCGAGGGTCTTACCAAATACCTGTTCCGCACGGTGAAAGGCGTTGAGATAGAAGCCCTGCCCCGTATGACCTTTGCCGATGCCATGAAAAATTACGGCAACGACAAACCGGATATCCGTTTCGGGATGACCTTTGTAGAAATCACCGATCTGGTAAAGGGAAAAGAATTTAAAGTATTTGATGAGGCCGCGCTGGTGGCAGGAATCAATGTCACAGGATGCGCCGGCTATACCCGCAAGCAGCTTGACGCCCTTACCGATTTTGTGAAACGTCCGCAAATCGGCGCCGGAGGGTTGATTTACGTGAGGTACAATGAAGACGGCACGCTTAAGTCGTCGGTTGATAAATTCTACAGTGAAGACGAGCTGAAAAAATGGGCGGCCGCCTTTGAAGCAAGGCCCGGCGACCTGATGCTGATCCTGGCCGGGGATGCCGGTAAAACCCGCAAGGCATTATCGGAACTGCGCCTGGAGATGGGTAATCAGCTTGGGCTGCGCAACCCGGAAGTGTTTGCGCCCCTGTGGGTGGTTGATTTCCCCCTTTTGGAGTGGGATGAAGAAACACAGCGTTACTATGCCATGCACCATCCGTTTACTTCACCGAAACCGGAAGATATTCCGCTGCTCGACAGCGATCCGGGAAGGGTGCGCGCCAATGCCTATGATTTGGTAATCAACGGAGTGGAAATAGGCGGAGGCTCCATCCGTATCCACAATAAAGAGTTGCAGAAGAAAATGTTCACCATCCTGGGCTTTACCGATGAGGACGCCCAGGCGCAGTTTGGCTTCCTGATGAACGCCTTTGAATATGGCGCGCCTCCCCATGGCGGTATCGCATTCGGCTTCGACCGTATGTGCTCGCTTTTCGGCGGCTCCGAAAGCATACGCGATTATATCGCATTCCCGAAGAACAACGCCGGCCGCGATGTGATGATCGACTCACCGGCCCCGATCAAACAGGAACAACTGGATGAACTGAAACTTAAAATCAATTTATAACTGCCCTCCGATGAAACCGGTAAAATCGTTGCTTCAGTTATCCAAATGGCTGCTGCGTATCGCATTGCTCACCTGGATTGTGCTTCAGCACGGACAGACTATCCTTGCCCTGCAATACCAGACCCAGTCATTTTACATTGCACTCGCTTTTGTGCTGTTCGGAACACTTCTGTTTGCAGGCGGTTTCACCTCAAAACCCTCGCTAACCGTGATTTCAGCACTGCTGCTGGTTTTATTGTTCGCCTATAGCCTCTATCTGGGATTTGTTCCTGCGGTTACCACCGGGCAGGTTTTAAACCTGTTGCTGTTATCTGTCAGTATGTATTTTATGGCAGCAGGGAATAAGTAGCATTTCATCTTAATACTTACCGGCCGGCATAATCAACAGTTCCAGGCCTTCAGGAAGGGGAAGGGCGGGTGTATTCTTCTGTTCGCTGATCCTGTCGGTAAAAAGCGTACCTGAGAGGTGGTCATATTCATGCTGAAAGATAACGGCAGTAAAATCCTCCAGCAGTTCGGTATGCCATCCGCCTGTATAATCCTGGTATTCAACCATAATGGCATAACTCCGCAGCACTTCTCCCCTGGTATCCGGAATTGAAAGGCAGCCTTCCCCTCCCCTGCGCTGCAGGGAGGAATGGCTCAGGATGCGCGGATTAATCAGGAATTCAAAGGGAAGTCCCGGTTTGTCAAAACGCTGCAGCCAGAAAACATTGCGGTTAATCCCTACCTGAGGGGCGGCAATACCCACGCCGGGGTTGGCGGTATCGCGCATGGTGCGCAGCATACGGCGGGCCAGCAGGGAAAGGAGGGGATCATCAGGGCTGATATCGCGGCTTTCGGCTGTAAGTACTTCAAGATCATCCGCAGAGGTACTGAGCAGCACCCGCATCATCCCTGCCGTATCCCCCGACATGATCAACGCCTGCTCTGATGGGGTAAAACCCTGACTCAAGACAGTGCCGGGAATAAGTGTAAGCCATAAAACCATTGAATACAAACAGCGCATAGGTAACATTTTTGCAAAAATAAGGCAACTGTAATCCGCAAAATGAATAAATCTGCCTACGAAAGTTATATATTTGATTTTGAACCTGTAAAATAACTTTCAGTTGAATATTAATTAACCCCCGGATTGAAGTAATGTTCAGATTTTGTCCTGAAATTGAATCGATGAAAACAGGTTTCTACAGGAAAAACTTATCTTTGCACCCTCAAACCATTACCCGACCATGAAAGACGACCCCTATTCGTGTGGCCTGATTAAACACTAACCTGCAAGGGGTTTGTATCTCCTTGCAGCTAATACCCGTAAGGAGAACAATCAATGGGTGAAACCGATATCACATTTTTCGAAGATCTGATCAGGGATAAAGACTGGAGTACCCTCAGGCATGAGCTGGAGGATATGGATCCCATTCTGATTGCAGAGATTATTGACGAGTTGCCCGAGCAGGACGACGTCATCCTGTTCCGACTTCTGCCCAGGGAGAAGGCTAAAAACACCTTCCAGTACCTGGAGCACGAAACGCAGGAGCAAATCATCGAAGGGCTGGCCAAAAATGTCAACCGGGTAGCAGGCCTGCTCAACGACCTGGATCCCGATGACCGTACGGCTTTTTTTGAAGAACTTCCCGGCAACATTACCCAACGGCTGATACAGCTGTTGTCGCCGGAAGAGCGGCTCATTGCCACCCGCCTGCTCGGCTATCCCGAGCACAGCATCGGAAGGCTGATGACGCCCGAATTTGTGGCTGTAAGGCCAGAATATACCGTTGAACAGGCGCTGAAACACATCCGCATGTACGGCAGGGATTCGGAAACCCTCAACCTGATTTATGTAGTTGATGAAAACTGGAAACTGATCGACGATATCCGTATCCGGGAAATCATTCTGGCCGATCCAGGTCAGCATGTCAGAGACCTGATGGATGAACATTTCGTTTCGCTCAATGCTTTCGACGATCAGGAAGTAGCCATCCGGGTGTTTCAGGATCAGGACCGCATCGCGCTGCCGGTGCTTGATTCTGAAGGACTGCTGCTGGGCATTGTGACGGTTGACGACGTGATGGACGTTGTGGAAGAGGAAACCACCGAAGACTTTCACAAATTCGGATCATTCCAGGCGGCCATTGTCAATCCGCTGAAAGCCAGGATCTTTTTTCTTTATCAGAAACGTATCCTTTGGCTGATCGTACTGGTGTTTATGAACGTCTTTTCGGGGGCGGCCCTGGCGACCTTCGAAGGTGTGATACAATCAGCTGTATCGCTGGTCTTTTTTCTCCCACTGCTGATCGGCAGCGGAGGCAATGCCGGGGCCCAGTCGGCTACCCTGATGATACGCTCACTGGCGATCGGAGATGTGGAAACCAAAGACTGGTTCAGGCTGCTGGGCAGGGAATTCCTGGTTTCCTTCCTGCTGGGTGTGACCATGGCGGCGGGTGTAAGCCTGATTGCCAGTGTACGCGCCCCGCAATTCATTGTTGTGGTGGCGGCCACCATGATTCTGGCAGTAATGTCCGGCAGTCTGATCGGCATGATCACCCCGTTTATCTTTACCAAACTGAAACTCGACCCGGCCACGGCCAGTGCTCCGCTGATTACTTCCATTGCGGATATTTCCGGAGTAGTAATCTATTTTTCAATTGCTTCCTGGTATATGGGCCTTTAAGGCTCCGCTCCTCCCCTGCCGGACTTGATTGCATTTCCGGAAGAGGAATTCCTTCTTAAGGATTATCGTACTTTTGCAGCCTGATAATATAAAATCAAATGACAGACTCAATACAGTCCGGCAAGGTTCATTTCAGGTATTTTGATGTGATAATGGCGCTTTTTGTGGCCATTCTCCTGATTTCCAACCTTGCCTCCACAAAGATTACTTCCCTCTGGCTTTTTACGTTCGACGGCGGAACCATTCTTTTTCCGCTTAGTTACATATTCGGGGATATCCTTACGGAAGTCTACGGCTATCAGCGTTCGCGCAAAGTAATCTGGACCGGTTTCGGGGCGGCCCTGCTGATGTCGCTGGTGCTGTGGATTGTACAGGAACTTCCTCCGGCCGAAGGATGGACCAATCAGCAGGCATACGAGTCGTTGCTCGGCTTTGTACCCCGGATCGTTCTGGCCAGCCTGATTGCTTATTTTGCCGGCGCCTTTTCCAATGCCTACCTGATGTCGAAGCTGAAAATCAGGACAAAAGGTAAGTACCTTTGGGTGCGCACCATTGGTTCCACTTTGGTTGGCGAAGGCATTGACACCGCCATCTTCTGCCTGATCGCGTTTTACGGCACCATGCCCGACAATCTGCTGATCTCAATTATTATTTCCAACTACATCTTCAAATCAGGGGTTGAAATTGTATTCACCCCCGTCACCTACCGCATCGTCGGATTTCTGAAAAAACGCGAACAGGTGGATGTATTTGATACAGGGATCAGCTATAATCCTTTCCGGTACTTTGTGAAAGAGTAAATGGATTTACACGGAGACCTGCAGCGCAAGACAGTAGCTTCTTATAG
>CAZDBX010000077.1:0-12788 GCA_964503805.1 uncultured Lentimicrobium sp. | reverse complement strand
AGCAGCTTCGACTGCATATTCAGGTCCATATCGCCGATTTCGTCGAGAAAAATGGTGCCGTGGTTGGCCTCTTCAAAGCGGCCAATGCGGCGGTTGTTGGCGCCCGTAAACGCACCCTTTTCATGGCCGAACATCTCGCTTTCGATCAGCTCTTTGGGGATGGCCGTCACGTTTACCGCCACAAAAGGCTTTTTCCGGCGGACCGACGCATGATGTATCGATTTGGCAACCAATTCTTTACCGGTACCGGTTTCTCCGTAAATGGAAACCGTGATGTTGGTGCGCGCCGCCTTTTCTATCAGGATAAACACCTTGTTGATGGCCGGACTGTTGCCCTTGATCAGGTTGTTGACCTCGTACTTGCGGCCGATCTCCTCTTCCAGGATGGCAATCTTCTGGCGCAGCTCGACATTTTCGCGTATGTTCTTGATGATGTTCCACATGCGCTCCTTGGTATCCTGGTCCTTCAGGATGTAATCGTAAGCGCCCTTTTTCAGCAGCTCGATGGCGGTTGCCACATCCTGCTGCCCCGAAACGATCACCACCGGGGTGTCGGGATTAAACTCCTTGATCTGCTTGAGCACCTCCAGCCCGGTCATATCGGGCAGGTTATAGTCGAGCGAGATCAGCGCGGGATTCTTGTAGAGGTTTTTCAGCAGGCTTTTGCCGTCAGGGAAAATCTCCACCTCATTGTCCGGATTCAGCGAAAGATGGTGAGAAATAATCTTCGCGAAAATAATATCGTCCTCAACGATAAATATCCTGAAGGGGTCTGATGCCATTGGAAATTTAATTTAAGCGAAGATACGAACTTTTTTGGAAAAATGTCCCGATTCCGTACATTTTTACGATCAGGGACAATACTGCCGCTCAAGTTCATCCAGTATGCCGTTTACTTCCGCAAGGCTGACGGTGGTCATCAGCCGCATCCTGAAGGGTTTGAAGTTGGGCAGTCCGCTGAAATAGTGGCTGTAATGCCTGCGCATTTCGAGCAGGGCAGTGATTTCGCCTTTCCAGGCCACAGAAGTCTCAAGGTGCTGACGGCACACCCGCAGGCGCTCGTCCATGCCGGGGGTCGGTAACGTGTTTCCGGTGGCAAGGTAGTGATGCACCTGCCTGAATATCCATGGATTGCCCACCGAAGCCCGGCCGATCATAATGCCGTCGACCCCGGTCTGATCGAGCATGGCTTTGGCCGATGGGCCATCGGTCACATCGCCGTTACCGATGATGGGGATGTGGATGGACGGGTGGTTCTTCACCTCCCCTATAAGCGTCCAGTCGGCTTTGCCCCCGTACAACTGCGCGCGGGTGCGGCCGTGAATGGTCAGGGCGGCGATGCCGGCATCCTGCAGTTTCAGGGCAAGGTCAACGATGGGTTTGGAGCGTTCATCCCAGCCCAGGCGGGTTTTCACGGTTACCGGCACTTCCACCGACTTAACCACCGCCCCGGTGATCTGCAGCAGCAGTGGAATATCCTGCAGCAGGGCCGCCCCGCCTCCCTTGTTCACAATTTTCCTTACCGGGCAGCCGAAGTTCAGGTCGATAAAATCGGGCGTGGCCGACGCGGCCACCTTGGCAGCGTTGATCATAGCCTCCACGTTATTCCCGAAAATCTGAATCCCCACAGGGCGCTCATCAGCCGAAAACTCCAGCTTCTTCAGGCTTCCGGATACATCACGGATCAGTCCCTCGGAAGAGATAAACTCCGTTACCACCACATCCGCGCCCAACTCCCGGCAAATCCTCCGGAACGGCGGGTCGGTGACGTCTTCCATGGGTGCCAGAAAAAGCGGCAGTCCTTTTATCTCCAGTGATCCGATCTTCATGCGTCGTTCTTTAAAAAAGTGTTTTTCTTATGCCACTAAAACACAAAATAACACCAAATATTTTTAAAGAAAATGGTGATTAAAAAGCAATTATGCTGAGATTAACTGCAATTCCCGGCGGCTAATGCTTTTTTCCATAATTTCACGCAAAATAACAAAATTAAAATCAGGTATGCGGTGGCCGGTTGTTTTAAGGGAACTCAGCCCGGGCGGACAGTTGTTTCTGCTGTTGTTGCTGTTGCTGGTCTGCGGCATCTTTTCCGTTTCCCTTGCCTATTTTATCTCGCTGATTATCTGGGGGTCCGCCACCATTCTTATTCCGGCGACCGACGAAGCTTCCAACCTGAATTTTGTCCGCTTTTTCCAGATGGCCAACCAGGTGGGCATCTTCCTGCTGCCCCCCGTTCTGCTGGCCATGCTTACGGAGGCACATCCTTCCGCATTCCTGAAAAATACCCGTCCCAGGCCCCTGCACCTGTTACTGACCATGCTGATGATCCTTACCGCCGGCCCTTTTATCAACCTGCTGATTTCATGGAATGAAGCCATGCGGCTTCCGGAGTTTCTGGCAGGGCTGGAACACTGGATGCGCAATGCCGAGGAATCGGCGGCTCGGCTGACCAATCGTTTTCTGACCGCAACCGGCACTTTTGACCTTATTGTCAATGTGGTGATGATCGGACTGCTGCCGGCCATAGGCGAAGAACTGCTTTTCCGCTCGGCCCTGATAGGCATACTCAGGAAATTCTTTAAACAGGTACACTGGCCGGTAATCCTTTCCTCCCTTATTTTCAGCGCCTATCACCTGCAATTCTTCGGCTTTCTCCCCCGCTTTGTCCTGGGGCTTTGGCTGGGTTACCTCTTTGTATGGTCCGGCTCGGTTTGGGTGCCTGTACTGGCGCATTTCGTCAATAATATTACGGTAGTATTGATATCTTACCTTTATCAGCATAACCTGATATCCACCGGCATTGAAACGTTTGGCCAAACCAGTTCTCCCTTCCTGCTGACGGCCTCTGTTATATTGCCGGCCCTTACCCTGTTTATGGTTTACCACTCAGGAAAAACCACAAACAAGGGATCAGCACAGGGGTGAGCGGATCTTATGCGGAAATTCAGAAACACTTTCTCCGGGGACACTTGTGATATTTTAATAATTTTGCCGGAAATTGCATCCCCATGGAAAACAAGCTGTTCATTTACAATACCCTGAGCCGGAAAAAGGAGGTTTTTGAACCCATCAATCCCCCGCATGTGGGGATGTATGTGTGCGGGCCCACGGTTTACGGCGACGGCCACCTGGGCCATGCGCGCCCGGCCGTTACCTTCGACCTGGTATTCCGCTACCTGCAGCACCTGGGCTACAAGGTAAGGTATGTACGCAACATCACCGATGTGGGCCACCTCGAAAACGATGCCGACGAAGGGGAGGATAAGATTGCCAAAAAAGCACGCCTCGAAGCGCTTGAGCCAATGGAAGTGGTGCAGTATTTCACCGACCGTTACCATAAAAATATGGAACAGCTGAACGTGCTCAGTCCCAGCATTGAGCCACGGGCTTCTGGGCACATAATGGAGCAGATGAAGATGGCCGAGGATATCCTGGCCGCCGGACTGGCCTATGAAAGCGGGGGCTCGGTCTATTTCGACGTGGAGAAATACAACAAACAGTATCATTACGGCAAGCTTTCGGGCCGCGTACTCGAAGACCTGATGTCGAACACCCGCGAGCTCGACGGGCAGGACGAAAAACACAACCCTTTCGACTTTGCCCTCTGGAAAAAAGCCCAGCCCGAGCACATCATGCGCTGGCCTTCGCGCTGGAGCGACGGCTTCCCGGGCTGGCACCTGGAATGCTCCGCCATGAGTACCAGGTACCTGGGCGAACGCTTCGACATACACGGCGGAGGCATGGACCTGCTCTTTCCCCACCACGAGTCGGAAATCGCGCAAAGCGTGGCTGCCAACCGCACCGAACCGGTGAAATACTGGATGCACAACAACATGATCACCATCAACGGGCAGAAAATGGGGAAATCGCTGGGCAACTTTATCACCCTCAACGAGTTCTTCAGCGGAAGCCACGCAGCCCTTACCCAGGCCTACAGCCCCATGACCATACGCTTCTTTATCCTGCAGGCGCAATACCGCAGCACGCTCGACTTCAGCAACGAAGCGCTGCAGGGAGCCGAAAAAGGGCTGGGCCGCCTGATGGGTGCATGGCAGACCCTCAGTAAACTTCGTCCCTCCGACGCAAGTACCGTTGATGTGGCCGCTATCCGGCAGTCTTGCTACGACGCCATGAACGATGACTTCAACAGTCCGGTGGTGATCGCCGCCCTGTTCGAAGCCGCGAGGATCATCAACCTGGTGAACGACGGCAGGGAAAAGCTTACGGAAGCCGACCTGGCGCTGCTGAAAGAGACTTTCAACACCTTCACGGGCGATATTCTGGGACTTAAAACCGAAGCGACCGTTTCTGGCGAAAATGAACTGGTGGAAAACCTGATGCAGCTGATCCTGGAACTAAGGAAAAATGCCAGATCGGCCAAAGACTTCGCCACCGCCGATAAAATCCGCGACGAGCTTACCCGTGCCGGGGTGGTGGTGAAAGACACCAAAGACGGGGCGGTGTGGAGCCGTGAGTAATTATCTGTCATCATAAAGCCTTTATTTTACATCCATCACAAAAATCAACCCTCGCATGAAATCAATTGCAAACCTGCTGCTAACAGCAATCACAGCAAGCCTGATCCTGGCGGGCTGCAGCAACAAAACCGAAAAAATGGAACAGGAACTGAAAGTATTTATCACTACCTGGGAACAGCAAGTAGAACCGCTTCAGAAGGAAGCTTACACCGCCTACTGGAATGCTTCCCTCTCGGGCCGCGACGAAGACTATGCCCGCTCGGAGCAGCTTCAGCTGCAGCTGAGCAGCATCTACACCAGCAAGGACGACTTTGCCCTGCTGAAAAGAATCAAAGAATCGGGCGCCGTTCAGGACACCCTGCTTAAAAGGCAGCTGGAAGTGCTTTACACCGCGTATCTGAGCTACCAGATCGACACAGCGCTGCTGGCAAAAAAGATTAAAACGGAGGTTGAAATTGAAAAGAAATATTCCAACTTCAGGGCCGAAGTAAATGGCAGACAGCTGAGTGACAACGATGTGGAAGATATCCTGAAAACCTCGCTCAACAGCGATGAGCTGAAGGCCGCCTGGGAAGGGCACAAGAAAATCGGCACCGTTGTGGCTTCCGATGTGATTGAGCTGGTTAAACTGCGCAACGAGATCGCGCAAAGCCTGGGCTTTAAGAACTACCATGCCATGAGCCTGGAGCTGGGCGAACAGGATCCTGAGGAAATCAGCAAACTGTTCGACGAACTCGACGTGCTGACCCGCGATGCCTTTGCGGGACTGAAGGATGAAATCGACACCTTCCTCGCCGCAAGGCTGAAAATTACCAAAGAAGAACTGATGCCCTGGCATTACCAGAACCGCTTCTTCCAGGAAGCGCCGGCCATCTACAGCGTGGATATGGATAAATATTACAAGGATCAGAACATTGAAGCGCTCACGGCCGGATACTACGAAAGCATTGGTCTCGACATTTCGGATATCCTGAGCAACAGCGACCTTTACGAAAAGCCGGGAAAGAACCAGCATGCCTACTGCATCGACATTGACAATGCCGGGGATGTGCGTGTGCTTTGCAACATCAAGCCCAATTACAGCTGGATGAACACCATGCTGCATGAGTTCGGCCACGGCGTTTACGATAAGTACATCGACCGCGACCTGCCGTTCAGCCTGCGGAATCCGGCGCATACCTTCACCACCGAAGCCATTGCCATGATTTTCGGGCGTATGGCCGCCAACCCGGCCTGGATGCAGGATATGGGATTGATCGATGCAACCGAGCGCGCCGCCATCGCGGAAGATACCTACAGGGTGCTCCGCCTCGAGCAGCTTACCTTCAGCCGTTGGGCGCAGGTGATGTACCGTTTCGAAAAAGCCATGTACGAGAATCCGGATCAGGACCTGAACGCCCTGTGGTGGAACCTGGCTGAAAAATATCAGATGATCCGGAAACCCGAAGGGCGCAACGAGCCCGACTGGGCCAGCAAAATCCATATCGCCACCGTGCCCTGCTATTACCACAACTACCTGCTGGGCGAACTCCTGGCATCGCAGCTCAACCATTACATCACCGCCAACATCATAGGTTCGGATGATTTCAGGTATCAGAGCTTTTATGGCAGCAAGGAAACCGGACAATACCTCACCGATAAGGTCTTCAGACCCGGCGCACAATGGTACTGGAACGATATGATTGAAAAGGCCACCGGAGAAAAGCTCACGGCCAGATACTATGCCGAACAGTTTGTAAACTGATTTTCAAGCTGTTTATTAAGGTAATACGTTAAAGCCCGGGCATTTACACCCGGGTTTTAATTTTCATGATATACATGCGACCCCGCTGGGTTCGTTGGATCCCTATACATTCTATATCTCTATAAACATTTGATCCCTCCGGGGTCAGTAAATCCTTATGAATTCTGCATCTCCGGAAATGTGTGGTTTTGCCCTGGAATTGTCATATAACCATTGCAAATTATTGCCTTTAAGTATGCTGCCTACTTCGGAAGCGATTGGTGTAATGGTGTCTCAAAGCGGCTAAACATATAAACCTGTATCAAAGCTTTGACTCCGGAGGAGTCACATGTCTATTGAAAGAGATCAGTTGAAGAAATAGTACGACCCCGCTGGGGTCGTTGGATCCCTATACATTCCAAATCTCTATAAACATTTGACCCCTCCGGGGTCATATAACCATTTCAGATTATTGGCTTTATGCACCGTGCCTATAGCGGGAGTGATAGTGTATGTCCTTGGTAAAATGGCGTTTAATTGTAAATCAGACACATAAACTTGTATCAAAACTATGACTCCGGAGGAGTCACATGTCTATAGAAAGGCATCAGCATAGAAAAAATACGACCCCAGCGGGGTCGAATGTTTCTGCAACTAATTAATTTCACAATATTATCTATTTAACCTAATCATAATCAGCAGTCTGGAATGGTGAAATTACAGTTAAACATATGAACCACCCGGGGCGGTTCGGTAAATATTTATGCATTATGTATTCCCTGAATGTGTCTTAAACATGGCTTCACCGGCTATATCCACCCCCTGAGTTTGTAGTATGCCAGCGCAAAATACTCCCTGAGCACGATCACCTCATACTTCAGGTGGTTCCGGAACTGGTAGTTACCTGAATGAATTCCTTTTTGATTTGCGGATCTGAGTATCTATCTTTGTGATTGTGAACACGCTGAGCAACCAACGTATTATAAAGATCAGCGGAGGGTGCATTTTCTTTTCACCCGAAGAGAGCCTTCCGCTTGATCAGACCACCCTCGATCCTGAAAAAATGAGGTTCAGACCCGGACGTGAGTTCTATTGGCTGACCGAAATTGTCAGCTACAACCCGTCCGGTGCCGGCCTGCTCCTCAGGGTGATTGACTATGTAACGGACGACATCACGGGCTTTCAGCAACAGAAAGTCAGGCATCCCATCCGTTTTGTAGGTTTTGAATCGCTTGACTGGACGCAACTGGAGCCACAGCTTGCTTTCTACCAGTACAATCAGATACTTAATATACTTGAGGAAGCCGGCACTTATCAGGCTGATTCTGTCGTAAAGGCCAGGCAACAGGAATCTGAGGGGTTTCCCGCTGTTGGCTCGGTATCCGTTCACGAAGCCTACGTTCCCGGAGAAGCAAATCTGCTTCCGGCGACTGATACGCGAATAATTGATGAGGTCTTTAAATACCCGTTTAAAGATGCTGTTTTCGATACCGGTTGTGTCAGGGTTGTCAAAACCTTTCCCTGGTACGCTGAACCGGTTACGATTACCCTTGAAAACAGCAGTATTTTGCCGGAGTTTGACCTGATCAAATCATTTTTTCACAAGGTTTTTGACGGCCGGAGAAAATTTACAATCACCGCATCCATTGAATTATCAGGGAACGCGATCAGCAACATCCGTGCAGCATCCCCTGAAATTGCCCGGATTGATGAAACCCTGATTGAAGGGGTGAAGCGGGCTCAGGTCCTTCAGTACATCAGAAAGCAACCCGCTGTCACCGACAAGTCGCTGTTCACCGCCGAAGAGTTTATGTCGCATTATGCCGATGATGAGAAAGCCGGCAATGCCCTGAAACAATCGGAAATGGATATTCTGCTGGCGGCAATGGGTCGGCAGGAACTGCGCAACCGCCGGCAAATTGAATACCTTGCCGGAAAATTACAGTCTCCGGTACAGAAAATCCGTTTCACCCTGAAACCGGATTTTGGATTCGTCTTTTTTTACGAAGGGGAGACCATGAACCATTTCTGCTGGGAACTGCTCAACAGCCATGCTACCTATCTCTGGTCATTCGGCAGAACCGGCGGAACGGCCGCACAGCAATACAGGAAAGTGGAAACCATCATATCATCCATCCGCGAAACCGGCCGCGAACAATATAAAAGCAGCTATCATTCTCTGCCTCCTGATCCCGATATGCATTTTTCGATTGTTACCCACCGCAACGCCAATTCCGGGCTCATCGACGGTTTCCCCGAATGGAGACACCGGTTGCTGGAGCGATTGTTGTAAAAAATAAATCACTGTTGTCCGGGGAAATTATTATAATTTGACCGGAATGCTTTATGGGTGTTGGCTTCTGAAGATAGTAACAGCATACAACTTACTTTTTATTATTTCGCCACTAAGCGATGCACTGAGCCTGCCGAAGTGGCACAAAGGCGCCAAGTTGCACAAATTTATTTTTCTCATTTAGTGATACTTAGCGTCTTCGAGTCTTTGTGGCAAATTCTTTCTTCATTTTATCCGGACAATTGTGAAAACAAATAAAAGGTCTTTAAATTGGCTTAAACAGGGTAACACTGATTATATCCACCCCCTTAGTTTATAATAAGCCAGCGCAAAATACTCCCTGAGCACGATCACTTCATATTTCAGGTGGTTCCAGAACTGATACCGGAACTGCAGGTTTTCGCCTATGGGGGGCGCCAGGCGGTTTCCCTTCAGGTCCCTGTCGTCGAAAACCAGGTCGGCTTCGAGGGAGGATTCAAAGGCCGGGAAGCCGCTGACGTTGGTAAATCCGGCTTTGCGGAAACTCAACACCGCCCTGCGGATATGTTCGGGCGAGGTAACGATGGCAATTGGAAGGTTATGTTCTGATGCAGGGATCATGGCGGCAATGTTGCGGGCCTGTCCACGGGTATTTTTACCCTCGGTTTCGTGCAGGATGTTTTCCCCCTTCACACCCCTGAGGATCAGCTCCCCGGCTATGGAAAGCGGATCGCCGGTGCTGTCGTTCAGCTTGCCGGGTGCGGCCACAATCACCTTTGCTTCCGGAGATTCTTTTGCCAGCCAGGCCGTGTACCAGGCCCTGATCAGCCCGTTTTCGCTGGGGATGCCGGCGCCGGCCAGCATCACGATGGTTGCCGGTTTTTCACTCATCCTGCTGCCTTTGGTGGCAAGGCGGTAGTAGGCATGAAACGGCAGGGTGGTAAAGGCAAGGACTATAAGCAGCAAAAACGTGACGCCGCCGGCCGGCAGCAAAATCCTGATCAATCTTCTGAAAAAGCCGGTTCGTCTCTTCATTGGCTGCAATCCGGTGGTTTCGGGATTTATTGCTTTTTCACCACAATGGGCGGGGTTTGTATCACATTGCTTTCATTCAGGTCGCGGTCCCTGATAAACACCTCAAACATAATGGTGTCGAAGGCTGAAAGCGGATTGTTAATAAAGAGGGTATCTTCTATTTCGCCGCTGATGGCCTTGTTTTTCCCGGCCGGGGTCAGGATGGGGATGCGCCCGTTGAAGGTGGCAGTATCGTAAACAATGGTGGTGTCGTCGATGTACCGCGGGGTCACCAGAAACACTTCCTGAAAGCTTCCGTTCCGCTTTTCGAAGTACCTTACGAACAGGTTGTAATCGTAGGGCGGCAAGGTGTCATAGTCGTACAGGCCGATGTTGCCGTCGCCGTCGGTAAATGAAAACCGCAGCACCCCGCGCTGATCAATGCCCTGGGCATCGCGCAGCAGCACAAAATCCAGAAAATCAATCTTCGGCTCGGGGGGGTATTCCTCGTACTTTTTGCACGATAGCAGCAATTGCGACAGGAGGAGGAGAATCAGAAAAGTCTTGAATCCGTTCATGCTGAATGACAATTTTGATAAAATAACGCGCAAAAGCTGTGCCGCATTACATATCAGTGTAACTTATTATGCCTGAATCCTGCTAAGGTAGCGAAAAAAGATCATTCTGTCCAACCGGCCTTATCAGTTCAGGCCCTTCGGCGGATACTTTATTTACAAGGTCAGAAACCTTATAGACCTGCATCTTACTGCCCGGGAGGGGCCGCAGGAGTTTTTGCAGCAGCTTTTCATCCTTTTCGCCCAGCCAGGCTTCATGATGCTCCTTCTCCAGGATTACGGGCATGCGGTCGTGTATGGGCTCCATCAACTCATTGGCGCCGGTGGTAATGATGGTAAAGGACCGGATAACGCTGCCTTCCGGACTTTTCCAGGCAGCCCACAGGCCGGCCATGGCGAAGGGCGAGCCGTCGGCCATCACAAAACGGAAAGGCTGTTTTTTGCCGGCCCTCACCCACTCGTAAAAACCATCGGCGGGGACCAGACAACGTTGCCCGGCAATCAACCTGCGGAACATGGGCTTTTCACCCAGGCTTTCTGCCCTGGCATTGATCACCGGACTGCTGCGGGGCAACTCCTTCGCCCAAAAGGGGATCAGCCCCCACCTGAAATAGCGGAGTTTTGAAGGTTCATCGCCGGTTATCACCGCAAGGTTCTGCGTTGGCGCCCCGTTATACCTGGGCACATAAGGCTCTTCTCCGCCCGCCAGGCGGAAGAATTCATTGAGCCGCTGCTCTTCGGTGGTAAGTGAAAACCTGCCGCACATACTGCCTGAATTATGGGATAAAGTTAAGGATTCCTGCCGGATATTGATGTTTATATTCTTTCATATCCCGGTCTTCAATTGTTATCCTATTGAATATCCTGAGCCATTATCCCGGTAGTCCCGATTGCTTAAGGATCGGGGCACATGAAAGAATTCTAACCCCTGTTCGTGGAGATCAGGATGAGCGTGGGATGTTGATTGCTCTTACAACTTATCCGGAGCCTGGTAATCCAGATTCCTGCTTAACCGGGCAATATTGCATTTGTTTTTTTGGTTGGTTTTTAGTCGCATTGGGGTTGTCGAGTATAAAAGTACCTGTATATTCGTGCATTCTTGGCCAAAAACCTGTGAATCATTATTACAGTCGTCCGTTAAGAATTTTTAATGAATTGACTTACAGCGGATTACAAAAACTTGTTTAAAGATAGCAAATCGTTTATAATCAATTCGTTGCGCCTTTGCGTCCTTGCGTGATTCTTGAATTTAACGGACTATTGATTTTTACAAACCATCCCGGAAATGCCGGCAATTTCATCCGGAATGCTTATTTTTGAATTTGAATAACCCCTGACCCGGCCCGGGAATCCCGCTTCACGGAAAGGGTTTTCAACCTTACACATACGATCGTTGTTGTACATCATAAACCCATTGTAACATGAAAAAATTTGCCGTAGTCCTTGCCGGAAATGGCGTCTTCGACGGCGCCGAGATTCACGAAGCCACCTTAAGCCTGCTGGCTATCAAAAAGCATGGCGCTGATTATGAAATATTTGCGCCTGACATTCCCCAGCACCATGTGATCAATCACCTTACGGGAAAGGAGATGAACGAAACCCGCAATGTACTGGTGGAAGCCGCCCGTATTGCCCGCGGAAAGATCAGGGACCTGAAACAGCTCAATGTCAGGGAATTTGACGCCCTGCTTTTCCCGGGAGGATTCGGGGTGGCCAAAAACCTCTGCACCTGGGCGTTCGATGGCCCCGCCTGCAAGGTAAATCCCGATGTGGAAAAAGTAATCCGGGAAATGACCTCCCTGAAGAAACCCATCGGCGCCCTGTGCATTTCGCCGGTTTTACTTGCAAAAGTGCTTGGTAACGTCGAAATTACCATAGGCAATGATCCTGCAACCGCCGCCGGCGTTGAAAAAGCCGGAGCCACACACGTGAATACCGGCCACGGAGAAGTGGTGCGCGACCCGCACCGCCCGGTGTTTACCACCCCCTGCTATATGCTCGATGCCAGCATTGTGGATATTGCCAACGGTGCTGAAAACATCGTAAAAGCCATACTTGCCGAGCTGAAGTAAGGAGAACCTAAAACCATCCCCTTCCCCGGGCAAAGGCAATCGCGTCTGCCACAACTTCATCGTGATCGAAAGCCAGGGGCGGAAGCTGACTGATAGGGTGCCATTCCGCGGCAGCCGCATCATCGCCTGCCTCTGCCTGCGTGTTCCCATCCCCAAGCATACCCGCGTAGGCAATGGATATTGTCCGGTGACGGGGATCGCGGTTCAGGGCGCCATAGGTGTGAAACTGAAAAAGCGTCACACCGCTGATGCCCGTTTCCTCCTCCAGTTCTCTGACCACCGCCTCTTCGTGCGTTTCTTCCATATCCAGAAAACCTCCAGGCGCCGCCCACATTCCTTCAAAAGGCGGATGCCGCCTGCGGATCAGCAGCACTTCAGAAGTTGTTTTGCCTTTCCGGAACACAATGGCATCAACGGTAACGGCCGGACGGGGATAGGGGTAGGTAAACATGTCTTTTTTTTTAGCTAAATTAAACGGAAATCCGATACACAGCGGCTCTTTGAGCAGACCGTTTGCCGAGGGGACTGCCTCACAACGTTTATCCATAATGCTTTTCAAACAAAAAGCCCGGAAACCCGGGCTTTCACACACACACTGAAAAAAATTCCATATCCGGCACAAACCCTGGATATGTTTTTATAATCACAGGCAAA
>CAZDBX010000076.1:0-12879 GCA_964503805.1 uncultured Lentimicrobium sp. | reverse complement strand
AAAAATGGTCGCCTGATAGACTCCCTCCCCAAGAAAAGACAGACCGGCTTCCAGAATCCTCGGCGACCAGTCAGTCATGGCGGCCAGATACCAGGTTTCCCCGTTTCGCCGGGCAATCAGCATATAATCACCAACTTCAGCCTGCAACACCCTGGTTTCATCCCACACAACCGGTATCCGGCTGATAAATGCAGGGACTTCAGGTTCGCGGAGGTAAAGCGAGGGGGCATCGCACAGCATCTGCAGCGGGCTTTCATAAACCACATACATGGCCACCTGATGCGCGCGCGTACCCAGGCTCGAAGGATTGTCGAAGTTAATACAGAAGTCATCCTTTTGTGCATTCCGCATGGCGCCGGGGGTGTAATCCATTGGGCCGGCCACCATCCTGATAAACGGCAGGGTGACGTTATGTTCCGGATTGGCGTAAGTACTCCATTTGTTGTTCTCATTGCCCATCACGCCTTCGAACGACAGCACATTCGGATATGCCCGGTTCAGCCCGGCAGGTTTGTAAGCCCCGTGAAAATCGACCAACAAATGATTGGCCGCCGCCACCGCGGCAATTTTTTCATACGAACTGACCATTCCCTGATCGGCTCTCTGCATAAAATCGACCTTTACCCCCTTAACACCCCAATCCCTGTATGTTGAAAGGATTTTTTCCTCATTTCCGTTAAGCGGATGCCACAATAACCACAGAATAATCCCCACCTGTTTCGAAGCTGCATATTCAATCAGCTCCGGCAAATCAATTTCAGGAATGGTTTCCAATACATTGGTTGTGGTTCTCGACCAGCCTTCATCCAAAATCACATATTCAAGACCGTAAGCAGCCGCAAAATCAATGTAATACCTGTACGTTTCCGTATTGATCCCCGATCTGAAATCCACGCCGGTGATATTGTTCGCATTATACCAGTCCCAGGCAACCTTGCCGGGACGGATCCACTCAGTATCTTTAAGCTCCGAAGGTCGGGAAAGCCGGTAAACCAGATCGTTTCCGGCAATGGAAGTATCATGTTGTGAAACCGCAAATACCCTCCAGGGGAAGCTCCGTCCGCCCGGTGTTTCAGCAATATAACCTGCCTGTTCTACAATATCCTCCGAACGGTCAGAGGTTCCGCCATGCGGAAGGGTTTTCAGCACAACCTCAGGAAACACAGCCCGGAAACCATTGTCTGTATTTTTCTTCAAAAATGCATTCGGGTAATCAAACAGATCGGCTTCCGTAAAGAGCACCCTGACCTTTCCGGGGGCCGTAAATAAGACCGGGAGGGAACAAAAATCACCGGGGGCGATGCTGTCAACCGGCTGATGCAGGTAAGGCCGCTCATAATGCGAATACATGCTGTTTTCGCGGGGGAAATACACATCTGAACCTTCCGGGAAGTTCAGCTGCATCCCTTCGTTCTTTACTTTAAGCAGCCCTTTGCGTGAAGTGATAAACCTGTATGCCACGCCGTCATTATAAACCCTGAATTCAATGGCTGATCCGTTCCGGTACTTTAGTTCCAGGCGGTTAAAGGGATAGGATGCCTGCCGGTACTTCACCGGGACCACTGCCTGATACTCCGTTACACCGCTGCTCCGGGAGATTGCGGGCTTTGTGCCGGGTGCAGGCAACTCTTCCCCTGATTCCAGTTCCAGGCCCAGCCCCGATACGGAAAAAGTTTCCTTTCCTTCCATAAGAACGGTAAAACCAGCGTTGCCGGCGGGGTTAACCTGTAAGGCAAGTTTTCCGTCAGGAGATGTTACTGTGTGCTGACCCGAAACGGACATTGCCATCAGGAAGCGGAAAGTGATAATAAATAATGATAATCGATTCATATTCAAATATTTTAATAAACAGCATTCCGGCTTACCGATAAAAAGGTCTGGATGGATTCTGACCTGATCAAAAGTAATAAAAACGGATATAGTATCTGATTATCGGTAAAATCAATTGAATAAACCGGTGCAGAAGCGGTGTGTCGGATACTTCAGAAATTATGCCATCTGATAAATCATGCTTCACCATTCTGGATGAATTGCTACTTCCTGAGACAGCCAAATTCAAATTCTCCTGAGACTCGGATTTGATCACCAAAAATTTTTATTCGGATATTTTTGTCCGATTAAAAAATATCATAGCTTTGCAGCTAAGAACAAAGCAGATATGTTTTCAAAAGCCTGTGAATACGGAATAAGGGCCTGCATTTACATTGCAGGAAAATCGCTGGGGAATGAGCGCACATTCCTGAATGATATTGCCGCTGAGATAGATTCCCCGGCGGCATTCACCTCTAAAATCCTGCAAACCCTGTCAAAAGCAGGCATCATAACCTCATTGAGAGGACAACGGGGCGGGTTTATGATGAATCTGGCACAGATAGAAGATAAAAACGTTGCTGACATAGTAAAAGCCATTGACGGGGATTCAATTTTCACCAGTTGCGGCCTGGGTCTGAAACATTGCTCCCCGGCCCAGCCATGCCCGGTTCACGACAAGTTCAACGATATCCGTTATAATCTGAAGCAGGTGCTTGACAACACAAAAATCAAGGAGCTGGCACTCGGACTGAAGGACGGGCAAACATACCTTAAAAGGCCGGTAAACATTCATCCGTAAGGAAGGATGGTCTATGCCGGAGAGTAACTGTTACCGGATTACCGGGGCGATGTGATCATATATTTTACCCCGGAACCGGATGAATGCCAATGACAGCGGACTAAAAAATAGTCCGGAAAGCAACACAATTATTCACATCAAAACACCATCAATATGAAACATGAAAAAAAACTCTGGATCGGGTTTGCGCTTGTTGTGGTTATATCCTTTGCCGTACTGGGTTATTATGGTTATGAGATCTATCAGCAGGCTCCGCCTGTTCCTGAGAAAGTGGTCACAAGCGATGGAACGGTTATATTCACAGGTCAGGATATCAAAGACGGCCAGAATGTCTGGCAGAGTATCGGCGGTCAGGAAGTGGGAAGCGTGTGGGGCCACGGCGCCTATGTGGCACCCGACTGGTCGGCCGACTGGCTCCACAGGGAAGCAGTTTTTATCCTGAACACATGGTCTCAGCAGGAATTCAGCCGGGTTTACGACGAACTACCGGGGGAGCAGCAGGCAGCCCTTGAGCACAGGTTGCAGGAAGAACTCAGAAAAAATACCTGGGACCCATCCACCGGCACCATCACGGTATCACCCCTCAGGGCTGAGGCCATCCGGAGCCTGAGCCTTCATTACGAAAGTCTTTTTATGGATAATCCTGATTATCAGCAACTGCGTAATGATTATGCCATACCGGTGAACTCAATCAAAGATCCGGAAAGGATGTATAAAATGAATGCATTCTTTTTCTGGGCATCCTGGGCGTGTGTCACCGAAAGGCCGGGGGAAGCCATCACATACACACACAACTGGCCCCCTGACGAAATCGTCGGCAACAAACCTACCGGCGATCTGGTACTATGGACCGGTTTCAGCGTAATCATGCTGCTGATCGGGATAGGAATACTGGTATTCTATCACGCAAAAACAACTGAAGAGACAGAAATTGAAAAACCGCTCGAAGACCCCCTGATGCGGCAAAACATTACGCCCTCGATGAAAGCGGTGGAGAAATACTTCTGGATCGTTAATTTTCTGATACTTCTTCAGATTGTAATGGGAATAGTTACGGCGCATTACGGCGTTGAGGGCGACGGACTTTACGGAATACCCCTTGCCAGTTTTATGCCGTATGCCATTTCACGTACCTGGCATGTTCAGCTGGCCATTTTCTGGATCGCAACCGCCTGGCTTGCAACAGGCTTGTACATTGCTCCGGCAGTTTCGGGCAGCGATCCCAAATACCAGAAACTGGGTGTTAATTTTTTGTTTGTGGCATTGCTGATCATCGTGCTGGGTTCAATGGCCGGACAATGGATGGGTGTAATGCAGAAACTCGGATATGTGGAGAACTTCTGGTTCGGCCATCAGGGTTATGAATATGTTGACCTGGGCCGCTTCTGGCAACTATTCCTGTTCGTCGGGTTGTTTATCTGGCTCACGCTGATGGTAAGGCCGCTGATTCCGGTATTCAGGCGTAAAACGGAGGAAAAGAACCTGCTGATCCTGTTTCTGATCGCTTCGGCAGCCATTGCACTATTCTACGGTGCCGGATTGATGTGGGGAAGACAAACGAATCTGGCTATAGCAGAATACTGGCGCTGGTGGGTGGTACACCTCTGGGTGGAAGGCTTTTTCGAAGTTTTTGCTACCGTTGTGGCAGCCTTCCTTTTCGTAAGGATGGGATTGCTGCGTACAAAAACCGCCACTTCAAGCGTACTGTTCGCCACCATTATCTTTCTTTCTGGTGGAATTCTGGGCACATTTCACCACCTGTACTTTACCGGCACTCCCACGGCCGTGATGGCACTCGGGGCGACCTTCAGCGCACTGGAGGTGGTTCCCCTTGTTCTGATCGGTTTTGAGGCTTTCCACAACTACCGGCTTTCCAAATCCACGGCATGGCTGAGGGATTATAAATGGCCCATCTACAGCCTGCTCTCGGTTTCATTCTGGAATTTTTTAGGTGCAGGAATCTTCGGCTTTCTCATCAACCCGCCCATCGCGCTCTATTATATGCAGGGACTGAACACAACGCCGGTACACGGGCATGCCGCACTTTTCGGCGTATACGGAATGCTGGGCATCGGACTGATGCTGTTCGTGCTGCGCAGCCTTTACCGTGAGCAGGTCTGGAATGAAAAACTGCTCAGTTTCTCATTCTGGTCGATCAACATCGGTCTGCTGCTGATGATCTTCCTGAGCATACTTCCGGTCGGATTTATGCAAACCGTTGCCAGCGTGAATGAAGGCATGTGGTATGCCCGCTCCGCTGAATTTATGCAGCAACCCATCCTCACAACTTTCCGCTGGCTCAGGACCATCGGGGATACTGTATTCGCCCTTGGCGCCCTTGCCCTGTTCTGGTTTGTATTTAAACTCGCTTTTCAGAAAAAAATCCGTTAAAAATCAACTATATGGACAATCAGAATAAAACCATTGGAAGCTATGTCACAGAAGACTACCGTACGGCTGCCGTCTTCGAGCGATACGGCATAGACTTCTGCTGCCGCGGCAACCGCCTGCTTCAGGATGTCTGCCGGCAGGAAAACATAAATTATGAAGCCCTGATGAAAGAACTTTCGCAGGCGGCAACCGGACCCATAACGGGGAATGACAATTTTGGTTCATGGCCGCCAGACCTTCTTGCTGATTATATCGAAAAAATCCATCACCGCTATGTGGAACAATCCATTCCCCGGCTGACCGGTCTGCTTGAAAAAGTGACCAACGCTCATGGCGACAGGCATCCGGAAGTGTATGAAATTGCAGATCATTTCAGGATATCAGCCGGAGAGCTTACAAAACACATGAAAAAGGAGGAACTGGTTCTTTTCCCGTTCATCCGTAAGATGGTGAATACCAGGCCAGGCAGCAGCATGATTCCTGAAGCGGCATTCGGAAGTGTTGCAAACCCCATCAGCGTCATGCTGCAGGAGCATGATAACGAAGGTGAAAGGTTCAGAAAGATCGAAGAGCTCAGCAGCGGCTACACCCCGCCTGAAGACGCCTGCAATACCTACAGGGTTACTTATGAATTGCTGAGGGAATTCCAGCAGGACCTGCACAAGCATATCCACCTGGAAAACAACATACTTTTCCCGGCCGCTTTAACCATGGAAGCCGCGCTCAAACAGCAGTAACCGGGTTAATCTGATACCCGTTACAAAAATATATCCCTGTTTCGTCCTTTTGAAGGAAGAAACAGGGATATTTATTAAACAGCATCCGGAGGTTTAAACCGGCTTAGTCAACCCAGTCGGCGATAAACATATTGGTATCACGGGTTCCGCCGTTATTCCGGTTAGAGGAAAAGATAAGTTTCCTGCCGTCGTAAGAAAACATCGGGAATGCGTCGAACACCGGATCCCAGGTGATGCGCTCGAGACCGGAGCCGTCGAGGTTGATCATATAGAGATTAAATTCAAATCCACGGGCAGAGGCATGGTTGGAACTGAACAGGATCTTTTCACCCGAAGGATGAAAAAAGGGAGCCCAGTTGGCTTTACCCAGGCTGGTGATCTGCCTGAGGTCGCTGCCATCCACATTGCACACGTAAATTTCCATATTGGTGGGGGCAACCAGCCCTTCAGCGAGCAGTTCCTTGTATTCCCTGATTTCTTCAGGCGTTTTCGGACGCGATGACCTGAACACCAGCTTTGTTCCGTCCGGAGAAAAGAAAGCGCCCCCGTCGTAGCCGAGGTCGAAAGTAATCTGTTTTACATCACTTCCATCTGTTTTACATGTATACAACTCCAGGTCACCCGAACGGTCTGAAGTAAATACGATCAGGTCACCTTTGGGTGAAACCGTTGCTTCGGCATCGTAACCGGGCGATTTCACAAGGGTATCGATCAGCTGACCTTTCAGATTTGCCACATAAATATCAAAATCGGGATAGATCGGCCACAGGTACTTGCCATCAGCCCTTCTTTCAGGCTCAGGAGGACAGTCGTTACCCCCGGAGCGGGTAGATGCGTATAGGATGCTGGTATCACCCGGCATAAAAAACGAACAGGTGGTCCGGCCCAGGCCCTCGCTGATCAGCTGGGGGATGTGATTCTTCATATCTCCGTCGCTGAAAGGAAAGTAATAAATATGGTCGCATTTTGTTCCCCATTTCGCGCTTTTCGCCTGAAAAGCAATCATAGAATCGTCAAAGCTGAAATACGCTTCAGCAAAATCACCGCCATTGGTGAGTTGCCGGATATTTTTCAGATGTTTCTCCTGAGGATAGTGAATGGTGGTGTCAGGTTGTGATGACACCGGAGCGGGCACATCATGACCACAGAGTTTACAGGGTTCAGCGGGATTTTCCGCTGAGGCAGCCGCCGCGGTAATAATCATTGAAAATGTGTAAACGTAAATTAAAAACCTCATCATGTAAAAATTTATTTTTAGTTTATCCGACTTCTTTCCCCTGCAAAGACACTCAAAGCAGAGACACTTCTTATAAACCTCTTTTCGCCAGAATGGTTCAACTTCCCCGGGTTGCTTTCGGGTATGAGTCACAAAAATCCGCATGAAACGTGACGGGAACCTGTTAAAATCATAAATTCGCATAAGCATTTTCAGTATAATTATACCGCTTCGACCATGGAAGTCATGTATTTTCGCGAAAGCAGTGAGTTCAGGGAGTGGCTCGAAGAAAATCACAACCATGCAAAGGAACTCTGGCTGGGATTTTTAAAAAAGCGCAAAGGGGTTATGCATGGGTTTTATTACCCTGAAGCGGTTGAGATCGCCCTTTGTTATGGCTGGATCGACGGGCTGACCCGGAGTGTGGATGAATCGAGGTATAAAGTCAGGTTTACCCCCAGAAAAACCAAAAGTGTCTGGAGCAGCATCAACATCAAACGGGTTGAAACGCTGAAGGAAGCCGGACTGATGCATCCGGCAGGGCTTGCGGTTTATGAAGCCCGCAATAAGAAGCGAACGGATTCCGCGAATTTTTTGCGCGAAAATGGCCGCTTAACTCCGGAAATGGAACAGGAATTTATGAAGCATCCCAATGCTTATGTTTGGTTTTGCAACGCATCCGTTTCATACCGGAAAACCTGCATTTACTGGATACTCAGCGCCAGGCAGGAGGTTACCCGGGTAAAAAGACTCGGAATTTTGATAGAATGTTCCGGCCAACAGGTCAGAATTCCTTTGCTGAGGACAAATTCGGGGCATCGCAGACCTCGTGAAAACTAAAAACCGGCACATTATGAAAAAAATCCTTCTCATAGGAATCATAAGTCTTCTGACAAATCTAACCCTGGCCCAGAACTCAAACCTTTCCGGAGGGATTGTTTTCGACGGGGAGCCGTTTCTGGCGGTAAATCCTCAAAATCCGCGACACATGGTGGTCGCCTGGATGGGTTATGTTTTTCTCAACCGGATAATGATCCGCACAAGGGTCAGTAGCGATGGCGGAATAAACTGGAGCCCTGCAGTCAATGTACCCCATGTGCAAAACGGCCATACTTCAGCCGACCCTTCTCTGGCATTTGACAGCCAGGGAAACGTTTACCTCTCCTATATTGATTATGATCCGTATTTCACGTCCGGTGCCGTCTATTTACGGAAATCGACTGACGGGGGGCTTACCTGGGAGCAGGCTGTTGAAGTAATTGCTTTTGATGATGATCCCGGGCGATTTCCGATCGACCGCCCCTGGATTACCATTGACCGTTCGGAAGGCGCCTTCAGCGGCAACATTTACATCACCACCATGAATGCCAGCCCCGCAGGTGCACCGCCGTATCATCCTTACTTTACCAGGTCGGTGGATCAGGGCCAGTCTTTTGAGCCATGGCGCTATGCTGATACAACAGGCTGGCTGTCAGGCCCTTTTATTGCAAAACCGATGCCAACTCCGGCCATCAGTTCAACAGGCATTTTCCATTGCATCTATCCAAGCCTGGTCTTCTCCCAGAACCTGCTTCCACAGTTTGTCCTTGCATCTTCTGCCGACGCAGGGACCAGCTTTTCGCATCGCAGTGTGATTGCTGCACCTTCAGCGATCGCCGTCAGCGATACATCAGCAAAAAAAGGATACCTGCTCCGCGTGAATCCTTCCGATCCGCAGCATCTTGCATTCATCCATCTGCGGAATGCATCCGGAGATGCCGATGTCTTTCTTATGGAATCATTAAACGGAGGCGAAACCTGGAATGAAGGGACACGGATAAACGACGACCCAACCGGAAACGGGCGGATGCAGGACCTCGTCTGGGCCGCTTTCGATACCGACGGGGATCTGGCCATTGCATGGCGCGACCGCCGGAATGCCGCCGACACGGGATACGCGGCGTCGTATGAAATTTATGCCGCCGTCAGACTGAAAAACGAACCGGATTTCTCTCCCAACTTCAGGCTGAGCAGCGAAGCAATCCCTTTCGACGAAATCCTTTATCAGAGTGGCAACGATTTCATGTGCCTGGAATTATTCAACGACACCATCAGCGCCGTATGGGGCGACACCCGGAACGGGGCGCTGAATATCTGGTTTCAGCGATCGCATCTGAACGGAACGCTGCTCTCCCATACCAGACTGACAGACGAAAGGCTTCCGCCCCTTAAGATTACAAACATCAATCCCGAACAGGTCCTGATTGAGGGTGATGAAATTACGGGGATTACGTTCTTCAACATCAGGGGCGCCGAAGTACTCAGGATAAAGAATCTCCCGGGGAATTCCCATGAAATTATCAACCTTTCCAAACTTCCACCCGGAACCTACCTCATCCGTGTCCAAACCGCCCACGGAAGTATCGCAGCCAGAATGATACGCTGATTCATCAACCTTATTCCATGCCAAAAATCCATTCACTAAGATATGAAGAAGTTCACCAGCAGCCGGGGAACAGGGATTTTCAGTATAGCTGGCGGTCGCAGCAATGTTTTTCTGGTTCATTCAGGTGATAAAAAAATTCTTGTTGACACCGGCCCTCGGTTTATGCAGAAAATCGTTATCAGGCGTCTGAAGAAACTCGGCATCCAAACCATCGATTATCTGGTACTGACACATACCCATTTTGATCATGCAGCCAACGCCCGGGCTATAAAGCACTTCTTTAATGCCAGGGTGATAGTGCATGTATCCGAAGAAGAATTTCTGAAGTCAGGTGACAGTCCGGTACCCGCCGGCACCAACCTGTTTACGGGATGGCTCACCGGAAATTTCGGCAAACTGGCCAACCGCCTGGTGAAATATCAGGGCTGCGATGCGGATATAACCATTGATCATCAATTAATTCTTTCAGAAGACCTTAAAAATATTCAGATCATCCACACACCTGGGCATTCTGCAGGCTCCGTAAGTGTAATTATTGACAATGAAATCGCACTTGCCGGCGATACCCTGTTCGGCACCTATCCCGGAAGTTGCTTTCCTCCCTTTGCAGATGACCGGAAACTGTTGTTCACGAGCTGGGAACTGTTGCTGAAAACCGGATGCCGCGTTTTCTTTCCATCACATGGAAGCGTCAGAACCCGCGAACAGGTAAGCCGGGGACTGAAAAAAGAAAATAAAGTCATCCCACGGCAACAACATCTTTAATCCGGCATTCAGCTGATCCCCAAATACGGTAATCTTTTCAACAATTACCCTGATTTCCGGTAAATGTGGTTTTGGTTTTTCCCGGACTGTGGAGTTAATTACCCAATGTGCATCCTCAACCATTTACATATTTATTTGATATACAAGCTATTGCAAAATTAATTCCTCTTTGGTTTATATTTTGAAAGGACATGGCAAAACCAAAACCCAAGAAAATATGAAAAACTTTTTGCTTATTCTGCTCGCGCTTCCAGTGCTTTTCGCTTCCTGTGAAAACAAAAAGCAAACTGAACAGATTAATCAGCTGATCCAGGAAAAGAACAAGATACTGAGTGATGCCGCTGTCAAAGACTCCCTGGTCAACGACTTTCTGATGACGATCAATGAAATAGAAGCCAACCTTGCAGAGATCAAAAGCCGCGAAAAACTGATCAGTTCCCAGACCGGGCAGGGTCAGGAACTCAGCAAACCAATCCGCGACCGTATCAATGAGGATATCCGTATGATTAATGAACTCATGCAGTCAAACAAAAACAAAATTGCTGCCCTCAACCGGAAAATCAAAGATTCAGACCTGAAAATCAAAGAGTTTGATAATATGATTGCACTCGCCAATCAGCAGCTTGCCGAACGCGACACAGAAATACTGGCGCTGAAAGAAGAGCTGGCCGGTCTCAATTTCTCGATTGCTGTACTTAATGACACTATTTCTGTGATTAAAGATAAAAACAAGGCACTGGCCGGCGTAATCAACGACAAAACCAACGAGTTGAATACTGCCTATTTCATTGTGGGAGAGCGTAAGGAATTAATTGAGAAAAAAATACTCAATAAAGAAGGCGGTTTTCTGGGCCTGGGCAAATCACAGAAGATTGCCGGGGATGTTGATCTGAATGAATTCACCAGGATAGATATCCGCAACCTCAAATCAATTCCGCTGGGCGTAAAAAAGGCCACCTTGATGTCGGTTCATCCGGCAGGATCTTACGAATTGATTATGACTGAAAAGAAAGTTGAAGAAATTGTGATAAAGGATCCGGCTATATTCTGGGAAAAGTCACGCATGCTGGTGATTTCAACCGAAGTATAAGCAACCACCTGTTAACCTTCCAGCTTCAATTAACGGACAGGAAACTGTTATGAAGCACCGCCCCCGCAGCCACAAGCGGGGGCTTTCTGTTTTTTTTACCGATAATAAACTAATACAGTTATTCCGGAAAAACAACGGAGATGAAGTGATGAACAATACCTTCCTAAACAGTCATATCACAGATTCTTTGAACTCATTTAACAACATAGCGCTTAAGACCTTATTTTTGCAGGGATGAACAGAAAAAATAACCCGGAGGGGGTAAAAGGGAAAGTGGTCACGGGATTCCTGTTGATTCTTTTTTTGGCGCTGGCTGCAGTTTTTGCCATGATTCATCTCGCTGCCCAACTCACGCCGCCCGACACCGGGATTTCACAATCCGTTACGAAACTCACCCTGGTGAGCAATATGCTCTCCAAGCTGATTGATGCCGACGGACAGGCACGTGCATATATTACAACAGGTCAGCGTCGCTACCTTAAAAAATACCGCGACGACGAAAAAGAAATCAGGGCCATCGCCGATTCACTCAAGTATACCAGTGTGATGCATACTGATCAATACCTGAGGATGTTGGTTGTTGACAGCCTGCTTGATCTGAAAAAGGCAACACTGGAGAATTTCTTCAGGCAGGGCAAAACGGCCGGATCGCCCATTCTGAGTACAGAAAGGCTGAATCAGGTGCTGCAACGCTTCAACGATACTGTTGCATTCTCCACAAAAACCATTGCACAGCCGTTAACGCCCCCCCTGGCAAAACCCCGGGAATCCGAACCGGCAAAAAAAGAGAATATTTTTAAACGCTTATGGTCAGGCATAACCGGCAAAAGCCCTTCTGCTGACAGCATCCCTGTGATTCAGCATTCAGTCGGTCAGACGCCTGACACCATTCAGACCTTTACCCGGCTGCATGATTCCACCATTGCGCAGGTGCGGACGCAGCTTGAGCAGATGGGCGAAGAGGAACGCATAGAGCGTCAGATGGCCATTGAACGAGAATTGCTGCTGCTCAGAACAGACCAGGTAATCCTCGATGAAATCCGCAATGTGCTGATCCTTTTCGAGAAAGAGGAGATCAACAGGGCAATTGAAGGTTCGGAAAAAGCCAGTGTGCTCGTAAAAAGATTGTGGAACACCGCCCTAATCCTTGCTACTGTGGGCCTGATCACCATGCTGGTATTTATTGTACTTATATGGAAGGACCTTGCCCGCAGTGCATTTTACCGGCGACAACTTGAAAAAGCCAGACTCCTGGCAGAAAAACTGTTAAAAGTCAAGGAACTGTTTCTGGCCAATATGAGCCATGAAATCAGAACACCGATTACCAGCATTATCGGATTTTCGGAAAGGTTGTCCAATACAAAGCTTTCGAGTGAGCAACAGGACTACCTGAAGTATATCAATACTTCTTCGGAACATCTGCTCGGCCTGATCGACGACCTGCTTGACTACTCCAGAATAGGCAGCGGAAAACTCAGTCTTGAATCACTACCGCTTGTCCCTGCCGAACTTCTTGGTGAAGTTTATGAAACCCTGAGGCCAAAAGCCGAAAAAAAAGGCATAGAAATGCGTTATGCTGCAACCGGCGATACCGGAATAGCGGTAAAAGGGGATCCGCTCAGAATCAGGCAAATAATTTATAAC
>CAZDBX010000075.1:8985-13112 GCA_964503805.1 uncultured Lentimicrobium sp. | reverse complement strand
ACGGGTTAAGGTCAAAGGTGAAGGTACGCTGCGGTTCCGCCGGCATTTTGGCTTCCGCCGGTGGTTCGGGGGCCGGGGCGGGCACCGGTAATGGCGCAGGTTTGTCTGTTTCAGCGCTCCTGTTGATCAGGGTAATCTCTTCAATTTGTGCAGGCGCCGGCTTTATCGGTTCTGCCGATTTCGGATTAGCCTGAGCCGGTTCCTGGTTCAACGGATATACAATAACTTCGGGTTTCCCTGATTCTCCGTTATTCTTGTTTTTAGAATCGAAACCAGTGGCAATGAGGGTAATGCTGATCTTACTGCCCAATGTTTCATCGGTACCGTTGCCCCAGATGATATCAGCGCCGGATCCGGCCTCATGCTGAATATAATCGGTAATTTCCATCACCTCGTCAAGGGTGATTTCTTCAGTTCCTGAAGAGATATAAAGCAGGATATTGCTGGCGCCGCGGATATTTGCATCGTCGAGCAGGGGCGAGGTCATGGCCATCTGAACGGCTTCCAGCGCCCTGTTTTCTCCTTCGGCCAGTCCGGATCCCATGATGGCTTTGCCGCTGTCCTTCATTACAGTTTTTACATCCTCAAAGTCAACGTTGATGTAGCCCGTAACCGTGATGATCTCGGCTATTCCTTTTGCAGCCACGGTAAGGATGTTATCGGCTTTGCTGAAAGCTTCCGAGAGTTTGAGGTCACCTTCCAGTTCGCGCAGTTTGTCATTGCAGATGATCAGTAAGGTATCAACGGACTTGCGCAGTTCATCGATACCTGCGCGGGCCTGCTGGGCGCGCTTTCTTCCTTCAAATGAAAAGGGGAGGGTTACAATACCGACGGTAAGAATGCCAAGCTCTTTTGCAAGTGCGGCAATCACGGGGGCGGCTCCGGTACCGGTTCCTCCGCCCATACCGGCGGTGATAAACACCATTTTGGTATTACTCTCCAGTATCTTGCGTATATCGTCAATGTTTTCGGCAGCAGCCTCTTTACCTACCTGAGGGATAGAGCCGGCTCCGAGGCCTTTGTTACCTAACTGAATTTTCAGGGGCACCGGGCTGGTGTCAAGGGCCTGGCAGTCGGTGTTGCATATCATGAAGTCAACCCCGCGGATACCTTGCTTGAACATATGGGTAACCGCATTGCTGCCGCCCCCTCCAACGCCGATTACTTTTATAATTGATGATTGATTTTTTGGCAAATCGAATTTGAGCATATCCGGCATCTTTTGAATCTCCTAAATTAAGTTAATATTAAACGATGATCTACCTGAAAATTGTTGTTTTTATCAACAGTCAACCTGTTAATATCTCAGGTGTTTCCGTCTTCTTCAAAGAATTTTTTGATGATATCGAGGAATGATCCTCTGGGTGGTTTTTTTTGTTTTTGCGCAGGCTTCTCCGTCTTGAGTGACTCCTTTTCAAGGCGTTGCAGGCCGATGATGACTAGCCCGATCCCTGTAGCATACGCCGGACTGGCCATTTCTTCCGGAATGCCCGGGGCAAGGTGCTCGTTGGGATAGCCTATGCGGGTGTCCATACCGGTTATAAATTCCGTCAACTGGGTGATGTGCTTCAGCTGAGCCCCGCCACCGGTAAGTACGATCCCCGCAATCAGTTTCTTCTCGTAACCCGAGTTTTTGATTTCGAAGTAGATGTGTTCGATAATTTCTTCCATTCGGGCCTGAATGATACTTGCCAGGTTGCGGAGGGTAATTTCCTTGGGGGGCCTGCCACGCAGTCCGGGGATAGCCACCACTTCTTCATCCCTGTTTTCGCTGGCCAGGGCTGAACCGAATTTTACTTTAAGGTCCTCCGCATGTTTCTTGATGATGGTACAGCCTTCCTTGATATCCTCGGTAATGATGTCGCCGCCGAAAGGAATTACTGCTGTATGCCTGATAATGCCATCCTGAAAAATGGCGATGTCAGTGGTTCCTCCTCCGATGTCAACCAGTACCACTCCGGCTTCTTTTTCCTCATCGCTCAGAACCGCTTCCGCTGACGCCAGGGGCTCAAGCAGAAGCGATTCAACCTCCAGGCTGGCTTTTTTGATGCATTTGAAAATGTTCTTTGCTGCCATGGTCTGGCCGGTGATGATATGGAAGTTGGCTTCCAGCTGATGCCCGAGCATTCCTTTGGGCTGCTTTATCCCGCTTTCTCCATCTACAGTATATTCCTGCGGAATAACATCGATGATCTCCTCACCCGGATTCATGGCCAGTTTGAACATGTTTTCGTTCAGCCCATCGATGTCCGATTGGCTGATTTCTATGTCAGCGTTCGGCCTGATGATGGACCCGCGGTATTGAATACTTTTTATGTGCTGTCCGGCTATCCCGACATTTACGGTAGCGATATTGGTTTCGGAACGGTTCTCGGCCTCCTTTACTGCAGCGACAATACTCTGTACCGTATCGTCTATGTTGGCTACGACACCTCTTTTCACACCGATCGAGTCGGTACGGCCAAAGCCCAGGATATCGATCTTGCCGTTCTCGTTGCGGCGGCCAACGATGGCGGCTATTTTTGTTGTGCCTATATCAAGGCCGACAATTATTTCAGATGGTTCCATATTGTGATGATTTTGAGCATACAACCTGGTCGCGGAACTTGAGGTTAATCATAACGTACTTGTTCCATGCGTCATTCCGGATTCCCTGCTTGTAAAACAATTTTAGTTTATTCAGTTTGTCATTCAATAATGTCGTATCTCCCAATAAAATGGTGTGATTTCCCAGCTTGGGGATGAGTTCTATTTCACCGGCTGTATTGATGAAAATCTGCTCAGTAAGTGCCTCCGAAAAAACGTCCTGTTTTACGGCTTTTGCTGTAAGGAATACTTTCAGCAATTCCGGGTGCAGGTTTTTCTCCGGTTTAACGTACTTGTTGCGGTCGTTACCTGATTTTAATGATATATCAGGTATATTGCCGTTTGCAACCATCACCCGGGCTGTAAAATCAGCATTCACCGGCATGATGATCCCTTCTGAATCGATGTAAAACTGCCTTCCGGTTTCGGTAAATACCCGGATTAATGGCTGACGCTGAATGATATTTGCCTTTACTGACCCGTTTACTCCAATGGTAATATTGGCCGATCTGATATAAGGGTTTCTCATGAGCAACTCCTGAATTTCTTCAGCCCTGATGTCCGCGAGCCTTTGCCTTTTAATCCTGAAACCGGCCTGGGTTATCTGTTGCCTGATGTATTGCTCTGATATCAGTTGGTGCGGGCCGTCATTGCTGATTCCGATGATAAACTCCGGACAGATTACATCCTGCTGCTTTTGATTGGCAAATACAAACAGACTGGCTATGCCTACAACCAGTATACTCCAGAAAAATATGACAAGTGCTTTTCTCATTTTTCTTCGTTTCTGTTCAGTAATGCTGTAATCGGGTCGGCCAGCTGGTCGATATCGCCTGCGCCCAGGGTCAGCAATAAATCCGGATTTAACTTGCTTATCAACTCCAGCACACCTGTTTTGGGGCAAAGTTGTTTATCGTTCAGCGTTATTTTATCCAGCAGCATGGCAGAATTTACTCCTTCTATGGGCAGTTCCCTGGCCGGGTAAATGTCAAGCAGGATTACCCTGTCGAGCATCGACAGGCTTTCAGCAAATCCATCGGCGAAGTCTCTGGTTCTGGTATACAGGTGTGGCTGGAAGATGCCGGTAATAAGGCGCCCCGGGTACAGATCCCTTACCGATTTTATACAGGCTTTTAATTCTTCAGGGTGATGGGCGTAATCATCAATATATACTACATTTTTGTTTACCACCCGGTGGTCGAAGCGGCGCTTTACCCCCGTGAAGGTGTTGATTCCGTTTCTGATTTCCTCTTCTGTGACGCCGTTCAGCCAGCTCAGGGCTGCGGCGGCAATGCTGTTCTCAATATTGAATAGTCCCGGCAGGGCAGGCTTAATCCCGGTAATGATTCCTCCCGGTGTTTTGATGTCGTAATGGTATTGTCCGTCGATCATCCTCAGGTTTAATGCGGCAAAATCAGCTTCCCCTGACATTGCATACCGGTATACTTTAACCCCGGGTTTGGTCTTCAGGTTCAGGTCCAAACCCAGCTTGATAACCATCTGGCCGTTTTCACGGATTTTCTCTGAAAAGCCGGTAAATG
>CAZDBX010000075.1:0-8975 GCA_964503805.1 uncultured Lentimicrobium sp. | reverse complement strand
AAGATTATCATGCGTTTTATAAATGTCCAGGTGATCTGCATCAACCGAAGTAACCACCGCTGCCTGCGGGTTTAGTTTCAGAAACGAGCGGTCAAACTCATCGGCTTCGGCTACCATAAATTTGCTTTCGGGCATCAGCAGCAGGTTGCTGGTATAATTTTTGGCAATTCCACCCAAAAAGGCAGTGCACCCTTGTGCCGATGAATGCATGATGTGGGCGAGCAGGCTGCTCACGGTGGTCTTGCCATGGGTACCTGCAACGGCAAGGGTATATTTGCTGTCGGTTATTTCTCCCAATAGCGCTGAACGCTTTATCATGCTGAATGAACCCGAGGATGCTTTGCGGAATTCTTCCAGGTCGGCAGGAATGGCGGGGGTATAAACTATGAGGTCCGTATCGTCGGGAATCAGGTCCGGCCGGTCATCATAATGTATTTTCATTCCCTCCGCTTCAAGTGCAGCAGTCAGGCTGGTAGGCGTTTTGTCATAGCCATGCACTTTCACCCCCGCTGCGTTCAGGTAGCGGGCAAGGGCGCTCATCCCTATGCCTCCGATTCCCAGAAAGTAAACAGTGTGCAGTGCTTCAGTTTTCACAGTTCAGCCATTTATTTGATGATACAACTCAGTATGATTTCTGCGATCTCCGCAGCAGCATTGCTTTTTCCCAAAGTCAATATGTTCGCAGATAATTGCGATTTTCTTTCATTGTTTCCGGCAAGTTCGGTGGCGGTTTTCACCAGCTTCCGGGCGCATTCGCTGTCCTTTACCATGATGGCGGCATCAGCAGATACCAGGGCCATCGCGTTTTTTGTCTGGTGATCCTCGGCAACATTGGGTGAAGGAACGAGGATGCTAGGTTTGCCGGTGACACAGAGTTCAGAAATTGCGATGGCTCCTGCCCGCGATATTACGAGGTCGGCGGCGGCATAGGCAAGATCCATGCGCGCAATAAAGGTGTGTTGCCGGATGCCTGAATCTTCGAACGGCAAAACCGCCGCTGAAGCCTGATCCTCATAATATTTTCCTGTTTGCCAGATCAGCTGGATGCCGGAGTCGGCGATTTCTTTCAGGCCCTGATGGATGCTCTGGTTTATGGTAAGTGCGCCCAGACTGCCGCCGACAGCGAGGATTGTTGGCTTATTTCTTTGAAGTCCGAAGAATTCCAGGGCTTCCTCTTTTTTGGCATTGGCATGTACAATTTCAGCCCGAACCGGATTCCCGGTCAGCACAAGTTTGGATGCCGGGAAGTATTTTTCCATTCCGGAGTATGCTACGCAGATTTTCTTTGCCTTTCGCGCCAGCATTTTATTGGTAATTCCGGGATAAGAATTCTGTTCCTGCAAAATGGTCGGAATTCCCAATGCTGCTGCAGCCTTCACTGTCGGTCCGCTGGCATATCCGCCCACACCGACAACGGCATCCGGGTGGAATTTTTTAATAATCGACCGCGCTTTAAGACTGCTGTGTATCACTTTTACAGGGAATAACAGGTTTTTCCAGGTGAGTTTCCGCTGAAGACCGCTGATCCATAAGGCTTCTATCGGATAGCCGGCCGCCGGAACCTTTTCCATTTCCATCCGTCCTTTTGCCCCTGTAAACAGGATGTTGATTCCCGGTTCCAGGTTTTTCAATTCATCAGCAATGGCAATGGCAGGGAAAATGTGTCCGCCCGTCCCTCCACCGCTGATGATAATCCTTTTCTCAGGCAACGGCATGTTCAGCTTGATTTTGTGGTTTAACTTCTTTTTGTTCTTCTTCCTCAATTTCGCGGCTCACACTCAGGATAATCCCGATCGAAATACTGGTAAACCAGATCGAAGTACCGCCCATACTGATCAGGGGCAGCGTTTGACCGGTGACAGGCATAAGATTGACCGCTACCATCATATTTATCATTGCCTGGAATACCAGGCTGAAAGCAACACCAAATGTGAGAAAGGCGGCAAAATTCCGGGGGCACCTGATCACAATCTTGATTGCCCGGAATAGCAGCACCAGATAAAGCAATACCACAAGCGCTCCGCCGATCAGGCCATATTCTTCAATAATAATTGCAAATATGAAATCTGAGTAGGGGTGTGGCAGGAAGTTTTTTTGCGTGGAGTTCCCGGGCATTCTTCCGGTTAGACCGCCATTTGATATTGCAATTTTTGCCTGTTCTACCTGATAGTTATCATCGCTGTCGCCGCTTCTGAAACTTTCGATCCTGTTTTGCCAGGTGCCGACGCGCTTGCCGAGTTGAGGAACATTGATAACGATCGCAATCAGCAGGGTCATACTCACCAGACCTATGCCTACCAGGGCCAGGATATAACGTAGCCTGACCCGACCTATAAACATCAGCACCAGGCAGGTGATGAAAATCATCGCGGCTGTGGAGAGATTTGCCGGCAAAATCAGCAGTGTTATAAGCAAAACCGGCAGCAGGATGGCAATAAAACCTTTTTTGAAATCTTCAATGTTTTCCTGTTTTTTAGCCAGCAAACGGGCGACAAAGATGATCAGCGCCAGCTTGGCAAAATCGGAAGGCTGAAAGGTCAGATTGATCAGCGGCAGCGTGTACCAGCGGCTGGCTTCATTCACATTGGTGCCGAACATCAGCGTGTAGGCGAGGAGGGGTACTGATATATAAATAGCAAGCTGTGAAATGCGCGCATAGTATTTGTATTTCACCTGATGGGCAAGGTACATAAGGACAAAACCGAGCAGCAGAATCCCGAGATGCTTGATCAGATAATATTCAGTATTGCCTGACTGGTAACGGAAGGCAAGCGTTCCTGTAGAGCTGTAAACCGCCAGCACCGAGAAAATCGAGAGCAGGAAAACCACCGCCCAGATTACCTTGTCGCCTTTTATATTATTCAGGATTGTTTTCATCCGTTTTACTTAACATTCCGATTGTTGAACTGTCCTTTTGATGTCCGTTTTTTCGTTCAGTTTCTGTTTTTTCAATGGGTTTTAAAACCATCTGTTTACAAGGCATGCACAGCTGCCTTAAACTGCCGGCCGCGGTCCTCATAATTTTCGAAAAGATCAAAACTGGCACAGGCTGGGGCAAGTAAAACCACATCATCCTTCTGTGCCAGGTAATAGGCAGCATTTACCGCATCGGCGGCTGACCTGGTTTCCGTAATAACCGGAATAATATCTTTGAATGCTTCAATCAGGGACCTGTTGTCCACGCCAAGACAAATCAGGGCTTTTACCCTCGATTTTACTACATCATAGAGTTTGGTGTAGTCATTTCCTTTGTCTATACCTCCGGCTATCCATATCACGGGTTTATTCTGGCTTTCAAGCGCCCACCATGCCGAGTTGATATTGGTTGCTTTGGAATCATTGATAAATTCAATGCCATGGATATTGGCCACATGTTCCAGCCGGTGTTCAACATGCTGGAAATCGGACAGGCACTGCCTGATGGTTTCCTTTCTGATACCAACCAGTTTAGCAGCCACGCCTGCTGCCATGGAATTGTAGATATTGTGCTTGCCTTGCAAAGCCAGTTCTTCGATTGTCATACTGAACGTTTCCCCTTTTATGTTGAATATTATTTTATTGTCTTCAATGAATGCGCCCTCATGCCCCTGGTCATGAAGGCTGATGCGGAATACCTGCTGATTCAGCGGTGTGTTTCTGATCATCTCCGCCGATACTTCATCGTCACTGCACCAGATGAAGGCGTTATCCGCTGTCTGATTCCTGATGATGCGCATTTTTGAAGCAGCATATTTCATCAGGTCATGTTCGTACCGGTCAAGGTGGTCAGGTGTGATATTCAGCAGTATGGCCGTGTCAGCGCGGAAAAGGCTCATTCCGTCAAGCTGAAAACTACTCAGTTCCAGCGCGTATATATCGTAATCCTGACCGGCTACCTGGCGGGCAAAGCTGTTGCCTATATTTCCGGCAAGTCCTGCGTTCAGCCCTGCCGTATGCATCATATGCCACAGCAGGCTGGTAGTGGTTGTTTTGCCATTGCTCCCCGTTACGCAAATTTTGGCTGCATTGGTGTAGCGGCTGGCAAATTCGATTTCGGAAATGACAGGTATGCCTTTATCAATGGCTGATCTCACAATTGGTGCACTATCGGGAATCCCCGGACTTTTAATGATCCCGGTAGTGTTTTCGAGAAGGTTGGCGCTATGCCCTCCTTCTTCAAACGGAATCCCGTTTTGGATCAGTTCATTTCTGTATTTTTCCTTAATGGGTGACTGATCTGAAACAAATACTTCCAATCCCCTGCTCCTGGCGAGCAAAGCAGCTCCTGTCCCGCTTTCGCCGGCTCCAAGAATAACTGTTTTTGGGTTGGAATTCATTAATTATCTGATTTTAAGCGTTACTATAGTAAAAATTGCCAGCATAATGCCGACAATGAAAAAGCGCATCACAATCTTTGGCTCGGCATAACCCAGCATCTGGTAGTGATGATGAAGCGGCGACATCCTGAATATCCGTCTTCCTTCACCGTACTTCCGTTTTGTTCTTTTGAAATAGCTCACCTGCAGGACCACTGAGAGATTTTCGGCAAGAAAAATTCCGCAGAGGATGGGAATCAGTAATTCTTTCCTGATCATGATCGCCAGTACCGCGATGACACCTCCCAGGGAAAGGGAGCCTGTATCACCCATAAAGACCTGTGCCGGATAAGTGTTGTACCATAAGAATCCGGTACACGCCCCGACAAAGGCGCTGACAAAAATGGTCAGCTCTCCGGTGTCGGGCAGGTACATAATGTTCAGGTAATCGGCAAATACAAAGTTGCCTGATACCCATGCCAGTATACCCAGGGTTGCCCCGATGATCGCCGAAGTGCCTGTAGCCAGACCATCTATCCCGTCGGTCAGGTTGGCGCCATTCGAAACCGCCGCAATAATCAGGATTACAATAGGTACAAATACGATCCAGGCATACTTCATCGCCTTTTCACCAAATGGCTTCAGGATGAGTGCGTAATCGAATTCATTATTCTTGAAAAATGGTATGGTCGTCTTGGTTGATTTAACACTCGACCGTGAAAACCGCTGGTCATGGTCGTCTACCTTTACAAATTCGCTGAGTTCAGAGGCCGAGCGGGAGCTTGTCTGCATGATTTTTTCACGGATTACCACGTCATCATGGAAGTAGAGCGTAAATCCAACGATCAGACCGATGATAACCTGGCCCAGAATTTTAAATTTGCCTGCAAGCCCTTTCTTGTCCTTTCTGAAAACTTTTATATAATCATCAAGAAAACCAATAAAACCAAGCCACACAGTGGTTATCAGGATAAGAATGATGTAGATGTTGTTGAGTTTGGCAAAGAGCAGTGTTGGGATCACAATTGCACTGAGAATGATCAATCCTCCCATGGTGGGCGTGCCTTGTTTCTGTTTTTGGCCCTCCAGGCCAAGATCCCTGACAATTTCGCCTACCAGTTTCTTTTTAAGATAATTAATCAGTGATTTTCCGAAGACCAACGAAATGGTGAGCGAGGTAATTACCGCCAATGCAGCCCGGAAGGAGATGTATTGAAACATTCCGGCTCCCGGGAAATCGAAGGCCTTGTCCAGATAGTCAAACAGATAGTATAACATATTCCGCCGGTTTGGTAATTAATCCTCTTTTCTTAAGATTCCAAAGCATTCACGCAATTCTTCCCTGTCATCAAAATGATGTTTCACGCCCATGACTTCCTGATAGGTCTCATGTCCTTTTCCTGCAATCAGGATGATGTCCTCCTTTGTCGCCATGGTGCATGCGGTACGGATGGCTTCGCGGCGGTCACTGATTACCAGGCAATGTCTTTTCCTCTCGGGAGACACACCGGAGCGCATCTCGTTCAGGATGTCTTCAGGGTTTTCGGTCCGGGGATTGTCAGATGTAAGTATGGTTAAATCGCTGTTTTCTGTCGCTATCGAAGCCATGACCGGTCTTTTTGACCTGTCGCGGTCGCCTCCGGCACCAACCACTGTAATCAGTCTGCCTTTTCCTCCGCGGATGGCGTTGATGGTACTGATCACATTCAGCAGGGCATCGGGGGTATGCGCGTAATCAACAATGCCCACCATACCTGTTGGTGATTTGATGTATTCAAACCGGCCGTCCACAGCCTTCAGTTTACTTAATTCTGTAAGACAGGCCTCTTCGTCAGCGCCCAGCATTACTGCGGTTGCATATATATTCAGAAGATTGTAAGCGTTGAAGTTCCCGACCAGCCGGCACCAGACTTCGTGACCGTTTATATTGAGTTGAAGCCCGTCGAAATGGTTTTCCAGAATCCTGCAATGGAAATCAGCCTGACGCTTAATGGCAGCTGTTTTTACAAGGGCGCGGGTGTTCTGTACCATCACCAGGCCATTGCGGTCATCAGCATTCACAAGGGCAAATGATTCAACGGGGAGATTGTCAAAAAATGTCTTTTTGGCTTTCAGATAGGCATCGAAAGTCTTATGGAAATCCAGGTGGTCATGCGTAAGGTTTGTGAAAACACCGCCGGCGAAGGTAAGGCCGGTAATACGGTGCTGAACTACTGCATGTGAGCTTACTTCCATAAAGCAGTATTCGCAGCCTTCATCCACCATGGCCCTGAGAAGCGCGTTAAGGGCTACTGCATCGGGTGTTGTGTGAGTTGCCTGAATTTCCCGGTCATGAATTTTATTTCTTACTGTTGAGATCAGGCCGGTTTTATATCCCAGGTTTTTAAAAAGCTGGTACAGCAGTGTGGCGGTCGTGGTTTTTCCATTGGTGCCGGTTATTCCGGTAAGCCGGATCTGTGCCGAAGGATTGTCATAGAAGTTGGAAGCCATCAGCGCAAGCGCCTCAGCGCTGTTCTCAACTTCAGCGTAAGTAATGCCTTTGCTGATATCATCCGGCATGCGCTCACAAATCACCGCTTTTACACCTGCCTTAATTACCTCATCAATAAAATTATGTCCATCGGTCAGGGTGCCTCGGGTGGCCACAAATACTTTCCCGCTTGCAGCTTTCCGTGAATCGAAGATGATTTCATCAACAACAACTTCAAGGCTGCCGGTTATTCTCCGGATCCTGCATTTGTACAATATTTCCTTCAGCGTTTTCACTGTAATCTTTTTATCCGAGTTCAATAATACATTGGCTTCCGGCGGTAATCCTTGATCCGGGAGCCAGCGACTGCCGTTTCACTTTCCCCTTTCCGCTAATTTTCACCTTGATCCCTGCTGATTCGAGCAGGAAAACCGCATCCCTGGCCCCCATTCCTGTAACATCCGGTATTCTGTCAGCAGCAGGCTCTCTTGGAATGATCAACTGTGTTGTATCCTGACCTTTATAGGTAATCCATTCGCTTTGGTTCCCTGCCGGAAAAGCTATGTTGATCTCCTTCATCAGCATTTCCAGTTCATTTCCTTTGCCTGAAGCGAGAAGGGGGAATGTCGCGGGTATGGAATCCGTCCTGTTTATTATGGGGTCAAGGCGGGTGGCGTATACCTTATCCGCAACCTCGCGGAATACCGGACCTGCAATTGAGCCGCCGTAATAGATGCCCTTCTGCGGATTGTTGATGACCACAATCATTGAATACCTGGGCGAATCAGCCGGAAAGTAGCCCACGAAGGAGGCTTTGTAGTTCGATTTGGTGTACCCGGTATTGTTTTGTGCAATCTGGGCAGTTCCGGTTTTGCCGGCTATTTTATAAATGGGATTTTTAAGGTGTGTGGCTGTTCCTGTTTCTACAACCCCCTCCATTATTGATTTTGCCAGTGCGATGGTTTCAGGATTTTTCACAATGGATGGTGAAAGAACTTCCGGCCCGAATGTTTGGATGGTTTCTCCGGCCAGCCTGATTTCTTTTACGAAGCGCGGCTTAACCATCACCCCGTTGTTGGCAATCGCGTTGTAAAAAGCCAGGGTCTGCAAAGGCGTAATGGCAACTTCATATCCGATTGACATCCACGGCAATGAAACCTTCGACCAGTATTTGTGTTCCGTATTCTTGATGGATGGCTTGCCCTCTCCGGCAATCTCAAGCCCAAGCGGGAGGTTCAGGCGCATGGAGTAGAGTTTGTCAATAAACTGCTGGGGCTTGTCTTTATACGCCTTGTGGATGACTTTTGATATACCGACATTGGAGGAAAGTTCAAATGCACGCCTTACGCTGATCCTTCCATAGCCTCCATGATGAGAGTCCCGCATGATTCTGTTGGCAAATCTGACAGTCCCGCCTTCCGTATCAACGGTGTCATTCAGGCTGAGCAGGCCTTCGTCCAGTGCCGCGATCAGTGATGCCAGTTTGAAAGTTGACCCCGGTTCTGAACTTTCTCCTATGGCATAATTGTATTTTTCCTCGTATTCCCCTTTGCTGTTTTTGCCCAGATTGGCAATGGCAAGGATATTGCCGGTGGCAACTTCCATGAGCACCACCGAGCCATGGTCGGCTTCATTTGCAATAAGCTGACGCATCAGCGCATCTTCGGCAACATCCTGTATATTGATATCGATGGTGGTAACGATGTCGTGTCCGTCACGGGGTTCAATTTCATTTTCATCGTTCAGCGGGCGCCAGACTCCTTTACCGATCAGTCGTACAAGCCGTTGTCCCTTTTCACCTTCAAGTATGGCGCTGTATGCTCCCTCAAGACCAATATCATTATCTTCACCTTCCTTATCCCAGCCAATGGTGCGGAAAGCCAGCCACCTGAAAGGAAGTTCCCGCTTGTTTTTGGCTTCGGCAATCAGTCCACCCCTGTATTTTCCCAGGCGGAATACCGGGAATTTCCTTACTTTCTTCAGGTCATCGTAGGTCACATTCCTTTTCAGCAGCAGGTACCTGTTGTTGTTCTTCCTGCCTTTTACCAGCAATTGTTTGTATTCCTGTTTGCTTCTGTCCCTGAAATGATTGGAAAGATGCCAGGCCAGTGAATCAACATTGTCATAGAAAAACTCATCATCATAATGGGTGTTACCTGCATCGATGCGCAACTCAAATACAGGAACCGAAGCTGCAAGCAGGCTGCCGT
>CAZDBX010000074.1:0-13141 GCA_964503805.1 uncultured Lentimicrobium sp. | reverse complement strand
TCAGTTGAATGGTCTGACCCCGCTTGACTTCAGCAGGCTCTTCATCTTTAAACAAAAGATCAACCTGAAAAGTACCTCCGGTAACATTTGTGTAGATCTTCGATATTTCAAGCTCGTATGTTTTGTTCCCGAGATCACAGGAAGCTTCCTGGCCGGTAAAAACACGGGAGGTATACCTTTCATCAATGTTTGCGCGAAGTTTGATGCCGTCCATCATATCAATCTGGCCAAGGTGCTCCCCGGAGACTTTTGTTTGTCCTATCTCAACCAGAAATGAGGAAAGCTTACCATCCACAGGCGATTTGATGGTCATATTATCCATATTCTTTTTCAGCAGAGCCAGATTATTATTCATCCTTTCCATCGACAAGGAAATCTGCCTGCCCTGCGAAACGCCTGAGATGGAGTCAAGTCTTTTAAGGTTCAGCGCAATCTCCAGCTGCTTCAGTGAATACTGGTAGTCGCGGCGGGCATCCTCAAATTCCTTTTCGGAAATCAGTTTATCCTTATGGAATTGTTCTTTACGGCCGAAATCCGTTTTGAGTCTGTCAATTTCATAGTTAAGCTGGGTAATTTCTTTCTGCCTGACGTATTTCAACTGCTCCAGACTGATCCTGGTATTGGCCAGGTTGTTGATGGCATCATACATCCGGGTCTCCTGATCCATATAACTCAGCTCCATATTTGCATTTGAGAGCTTTAGTATGGGATCCCCTCTCTTGAGAATGGCGCCGTCTTCAACGTAAATCTCTTCAACAATCCCACCCTGAACAGCATCAATATAAACCGTATTCCGCGGGAAAACAATGCCGTCAACAGGGATAAACTCCTGAAATCTGCTCTTTTCAACTGCAGCTATACTGAGCTGGTTGTATTCCACATAAAGCCTGCTGCGGTTGTCCCTGAAAACAAATACCCACAAAATCAGTATCACCAACATGACTATTCCCGCAATTGCGGCAATCCTTCCGGGAGTCCATCGCTTCTTTTCTATGATCCTGTCCATAAATTACATTTATGCTGAAACCGGTGTTACTAATTCCATGCCACTAATTATAACACACTATTTATCAGTAAAATAAAAATTTTTAGAAAATTTTAACAATTTATTGTTGTTCAAAGCCGTTCTTTTGAATGTTCGTTTCCGAACATTTCATACCTTAGCAACCTGCCGGGTCAGTTTCAAGCCATTCAGGAACAGAGGCGACTGCCGGTTGCTTTTCGCCAAAATATATCAGGATCAGTTGTTGCAGCATGCCGGTTTGGGGAAGCGATCCTGCTCAAAATTTCTAACGGAAGTTTTTCACCGGCCTTTCCTCTTCAAAAGCCGGAATAACCAAAGCAAAGAACTAAAAAAAAACAATTGATGAGTAAGATTGACGCTAAAATCCTGATTGTTGATGATGATCAGGATGTACTGCTGGCAGCGAGGCTTTTTCTTAAACAGCACTTCAATATTGTACATACGGAGAAAAATCCGGAGAACATACCAGCCATCATGAAGAATGAGAGCTACGACCTTATCCTGCTGGATATGAATTTCTCCCGCGATGCTACCAGCGGAAAGGAAGGGTTTCACTGGCTGAATAAAATCATTGAAATTGACCCCCTGGCGGTGGTAATTTTTATTACCGGATACGGCGATATTGAGCTGGCCGTGCAGGGCATAAAGGAAGGTGCCACCAATTTTATCCTGAAACCCTGGGACAATAAAAAACTGCTGGCCACCATCACGGCCAACCTGAAAGTAAGGCACAACAAGGAAGAAATAGAAGACCTGAAGAGCAAACAAAAAGTGCTGATAGCCAACCAGGATCAGGCTTATGGTAATCTGATCGGCCAATCGCCTGCCATGCAGAAGGTGATGGCCACGGTTGATAAAGTGGCCAAAACGGAAGCCAATGTACTGATTCTCGGAGAAAACGGAACAGGCAAGGAACTGATTGCCCGGGCCATTCACAAAGCATCGGCGCGCCGCGATGAGGTTTTTATCAGTGTTGACCTGGGCGCAATCAGTGAAACGCTTTTCGAAAGCGAGCTGTTCGGATTCAAGAAAGGCGCCTTCACCGACGCCAAGGAAGATCGGGCCGGCCGTTTTGAAGCTGCCAATAAAGGGACTGTTTTTCTTGATGAAATAGGAAATCTTTCCTTTAACCTGCAGTCGAAGCTGCTAAGCGTGCTTCAGAACAGGAAAGTGGTAAGGCTGGGGACCAACCGCGAGATTCCGATCGATGTCAGGCTGATATGCGCCACAAACATGCCGTTATATCAGATGGTGAATGAAAACAAGTTCCGTCAGGACCTGCTGTACCGCATCAATACCGTGGAAATTCTGCTGCCACCCCTGCGCGAAAGACTTGAGGATATCCAGCAACTTGTGGAGCACTTTCTGGTGATCTACTGCAAAAAATATAAAATGCCGCTCAAAAGAATCAACCCGACAACCATCCGGCGGCTGGAAAAACACAGCTGGCCGGGTAACATCAGGGAACTTCAGCATGCGGTGGAACGGGCCGTAATCCTCAGCGAAAGCAATATCCTTCAACCGCAGGATTTCTTCCTCTCACAGATAGAAGATGGTAGTCAGTCCGATGAGTCGGATGATATCACCAACCTCGAAGAAAGGGAAAAACTGCTGATCCGCCGGGTGATCGACAAACACGGTGGAAACATCAGCAAAGCCGCCAAAGAACTCGGACTGACCAGGGCCTCACTTTATCGCAGAATAGAGAAGCATGGGCTTTAAAAAGTTCCGGATTAATGTCATTGTCAGGGTACTGCTGATCACAGCCAACCTGCTGTTGCTGGTTATCCTTGCACGCAATGAACAACAGGGAGTAACGGCGCTGATTACCGGATTACTGGCCGTAATTCAGGTAGGCATGCTTATCCGGTATATTGAACGTACCAACCGGAAACTAACCCAATTTCTTGAAAGTATCAGGCATTCCGATTTCAGCACTTCCTTCTTCGACAGAGACCTGGGAAGAAGCTTCGAAGGGCTCAACCGCGCTTTCAATGAAGTTATCAGCGAATTCCGCAAAAACAGGGCCGAAAAAGAAGAGCACTACAATTACCTGCTCACGGTGGTTCAGCATGTCAGCATCGGTATCATTGCTTTCAGAAAAGACGGCAAGGTGGATATCTTCAACAATGCCATCAAGCGTCTGTTGAAAATCTCCAACCTTAAACACATCAGAGACCTGGACGTGATCAAATCGTCCCTGCCGGAGATGCTGCTCAGTATGAATGCCGGCGACAGGCAGCTGATCAAACTGGTTATTGACAATGAGTTGCTCCAGATCTCGGTTTATGCAACTGAATTCAGGATGCGCGGGGAGGAATTTCTGCTGGTTTCCTTGCAAAACATCAGCTCGGAACTGGAAGAAAAAGAAATAGAATCATGGCAGAAACTGATCAGGGTGCTTACACATGAAATCATGAATTCGATCACACCGATTTCGTCGCTGGCATCAACAGTACGAGAAATTTTGCTGGATGAAAGTGAAAAAAGTGTGCAGATCCACCAACTTGATGAAGACGACCTGGATAGCATCCACCAGGCACTGGTGACTATCCAGAGCCGGAGCGAAGGATTGCTCAATTTTGTTGAAACCTACCGAAACCTGACCCGCATACCCCGGCCCAATTTCAGGTATTTCGCTGTTAAAGAGCTTTTTGACAGAGCCCATACCCTGCTGAAACCAAAAATGGACCAGCTCGGCATTGTCTGCAGTCCCCGGGTATTCCCTGAAGACCTTATGATCACCGCTGACCCGGATCTAATCGACCAGGTATTTATCAACCTTTTGCTAAACGCCATCGATGCCGTTAAAGAAAAAACGGAACCACGGATTACTGTGACTGCCTCGCCAAACAACAATGGCAGGGTAAGCATTGACTTCTCGGACAACGGACATGGAATCAAACCCGATATTCTTGACAAAATTTTCATGCCGTTCTTCACTTCGAAAAAGGACGGATCGGGAATCGGATTGAGTCTTTCGCGCCAGATCATGCATCTGCACAAAGGTACGGTTACTGTAAAATCATCCCCCGGAGAGGGGACAGTGTTTACGGTTACCTTCTGAAATGAATTGTGAAATCTGTCAACAATTAACGATCAGGACAAACGCATCATTATGAATATAAAAACTGCTTCAAACGACTTTCCGATTCATCCTTTGTTAAAAGAGAGATGGTCGCCAAGAGCATTCAACAACCGGTTCATTGAACCGGACAAGATCCGCAGCCTTTTCGAAGCCGCGCGCTGGGCACCGTCGGCTTCCAACATTCAGCCATGGTATTTTATCGTAGGGCTGAAGGGCGACGACACCTATGAACAAATTACCGGAACACTGGTTGAATTTAACCTGCTCTGGGCAACCAGCGCTCCTATGCTCTTTGTAGCTGTCGCCAACAAAATCGGTAAAAAAGGTGAAATCAATGTAGCCGCCCAGTACGACCTGGGGCAAGCGGTGGCGCATCTTACCTTTCAGGCTATGGAAGAAGGATTGTACGTACACCAGATGGGTGGATTTGACCCGTTGCTGGCCAAAACAATTTTTGACATCCCCGACACACACGAAGCGATGACTGTGGTTGCAGTGGGATACATTGGTAAACCTGAATCCCTGCATAAAAATCTTGTGGCATCAGAAACATCTCCCAGGGAAAGACGGAAGGCCAAAGATTCAGTCTTCAGCGGGAAATTCAATACACCTTCTTCCATTTTCTGATGATTAAACCAGACTTAAATGAAAATTAACATCCACCACCCCATATTTTTTGGAGTTCTACTACTTCTTTTGATTTCATGCGGAAACCGGAAAAATAAAAAAGCGGAACCCAAAGTGACAGGGAATGATCCTGTTGCTGTATTTGTTCCTGAATTCAATGCCGATTCGGCTTACCATTTTGTTGAAAAGCAGGTATCATTCGGGCCGAGGGTGCCCAATACCGCTGCCCATAAAGCCTGTGCCGCCTGGCTTGAAAGCACGCTGAAACGCTTTACACCCGAAGTGATTGTGCAGCAACCCAGGCTAAGGGCTTCTGACGGCACCATGCTCGATGCCAGAAACATCATAGCTTCCTTCAATCCGGATAACCGTTCACGGGTGCTGCTATGTGCCCATTGGGACTCCAGGCCCTGGGCCGATCATGATCCCGATCCATCCAGGCGCCGCGACCCCGTCCCCGGAGCCAACGACGGCGCAAGCGGCGTTGGTGTGCTGCTGGAAATTGCCAGGCAAATGAACCTTTATAATCCCGGCATCGGTGTTGATATTGTGCTGTTCGATGCCGAAGATTATGGCGATCACGAAGAAGGGTCCGCAAGTAACACTGACTCATGGGCGCTGGGATCACAGTACTGGGCCAGAAATCCACATGTGACAGGCTATTCCGCGCGTTTCGGCATATTGCTAGATATGGTGGGCGCCGCCGGTCCCGCTTTTACCATGGAAGGAACCTCGATGTATTACGCGCCCGACATCATGCGTAAGGTATGGAATACCGCTCACCGCCTTGGCTACCAGAATTATTTCCTGACCCGGAAAACCGGCGGCATCACTGACGACCACCTTTATATCAATGAGATCATCCGGATTCCTACCATCGATATCATAGATTATGATCCCGACCGCGAAAAAGGCTTTTTTGACCAGTGGCATACCGTAAATGATGATATGAGCCGCATCAGCAGGGAAACGCTGAGGGTGGTCGGACACACTGTACTTACTGTTGTTTACGAAACAAAATAAAAATGCAACCCCGAAAAGTAAGGCTGTTTGTTGCCTCCAGCCTCGATGGATACATTGCCGGACCTGATCACGACCTGAGCTTTCTGCAACTGGTAGAGCGGGAAGGAGAAGATTATGGTTATGCTGCCTACGCCAGTGAAACAGATACTGTCGTTATCGGCCGAAACACCTGGGAAAAAGTCTCTTCAGATGGTGTCTCTTCTCCGTTTAAGGAAAAACAGGTTTATGTGATATCCTCCACCGGAAATCCGGAGTCCGGACCGGTTGTATATTACAGCGGAAACCTGACCCAACTTATCAAAGAGCTGAAATCATCGGCCGGAAAGGACATACAGATTGAGGGAGGACCGCAAATGATCGGTGAACTGTTAGACAGCCGCCTGCTCGACAGCATCTGTATTTCAACAATTCCTGTGCTTCTGGGCAGTGGAATCCCCCTTTTCAGGGAAGGCCTGCATCCCGTAAAATTAGAACTTCAGCAGGCCCGGAGCTTCCCTTCCGGTCTTGTCCAGTCAACATACAAAGTCATTTACTGAAACGGTCAGAGCAGATCATTGGCCAGGTTTGCCAGTTCCGAACGCTCTCCCTTTTCCAGCCTTACATGTGCATAAATGGAGTGGTGCTTTACCTTGTCGATCAGGTAGGAAAGACCATTACTCTGCGCATCCAGGTATGGCGTATCAATCTGGTAAATATCTCCTGTGAAGATAATCTTGGTCCCCTGCCCTGCCCGGGTAATGATGGTCTTCACCTCGTGCGGCGTCAGGTTCTGGGCTTCATCAATGATAAAGCAGACATTCGAAATACTTCTTCCCCTGATATAGGCAAGCGGCTGAATAACAAGCTTTTCATTCTCAAGGGAATCGGTAATGTTTTTATATTCCTTGTCTTTTTCGCTATACTGACTCTGTATAAACTTCAGGTTATCGTACAACGGTTCCATGTAGGGATTGATCTTTGACTTGATATCCCCAGGCAGATATCCGATATCCTTGTTGCTCAGCGGAACAATAGGCCTTGCAAGGAACACCTGCTTGAAATTCCTCTTTTGCTCAAGTGCGGCAGCAAGGGCGAGGAGCGTTTTACCGGTTCCTGCAACGCCCTGCAATGTTACCAGTTTCACATCGGGATTAAGAATGGCGTGCATGGCAAATACCTGCTCTGCATTACGCGGAGTAATGCGGAAAGCAGAACGTTTTTCGAGCCGCTCTATCCGCCTGGTCAATGCATTATAGCAGGCAAGGGCGGAAGTGTTTGTGTTGCGGAGAATGTAATAATGGTTGGGAACCGGATTTTTCACCCCGATGTCGCGCGGGAGGCAGTACCCGTTCTGATAGAGTTTGTCAATGATCCGGCTGCTGAGATTGTTGATGGTTGAAATGCCGGTGTATAGTCCTTCAACATCCTTGATTTTCCCGGTAAGAAAATCCTCGGCTGTAAGATTGAGTGACTTGGCTTTCAGCCTGAGATTAATATCCTTGCTGACCAGAATCACTTTACGGTCGGGATACTCCTGCACCAGGCTAAGCGCTGCATTCAGGATGCGATGATCAGGTTTATTATCATCAAAAATCTGACGGGCGTCCAGTTCGCTGCGCTCGTTCATTACCACCTTGAACATCCCACCCTTGGACTTCACCAATGGAATCCAGTCGGTGAGGGTGGCATTATCCGAAAGGCTGTCGATGATCCGGATAAACTCCCTGGCTTCAAAATTCTTGGTATCGTTACCTTTTTTAAAATTATCAAGTTCCTCAAGCACCGTAATGGGAATCGCAACATCATTGTCCTCAAAGTTGTTGATTGAGTCGTGATTATACAGAATTACAGAAGTATCGAGTACGAAAATTTTTTTCTTTTTGCTGTCGCGTTTCACCTTTGTTGTCTTCACCGGGACTTTCTTCGCAGCAGGCTTTTGTACCGGGGAATGATCTGTTGAGCCGTGTTTTGCCGGAAATTCTTCCATTTGAATAAATTCAGACCTGTGAGGCGTTTCCTGCCCGTTTTTTTCAGCAGCAACCGCATCATATACAGGTTTTACATCACTCAAAGAGATGGGAAGTACATCGGATGGTTTATGGCTGATTCCCTTCTTTCCCGGGCGGGTCGTTTCAAATGGCTTGATTACTTTGGCCGGCCTGGCTTTTGCAGTGTTTTTCTTTTTTGATTCCGGGTTCCCGTTTCCTTCATCTGCTTTTAGTTTCTTCTTAGCCATAGTACGAGTTTTTCTACTGTTAAAATTATCGGCACTCCTGCGGCGTTCGGACCAGTTTGCTGGTATCGTATCCTTCTTTTGTAAGAATGTTAACAATCGAGTTGTATTCATCCTCATCCATGGAAGGTGTCCGGCTTAAAATCCATAAATAATCCTTCTTTGGTGAAGAAACCACCGCCCACCGGTATCCGGGTTCAAGCATCACGATCCAGTAATCTCCGCGAAAAGGCCAGAAAAACTGAACCCTGAGCTTGGTATTGTTGCTGCCTTTAACAATAAATGCCTTACCTGTTACACTGCTTTCCTTCTCCTGATAACCTCCCTTGCGGCAACGGTTCGTAACACTGACAGTCCCATCGGCATTTAAACCATACTCAGCAACCGTACAGTGGCATCCCTTTTGAAAACGCTGTGGAAACGATGCAATGTCATACCACAAACCGGCATACTTCTCCAGATCTACATTGCCAACCGCAGTGGGTGTTCTGTCCTGGGCCCTGCAACCCAGCAGAAAAATTCCGGCCAGTGTGATCATCGCGCTGAATTTCATAGAATATCCATCTCTGAGGTAAATTTAATCATAAACAAACCGTAAGATTTACAAGATCCCAATTATTAAGTAACAAAAGAATCATAACCTAAATCGCTGAATTCCGATATTTTATGAAATTTATCAACAATTATCGGCTCCGGTGAAAAGTTTTTGCTCCGGAGCTTGTTGAAAAATCATTTCCCCGCATTCAAAACCCCGAAAACTATCCGTCAGCCTGTATTTTTCAATGGATATGCCTTGTGACATTTATGTATGATGACTGATCTGTTAAGCCGAGGTCACAAAAAAAGGCTGCCAGTTTTGCTGACAGCCATGAGATTCAATAAAGGCCGGGATTATTTCTTCTCCTTACCACCCATCATAAGCAGCTCATTTACCATGATCTCGGTAATGTTGTGGCTTTTCCCGTCTTTGTCATTCCAGGTGCGGTAAGTCAGTTTGCCTTCAATGGCGACTTCCTTGCCTTTTGTAAGATACTTCTCACAGGTTTCGGCCAGCCTGCCCCATACTACCAGCTGGTGCCACTGGGTTTGTTTTACCTTCTGACCTTCCTTGTCAGTATACTCATCATTGGTGGCCAATGATAACCTGGCAACCTTCCGGTTATTTTCAAAGGTTTTTACTTCAGGATCGGCGCCCAGGTGGCCAATCAGTTGTACGCGGTTTCTCAGTGAATTCATGTTCATCAAATTTAAGGGTTAATGAAAATCGCTTTTATATGAATAAGAATAAGTATTTATCCTGCCTTGCGGCCGCTGATCATCAGCAGGTCGTTTACCGTGATTTCAGTGAAAAATTGCTTGCTGCCGTCTTTGTCGGTGTATATCCGGTAATTAAGCTTTCCTTCAATGGCGATTTCCTGTCCTTTTGTAAGATGATTGGCGCAAACATCTGCCAATCCGCCCCATGCAACCAGGGTATGCCATTGGGTCTCCTGCACCTTCTCACCTGCTTTATTATAGTATGTTTCACTTGTGGCAAGCCTCATCCGGGCAACCCTGCGATCTCCTTTAAGGGTCTTTACCTCGGGATCAGCGCCCAGACGACCGATTAATTGTACTGTGTTATTCAGGTTATTCATGACTTTCTGTTTTTTTAAGTTTTTAAAATGAATGGTTTCCTTGAAGTACCCGGAATTAACCGGCCCTTTTCCCGCTGATCATCAACAGGTCGTTTACAGTTATCTCAGTGCTTAAGCGGCTGTTTCCTTCATTGTCGGTGTAAGTGCGGTAAGAAATGCGGCCTTCCACGGCAATCTCCCTTCCTTTTTGGAGGTACTTTGCGCATATTTCTGCCAGTTTACCCCAAACAACCAGTGTATGCCAGTGGGTGCGGATAGACTTCTCCCCGTTCTTACCCCTGGCAGGTTCATTGGTTGCCAGCGAAAGGCGGGCCATCATACGGCCGTTTTCAAATGTTTTTACTTCAGGATCCGCACCCAGGTGGCCGATCAGCTGAACATGATTCTTTAATGCTTTCATTGTTTTTTGTTTTGCGCCCGTAAGGGCTTGTTCAACATTTATTAACTTAACCTTTTCCAACCTATACACAGTCTGGTTGAACGATGAAGCAAAAGTATAACGGCCTGGTCACCTGATCCGGTTAATAATCATTTACTTACGGATAAAATCATTTGTAAACGCTTGTAATCGTTTAACAATGGCTCTGATTCAGTTCTGCTATTATGAATATAATTTATCAGCCCTATGAGTTAAAGTAAAACGGGGCAAAAGAAAAAATGAAAAGTTCTTGTAATATTTCTGCTTTTATGCTTTATTTTTGTATTAAGAAATTTCTCATCAATCATTGATGTACTCATTTTCCTAATCAAAAAAACAAAGCTATGGCGAAAAGCATGGATGCCAAAAAAGAAACGAAGAAAGCGCCAACCAAAAGTCTGAAAGAAAAGCGCGCTGAAAAAAAAGAAAAAAAGAATAAGTAGGCAATCTGTTTCTTCGTTATTGATCTTTTTTCTATGTTGTAAACATGCTGCATGTTTACGTAATTTTTATTACTATTCTGATAAGATTCCGGCGATTACATTCTCTCAATATACCAATACTTATTGATATTTTATAGATAATTAATTTTCAGAATTATGCAGAAAACATGTCTTGACTGCGGCGAACCATTGGTTGGGCGGGCAGATAAAAAGTTTTGCAGCGATCAGTGCCGCAACAATTACAATAACAAGCTGAACAGCGATATCACCGCATTTATGCGTCAGGTAAACAACATACTTCGTAAAAACCGACGCATTCTGGCAGAACTCAACCCCAACGACAAAACGACGGTAAGCAAGGAAAAGCTATCCAACCTGGGTTTTAATTTCAATTACCATACGCATCTTTACACAACCCAAAAAGGATCCACCTACCGCTTTGTATATGAATACGGGTACCTGCCGCTTGAAAACGACTTCTATATGTTGGTTTTACGCGACAAGAAGTAATCTTCACCCTTATTAAGCTGCGGATTCAGCCTAACAGACAACGTGTGCGGATTATGCGGCACATACTGACTGCGCTAAACAATGCCGCTACAATTGTGTTAACATAAAAGATTACCACACCTGAAAATAATGAGCATCTTATCATGCATCAAAAACCTGATCCGCTGCCTTATGAATAATTCTACTTTATCAGCCAACCACTTCACTGTCCAATGGGGAGGCTCAAGAATCGATTTTACCGAAGTGTCCGGTCTCAGTATCGAATACGATCTCATAAACTATCGCGGTGGCGCCTCAGGTGAGACCACTGTTTCGACAATGCCCGGACTGAGAAAGGAAAATATAATCATCCTTAAACGTTGTATCAGCAGGGGTGATAATGAGTTTTTCGAATGGATCAGTTCAAACCATTTTAATTCTGCCCAAAAACGCGACCTGCTCATCTCCCTCCTTAATGAATTACATGAGCCTGTGATGACCTGGAAGGTTAAAAATGCGTGGCCGGTAAAACTGGAAGGACCGGTTTTGAAGGCGGATGCAAGCGAGGTTGCCATTGAAACCCTGCAACTGGTTCACGAGGGAATTTCGGTAGAGAACATCTGAAATCGAATTCCTGATCACAATTTTTTATCATCCTTGTTTTTCAGATCAACTCCTTCGTACCACCAGCCCGAAAGACTTCCTGCACTTCTGATAAAGCTTTAGCATCACCTGCAGTTCCCGTTCAGGCAGATTTCTGTGAAATGGAAAGCCTGAAAAATCCGGAAATTCAGTATATTTGCAGTGTAAAAAAAGAAAAGAAAATTATGAAACACATTGATTCATACGATTTTACTGGCAAGCGTGCGCTTATCCGCGTTGATTTTAACGTACCCCTCGACGACGACCTGAAAATTACCGATACAACCCGCATTGATGCAGCCCTTTCCACTATCAGAAAAGTGCTTTCGGGAGGCGGATCAGTGGTGCTGATGTCGCACCTTGGCAGACCTAAAAAGAATTTCGAGAATAAGCTGTCACTCAAACATATCGTACCTTATCTGAGCCATGTACTGGGTCAGGAAGTTAAATTCGCCGATGATTGCATGGGCGAATCGGCCAGAACACTGAGCGCCGGACTTAAGCCGGGCGAAGTGCTGCTGCTCGAAAACCTCCGTTACTACGAAGAGGAAGAAGGCAAACCCCGTTTGCCCGAAACAGCGACCGAAGAGGAGAAAAAAGCTGCCAAAACCGCCACAAAGGAAAAACAGAAAGATTTCACCAAACAGCTTTCAACTTACGGAGATTGCTACATCAATGACGCATTCGGCACTGCGCACAGGGCCCATGCTTCTACCGCGCTGGTGGCAAAATATTTCCCCGAAGATAAACTATTCGGTTACCTGATGAATGCTGAAGTCGGTAGTCTCAATAAAGTGCTGAGAGAAGGCAAAAAACCTTTTACGGCAGTACTCGGCGGCGCCAAGGTTTCCGGCAAAATACAGATCATCAACCATCTGCTGGATAAGGTGGATAACCTCATTATCGGAGGCGGCATGATGTTTACCTTTATCAGGGCGCAGGGCGGCAACGTAGGCAAATCTCTGGTTGAAGAAGACCTGCTCGAACTGGCAATCAACACCCTGGAAGGCGCAAAAATGCACGGCGTCAACATTATTCTCCCTGTAGATGCGGTTGCAGCCAATGCATTTGCCAATGATGCCGATACTAAACTGGTAAAATCCGGTGAAATTCCTGACGGATGGATGGGCCTCGACATCGGACCTGAATCCGTTGCGCTGTTCGATAAGATCCTTATGAACTCACAAACCATTCTCTGGAACGGGCCCATGGGCGTTTTCGAAATGCCGGCATTTGCCGAAGGTACCATTCAGGTAGCCAAATCCATCGCCAATGCGACCCAGAAGGGCGCCTTTTCGCTGGTTGGCGGAGGAGACTCAGTTGCCGCTGTCAATAAATTCAAACTTGCTGATAAGGTGAGTTACGTCAGCACAGGCGGAGGCGCCATGCTTGAGTTTATCGAAGGAAAAATCCTCCCGGGTGTTGCAGCCATTGAGGAATAACCAACTGAAAAACTATTACCTGATATCAACCCCCGTGCATTGTCCATGGGGGTTTTTGTTTTTATATTTGGCATTTCCTGAATAAAGCCCCGCTTC
>CAZDBX010000073.1:0-13304 GCA_964503805.1 uncultured Lentimicrobium sp. | reverse complement strand
GGAATTTCTGCTCGAAAATGTTTACAGCCAGAATACCTATCAGATCAGTATTGCTGCAGATGGTTATACAACCTATATGGCGCCTGTTGTTGTAACTGATACTGATATTGACCTGGGTGAAATAGTGCTTAACGAAGCCATGCTGATCCCTTATATTGTTATGGCTGAACCGGTAACCGGCAGTATGGAAGTAACCTGGAATACCCCCACTTCCGCAGCCCAGCATACACTTGTTTTTGAGGATGGCGTGCACGAACAGGGCTGGGCCGGTGAAACCGGAGAAGAAGTATGGCTCGGAAACTACATCCCGTTTGAGGAGCCCGCAACCATTACCGGCTTTGATCTTTACTGGGCTAAATACTCGCCCCTGACCACCGCTCAACCGATGAGGCTGGATATTTTTGATGAAGATTACAACCTGATTGTCAGCAGCGGGGAATTTATGTCGGGAATGGATGCATGGATTCATGTGCCGGTTCCTAACATTACCCTTGAGGGTGATCATTATGCCATGGTTTACTGGAATGGCACCCCGGCCCAGTCAAGTTACCTGGGATGGGACTCAACCGAGGTAGTTACAGAGTATGCCCGCTATAAATATGCTGGCGGCGATATTGCTCCGTTATCAGGGATTGTTGGCGGAATGGGAACCTTCCTGATCCGGCCGCATGTGATGACAGATGCCACATCTCAACTACAGGGCAGGGCATTAACGGGCTATAACATCAGTTTTGGCAGACTAAATGATATCGCCAGTGCCGCAACCTGGCCCCTGCTCAATGCTGAAACACTTGATGTAACTACCTTTAACGACACAACCTGGCCTCCCGATGAAAATGATATGTATGTTTATGCTGTAACAGCATTCTATACAACCGGCCAATCCACATTCTCATTCTCAAATGTGATCAATTACGTCGGTGTCGGCACCGGAATTGTCGAAACAGGCAGCGTAGTAGTTTATCCCAATCCGGCATCGGAAAGTGTAACCATCAGCAACTGCAATGGTGCGAATGTGCTGCTGTTCACCATGGATGGCTCCCTGAAACTGCAGGCACGCATTACCGGTGACAGCCATCGCCTGAACCTGAATAACCTTGCCAGCGGAACATACCTGCTTGTGATTCAGACCGGAGATGGAATCAAACAACAAAAACTGATTGTAAAATAATCAAAAATAATCCTTCAGCAGAGGGAGGGTAGTTTTCTTCTTCATTTTCAGATCAGGGCTGTACTTTTTGGTACGGTCCTGATTTTTTTTGAAGGCCTGCCATACGAGGAATGAATTGTACCGATGCCGCATCACTTACCTCAGCCTGTGGAAAAAGACGGACAGGAATATACACAGTCCGATTCTTTCCGGAATCACTCCCTTTCGCCCTTTCAACCGGATGATTTCGCTTTTCAACTGCCGGATCATGCCGTTTACCGACCTTTATTTGTAAAAGGCAGCCTCTGTGTGGAAATTTGTAAACTAATAATTAAATCTGGCATGAATTTTTCTTTGCGATAATTCGGCCTTCCACAACTAAAATTTACAGATATGAAAACGTTAAATTACCTCCGCTTACTGCCCATTTTTGCACTGGCCTTATTTCTTACCTCCTGCGAAGGAGATGGATGGAACAACATACGCGGCACAGGTCCTGTATACAGCGAAACCCGTGTTGTACCAACGCACCGGGATATTTCGGTTGCCATCCCCGCCGATGTTTATATTGTGCAAAGCCCTGTGCGTGACCTTACCATCGAAGCCCAGGCAAACGTGCTTGATGCCATTGAAACTTACGTCAGTGGCAATGAGCTGAAGATAAAACTGGAAAACGGCGCCGGTCTGGGACGCCACGAAACCATTAAGATTTACATCTCCTCTGCCTTCTATAACAACATCCGATTATCGGGCTCAGTAAATCTTTATGCTGAAACCCCAATTGTAACAGATGCTTTTGAAGTCAGCATCTCAGGATCAGGAAGTGTTGATGCTGAAGTTTTTGCCAATACGGTAAGGGCTTCCATATCGGGAAGCGGGAAAATCTCTCTGGCAGGGACTACCATTACTGAAAACTTCACCGTTTCGGGTTCAGGAGATATTTACGCTTTCGGTCTGCTGAGCGAAACTGCAAATATCAGCATCAGCGGTTCCGGCACTACAGAAGTCAGTGTGGCCGAATTTCTGAAAGCCAGCATCAGCGGAAGCGCAAATATTTACTACAGAGGGTTCCCAAGCGTCGACAGCAGGATTTCAGGATCGGGCAAGGTTGTGCGCGTAAATTAATAAAGAGACTCGTTCATCTCAGGGCCGGACAGGAGAAGGTCAACTCATCAGGCCGGCAATACTTTCTGCTTTTTTTGGTTAATAATGTTAAATCCCGGCCTTTCGCCGGGGTTTTTCTTTATTTGTCACTTTGTTATTTGCAGCTGTTAAAGAATTCAATAAAAGTATTTTACAGAATTACCAAACTTAGGATAATTTTGCAAAAAGCAATCGGAAGAAATGCGGGAACCGTGAGGTAAAGAGGGAGGATCTGAATTAAATACATCAGGGAAATGCTAAACCAGGCTCCACTCTGGTTTTCATAATCATAAAAAATGGAAATACTGATACTTTCATTACTGATACTGCTCAACGGCTTTTTTGCCCTTTCTGAAATTGCGCTGGTATCAAGCAAACCTGACCGGCTGCAGCAGGCTGCTAAGGATGGCAGCAAAGGAGCCGGAGCAGCCATGAAACTGCTGAAAAACCCTGACAGTTTTCTATCTGCCATACAGGTTGGGATCACCCTGATCGGTATAGTTACCGGCGTATACGGAGGGATGAACCTGGCAGATGATTTCACACCCTTTTTCAGAAGGATCAGCTGGACGGAGCCCTATGCTTATGAAATCGCACTTACCCTCACCGTGGTAATAATAACCTATGTTTCCATCGTCTTCGGTGAACTGGTTCCTAAAACCATGGCCCTCAGCAAGCCTGAAAAAACCGCCATCAAAGTAGCGCAGGTTATTCTGATATTCAGCCAGCTGTTCTATCCTTTCGTAAAGTTGCTTTCCGGATCAACCGGCTTCATCAACCGCTTGCTCGGCATCAGGCAAAAAGAAGACGCAATCACAGAAGCCGAACTCAGGAATATGCTGAAGAATGCCTCCCTGGTTGGAGTGATTGAAAAAGAACAGAAAATTATCCATGACAAACTCTTTTACTTTTCGGACAAAAGGGCCAGACACTTTATGACCCACAGGACCGAAGTGGAATGGATTGACCTGAACAGTTCCGCAGAAGAAATAAAAAAGTTGGTTACAGGCTTCAGGCACAGCAAGGTGGTTTGCTGCAGGGGCAATATTGACAATTTCGCCGGATTTTTCTATCAGCGGGAGTTTTTCAGGATGTTAAACGACTCCCCTGATTTTAACCTTTCGGAAATCATCGTTGAACCTGCTATTTTACCGGAATCAGCCCACTCATCAAAGGTCCTGACAACACTCAGGCAGGATGGAGACCGGATTTGTTTTATTGTCAATGAATACGGCGGATTTGAGGGCATTATCACCCTCCACAACATGATTGAAAGCCTCTTGGGGCAATTTCCCGATTTTGAAGAAAAAGATGACAGGGATGTCTTTCAGCGGGAAGACGGATCCTGGCTGGTTGGCGGTGATGTGCCGGCCGATATATTAACAGAGTTGATTGAGAATTTTGACGTTGATTTTGAAGAAACAGACTATTCAACTGTCGCCGGATTTGTGATTGATCACCTTGGCAAAATTCCGGAAACAGGGGATAAATTTTCTTTTATGGGGTATACCGTTGAAATAATGGATATGGATGGTAACCGCATCGACAAGGTGCTGATCTCTGCAGATCAGCAAAAATCAGATTAATCCGTGCGGCTATTATCAGAAAAGTGCACGGTTTATCATAGCGCTTTCTCGACTTATATCCGGAATCCTATTTTGGTATAACGTTCTTAACCGTTTTCCCAGAAACACCCTGATAAACCAGATATGTCACGAACAATATTCCGGTTGTTATCATGGCAATATTTATTTCATGATAATAGCGCTCCATCAGTTCTTTTGGAAAATAATAGCCCAGGGTGGCAAGAATAATGTTCCAGAGTAACGCGCCGGCTGTGGTATAAATAATGAAGCTTTTCAGCGGCATACGGGCGAGGCCGGCAGGAACCGAAATCAGCTGCCGTATGGCAGGGATAAGTCTTCCGATAAAGGTTGAGGATTTCCCGTGCCGGATAAAGTAGTTTTCTGCCTTGCGGATGGAAGACGGCTGAATCATAAACATGCGCGCCAACCGGGTGTCGGCAAGGGAATAGATTACCGAACGGCCCAGCCATAAAGCAAAATAATAATTAAACAGGGCCCCCAGCAATGCGCCCAGGGTGGCAAAAAATACCACCAGAAAAATATTCAGCTCACCGGCAGCAGCCTTATAAGCCGCAGGCGGTATAATTACCTCCGAAGGAAACGGGATAAATGAACTTTCAATGATCATCAGCAGGGTGATGGTCAGATAGTTGATATGCTCAAAATACCAGGCAGTGATATTGGCAAATGCTTCTGTCATAATTACAACTTTTCAATTAAATACTTCAGCACTGTACAACTATTTTTCTTTCAGATTATTGCCGCCAATGCTCTGCAAGACCTGAAATGAAAAATAAACAAGGTTTCTGGTTTCCTGCAACAGATTCATAAACAAGATACTGCTTCTGTTTCCGGTCATTTCTTCACGGATCCTGTTTACCTCATTCCGGCTGATGGCCTCGATCACATTTTGCATTTCAACCTTGTCCTGCCCGATTGAATCCGGATAAACAACAGGATTTTCAGCAACCCCCTTTTCAATGCCGGTTAAGATCAGGACAAACCGTTGACCGAGTAAATGAAGGTCGGAGATCTGTTCTGCATTCAGGGGCTTGTGATGATTGACCAGATGAATGTATGCGGCACCCGAAATCAGGTTCAGACAATTGATGATTTCGAGAAGGTTATCCTGAATCTTAATGGCCTGATAAGCCGCTTCAGCCTCCTCCTCCCCAGTCCCCCTGAGGACCTGAGAAACAATCTTTCTCTGGGACCTTACCTCTTTCTGCAAAGCCCCGGTTTGCCTTCTCAACGCTTTCAGCAGATGCTCATCTCCTGAACCAAGGCCTGTTACTATCTGATTATAATATTCTTTTGTTTTTGAAAATATGACAGCCGTATTATTCAGGCAGAATGTTCTCAGGTTTCCAGCATCAACAGTTTCTTCCGCATGAAGAATTGCTTTAACGGTTTCCTCTTTTCTGAGGTGGAACCTGTGTGTGCGATATGCCATGTAAACAGCAATCCCAATCATTACAACAATGGCGATGGTTCCTCCGAAATAAAACGCCGTAGCCAGCAGAAATGCAATCGTAAAAGCGGAAATGGCTGTAAAAAACCATCCCCCTATCACCGAAAACACCCCGGTAATCCGGAATACAGCACTTTCCCTGTCCCAGGCTCCATCTGAAAGACTGGTTCCCATTGCCACCATAAATGTTACATAAGTGGTTGAAAGCGGAAGTTTTAATGATGTGCCGAGCGCGATCAGGGCACTGGATGCAACCAGATTCACCGAAGCCCTGAGCAGATCAAAAGCCGGCTGATTCTTTTCCTTTTTTTTCCGCGGAAGCGGTGTAAATCTTTTTTCCATCCAGGCTTTTGTACTTTCAGGTAAAATAGCCGAAATCAGGTCATTCACCCTGAGTGAAGCTCTTACAATACCCCTGGATAAAGCTGTAGATCCGAACCGCTCCTCTCCTTCATCCTGCCGGCTGAGATTGACCTCGGTCATGATCACTGTACGGGCCTTCCTGGATGTATAGAGTGTAATTACCATGATAATACCTGATAACAAAAGGAACAGCAAGGGTGTCTTCACTGCCCCGTTGAGTGCTCCCATTCCGAATGTGTCAGGATCAGCTCCCGGTGAGTTGATAAAAGTGAGATACGATTCATACCCGGCCAGTGGCACTCCGATGAAATTTACCAGGTCGTTCCCCGCGAAAGCCATAGCCAGTGCAAATGTTCCCACCAATACAATAATCTTTAATATATTGACACGGAATAGTATGTTTAGCAAATACAATAAGGCAGTAACCCCTGTAAAGCAATACAAAAGGATCTGAAAACTGTTCGTTTTGATCCACGTATAAGTGCTTTCGGTCATAAAAGCAGCATCTTTCGCTCCCTTTATCAAGATGAAATAAACAATGGTCGTGATCGCAACGCCTCCGAAAAGTCCGCCCAGATACTTCAGCTTTTTCTCATAATCAAAGGAAAAAATCAGTCTGGTGATAAACTGAATAATAGTACCTGAAGTAAAGGCAATGATCACGGATACCAGAATCCCGGAAATAATTGCAAAGGCTTTACCCGAATTTATGTAATCCCCGAGCATACCGGCCGGATCCCCCTGGGCTAACTGAATCACCGCAATGGCCACGGCGGCGCCCAGCAACTCAAACACCAGCGAAACCGTGGTGGATGTGGGAAAGCCTATTGTATTGAATGTGTCGAGCAGGATTACGTCCGTAATCATCACAGCAAGAAAAATAATCATGATGTGCGCGAAGGAGAACTTCTCAGGATAAAAAACGCCACTCCGGGCAATTTCCATCATCCCGCCCGAAAAAACCGTTCCCATCAGTACCCCGATGGCCGCGATCAGCAAGATAATCCTGAACGTTGCAGCACGGGAACCGACTGCCGAATTCAGAAAATTCACCGCGTCGTTGCTTACACCGACAATCAGGTCGGAAATCGCCAGCAGGAACAGAATAATGATAAAAATGAAATAAATGCTCTCCATATCAGCAGCATATTATGAGGGCGCAATATTAAATAAACTTAGAGGAAGAAAACCGGTCCGGATATTAATTTTATGTTAAGTTATACCTGCTGACAGTGCGGCGTTTACAGCAACTCAGCTTTATCAGAAATGACGTTGCAGAAAAGGCTTGTAAACGGAATGACTTTATCCCTAATTTTGTGCCAGTTTTCAAACAAACGGATTATATGACCCTTCAGATATTATTGCTGCTCGCCGGCTTTGCCATACTCATAAAAGGTGCTGACTGGCTGGTTTCAGGCGCTTCATCCCTTGCAAGAAAGTACGGGATTCCGGACCTGGTTATTGGCCTGACCATTGTCGCATTCGGCACTTCAGCGCCTGAACTGGTGGTGAGCGTTTTTGCCGCTGTGCAAAACCATCAGGACATCGTGTTTGCCAATGTAATTGGCAGCAACTTTTTCAATCTTTTTGCCATACTGGGCATTGCCGGACTCATCACTCCGCTCGTGGTGCAATCAAGCACGGTTTGGAAAGAAATTCCTTTCTCCCTGCTGGCACTCATCGTCATTTTTCTTCTGGGCAATGAATTTCTCTCCGGGAGTTTTAAACTAATCTCACGGGTTGATGCCTTGATTCTGTTGTTATTTTTCTGTCTTTTCCTTTTCTATATCTACAGACAAATGAAAGTGGATGTTTCCGATGACGTGGTACCTGACAAGCATCTGCCCGGAATAAAAATCGGTATGTTTATCATCCTCGGGCTTAGCGGATTGATCCTTGGCGGCCGGATTGTGGTGAACAATGCCATAGAACTGGCCGAAGCATTCGGGGTCAGCGAAAAAATCATCGGCCTTACCATAGTGGCTGCGGGTACTTCCCTGCCCGAACTGGCTACTTCGGTAGTTGCGGCATACCGCAAGAACAATGATATTGCAGTAGGAAACATTATCGGATCAAACATCTTCAATATCTTCCTGATCCTTGGGGTCAGCGCGCTGATCAGGCCAATCAATTACAATATAAGTTTCAACACCGATATCTACCTGGTTGCTGCAGGTACTTTATTCCTTTTCATGGCCATGTTTCTGGGTGGCAAAAGAAAACTCGACCGCTGGGAAGCAGGGCTGTTGCTGATCGCTTATATTGCTTACACAGTATTTCTGATAAACAGGGAGATATAAATCCCTGATTTGGATTCCGGCTTTTTATCTGAGGATAATCTCGCGCTAATGGAGATAGAAGTAACCTCCGGCCTCAGTTCTTCATCCCGAATGAGCTGAAGTGTACGTTGATTTTGCCTTCCGCGCTCAGGTAAGGGCGGACGCCATCGGGGGTAAGCAGGATATCATCAACTGAAAGCCTTTCGAGTTGTCCCCGCAGAAATACCCCGTCGGCCAGACGGTAGTTTCTGAGCTGTCGGTTGGCTTCGCCGAAAATCATCCGGATCTCGGGGGCCATTGGCCAGACCATCTGCCGGGCGATCATGTTGCGGAATCCCCCCTGATACAGCCAGGCCGCGGATTTCACCAGAACATTTCTGGTGGCCAGGTCAAAATCGAAATCGCGGAGCATAAGCGTGGAATCCTTGGCATCAAACGCCGGAATCCCTTTAAAGTAAACGGTACCCCTGAAACTGCCCGAAAGTTTTGCTTCGGCCACCATTTTGCCATTGCTTCCATAAATACTGACCGCTTCCACCTTCACGCTCCTCTTGCCCTGGGTAAATGTTTGTCCGCTAAGGTATTGAGAAGCCTGGCGGTTGATTTCAGCAAACGGGATGTCAACAGAAGCATTGATAACCACCCTTTCGCCGGCTTCATCCCCGATTTTCAGGCGGGGAAGCGGCCCCGAAGGTCCGCCGGCGGGTTTTTCTCCCACCTGTGTTTCAATAACAGCCTGTAATCCGGTACGGATCCTGATAACTCCGTCCTTTGCCATGATGGGAGTGGCAAAGAATCCGGAGGTCTGCATCCTGAGCCATACCCTGTACTCCTCATTCAGGATAAGGGGCTGGTTCAGCGATTTCCATGCTTCAAGCGCGTAGGGCTTAAGGTCAAGGTATTCCTTTACGCTTTCATCGATGGCACTGCTGAGCGTACGCAGGTTCTTCTGCAGGATCAGGTCTGCCACAAACTTCACCGGTACATTGATTCCGGCAACCTTCACCACTGGCTCCGTAAGCCATTCATAACCGGTGGTTTCCGTTTGGGTGGAGAGAGTCCAGTCGGGATTCAGGTTTACCGCCGTTCTGAACATCAGGGCGAGGGCCCCGCTGGCTTCCCGGTAATCCGAAAGGGTAATACCCAGCCTGGTTGTTTTGAAACCTGCCTTTATCCACAGGCGCAGGGGAACCCGGTAAATGATCGTATTGTCGCGCATGGCAAGCTGAATGTCGCCCTGCTTCCAGGCTTTCACCATCAGGTTATCGCCCCCGTTATCGTCGAGGCTGTTGTCTTCGTAAACCAGGCCCGAAAAACTGCGGTTAAGCTCAGCCTGAATATCGGCCAGCCGGGCTTCTGCTGTAAAACCTATGATTGATGGCTGAGGTTTTACCGCATCGCGCAGATAAGACTCGGCGGGCTTTTCGATTTTTACCGTGGCACAGGATGCCGTTAACAGCAAAAGGACGGCATAAAAAGCCTTGAACAGGTTATAAACAGGAGTTTTCATGTTTGTTATCAGTCACCTGATTGAACGCGGATGATCTTTGTCCGTGGGTTTTTCTTTAAAAAGGTTTGTATGATCTGGCGCGTATCGCGGTTATCGTTGTAATGCTTAATGCAGTTATCGAGTGATGTTACGTCCTGCGCTTCCGACAGGCTGATGTATCCGAAGCCACAGTACCTGCCACCGGCTATTTTCACAACCGCGGCTTCATCACGGTGCCTTCCCCGGTCGATAATATAGAAATCGGAATGTTTAAACCCCGACAACCTTATGGCTGCATCAACCCTTCGGTTGTAGGCTTCCGGAGTTTCGGCCCCGATGCAGGCCCCGCGGCATTGCTTAATGCCATAATGAAAACAGGCCCCCCTGGTTTCATATAAACCACATAATTTCTGGCACAATTCAAAGCGTTCAACAATGCCATACAGATATTTACGGGCATGTTCAAGCGTGGTGAAAGAGGTAACAGGCTGCTGCCCGTTGAGTTGATGCCCTACCTGAAGATGCCGGTATCCGTTTTCATCAGTAAAATCAAACAATCCATAGCTGAATACCGACCTTCGCTGCGCCCGGTTGAAAAGAGGCTTATGCGCCTTGATTTCATCCGATTCAAGCAGGAGCGCAATCAGCTCGCTTCCGGTATGTTCATAGCTCACTGAGGCGGCGCGGTTTCGCATCTCAACAGCTTTTGAGGTCTCACTGTTCCTGAAGTGCTGCAACAGGCGTTCAAACATATTATTGCTTTTCCCTATGTAGATGATCCGGCCCTGCTCATCATGAAGGTAATACACCCCGGTTTCCTCAGGTACTTCTTTTATCATTTGAGGTATGGTATAACCCGATTGCTTTTCAATGGCCTGCCGGTCGGTTTCGAGCAATAATTCAAGCAGGCGGGTGGTTGCCAGGGCATCCCCTGCCGCCCGGTGCCTGTTTTCAATGTTGATGCCAAGTTCGCGGCAAAGTTTGCCGAGGCTGTATGATTGCATGCCCGGAAGCAGTTTCCTGCTCATTTTCACTGTACAGATGGTAGGCCTGCGGAAATTATACCCCAACCGCCTGAATTCATGCCTGATAAAATTATAGTCAAAGGAGGCATTGTGGCCCACAAAAGTAGCTCCTTCCGTGATCTCAACAATCTTCCGTGCCACTTCGCAAAAGCGGGGCGCACCGGCAACCATCTCATTGCTGATGCCGGTGAGCCTTGTAATCATGTAAGGGATGGGTTGTTCCGGATTCAGCAGAGTACTGAATTCATCCACAATCTTTTCACCATCATGAAGATAAATGGCTATCTCGGTCAGCCGTTCACTGGCAAAATTGCCTCCGGTAGTTTCTACATCAATTACCGCATACATAGGGTACAAATGTAGCAAGGTTCCCGGATTTCAGGATCAGGGAATGAAGAAATCCACTCAGAAAGATTGGTTGTCCCGTTCAACTGCAAAAAAGAAAGAAATCCGGTTCTGAAATGTCCCGCTACAAAGAAAGCCCGGCTTCCGTTACGGGAAACCGGGCTTATGTTCATGCTTCGTCGGGCACGATCGTTACATGATTTCAATCTGTTTGGCCGGCTTTACCTTGGCTTCTTCCCTCTTGGGAATGGAGATGGTCAACACGCCGTTGCTGTGGTTCGCTGAGATTTTTTCAGCTTCAACAGTTTGTGGCAGACTGAACGAACGGCGGAAGGAAGTATAACTGAACTCACGACGCATGTAGCGCTCTTCCTTTTCTTCGTTTTTCTCTTCCTTCTCCGAAGAGATGGTCAGCACATTGTTTTCAAGATTGATTTTGAAGTCGCCTTTCTCAAGTCCGGGAGCAGCCACTTCTATACGGAAATCTTCTTTGCCTTCAATGATATTGACAGAAGGCATGTTGATGCCCGTCTGAAACTCAAACAGGTTGGGAAGAAAATCCCTTCCAAAGAACTCATCCACAATACTCGGAAAGAAAGTTCTGTCTTTTAAGATCGGTAGCATGGTTTTACCCTCCATATTTTAGTTAAACATCTGTTTTAACCGGTGATTTTCAAATAGTGTGCCGGAGGGGTTTTTCAACGGATTAACATTAAAAATGCGCCATTATGGCGCATTTTTACAAGCTTATGATTGAATTATATGCCATTGTGGCATGTTTTATACTTTATCCTTAAGATTCATTTTTATCCTTGAGGTCAGGATATCAATGGCAACATGGTTGGCACCACCCTGGGGCACTATGATATCTGCATAGCGTTTTGTAGGTTCTATAAACTGCAGGTGCATGGGCTTTACGAAGCGCTCGTAGTGGTCGAGCACCTGCGAGAATGAGCGTCCTCGTTCTTCAATATCACGCCGGATAATGCGCATCAGCCGGTCGTCGGCATCGGCGTCCACAAACACTTTAATGTCCATTCGGTCGCGCAGCCGCGGATTCGACATAATGAGGATGCCTTCCACAATCACCACTTCGCGGGGCTCCACCGGAATAGTTTCCTTGGCGCGGGCGCAGGTAAGGTAGCTGTAAATGGGCATTCCAATGGTCTGCCCTTCCCTGAGCATATCCACATGCCTGATCAGCAGGTTAAATTCAATGGAAGATGGGTGGTCAAAGTTGATCTTTGCCCGCTCTTCAGGGCTGAGGTGTCCGTTGTCCTTATAATAAGAGTCCTGAGGCAGAATAGAAACCGAATCTTTGGGCAGTTTTTTAATAATCTGTTTGACTACAGTCGATTTACCGCAGCCAGATCCGCCGGCGATACCAATAATCAGCATAAACGATGATTGTGTGAAAAATTCCGGCCGGAAAGCCGGTAAAAAAGCCGGAACATTTATGGTGTTCCGGCTTCAAAAGTAACAAAACTTTTATCATTATGACAGGAAGCCCAGCAGAATACCTGCTGCTACGGCACTGCCGATAACCCCGGCCACATTGGGGCCCATGGCATGCATCAGCAGGTGGTTGGTTTTATCATACTCAAGTCCGATAATCTGAGATACACGGGCACTGTCGGGTACCGCCGACACCCCCGAGTTACCGATCAGCGGATTGATCTTGTTGCCCTCCTTGAGGAAGAGGTTAATAATCTTCACAAACATCACTCCGGCGGCAGTGGCAATAACGAACGACGCGGCACCCAGGGCAAAAATCCCGACCGATTTTGCAGTAAGGAAGGTGGTTGCCTGGGTTGAGGCGCCAACGGTAAGTCCGATGAGAATGGTTACGATATCTATCAGCGGGCCTTTTGCTGTATCAGCCAAACGCTTGGTTACACCACTCTCTTTCAGTAGGTTACCAAAAAAGAGCATCCCCAGCAGTGGGAGCCCTGAGGGCACAATAAAGGTGGTCAGCAACATACCGATGATGGGGAAAAGCACTTTCTCAGTCTTGGAAACGCTGCGTGGAGGTTTCATACGGATCAGCCGCTCCCTTTTATTGGTAAGCAGCCGCATTATGGGAGGCTGGATTACCGGGACCAGCGCCATGTAGGAGTATGCCGAAATGGCAATGGCGCCCATCAGCTCGGGTGCAAGCTTCGACGAAAGGAAGATAGCGGTAGGGCCGTCGGCACCGCCGATGATACCGATGGCGCCGGCTTCGCTCGGGCTGAATCCCAGCAGCAGGGCAATGGCGTAAGCGCCAAAGATTCCAAACTGGGCTGCCGCACCGATCAGTAATAATTTTGGATTTGAAATCAACGCTGAAAAATCGGTCATCGCACCGATTCCCAGAAAGATCAGCGGTGGATAAACGCCTTGCAGCACTCCGAAATACAGGTAATTCAGCACACTGCCTGTTTCATAAATCCCGATCATCAATCCCGGGGTAA
>CAZDBX010000072.1:0-13359 GCA_964503805.1 uncultured Lentimicrobium sp. | reverse complement strand
TGATAAAAAAAAGCGCCTGACAGAACAGTCAGACGTTTTTGTAGCCCCGATAGGAATCGAACCTATATTTAAAGTTTAGGAAACTTCCGTTCTATCCATTGAACTACAGGGCCATGATAAACGGGCTGCAAAAATAAACAATATTTAAACATCATGCAAGCGCTTATAAGGCGCTTAATAATTTTCAGAAAATTAACCATATAATCATGCTTTTCAGCCATCCGTTGCCTGACAATCCCTATTTTTGTCCCCTCATTTTCATTCCATTAACTATGAAAAAGTCACTGGCCTTTCTGTTGCTGCTTATTTCCGTCACAGCCACCGCGCAGTTTGAAAAGCATTTTTACAACAAAACCCTGCGCATCGACTATATGCATGCCGGTACCGCCGGTTCTGATGTTTACGCGCTCGATGAACTGATTGAAGAACCTTACTGGGGGGGATCAAAAACCAACCTGCTGTGTCCTTTTGATTACGGCAACTATAAATTCACGGTCACCGATACAGCCTCCGGTGAAATCATTTATTCAAAAGGCTATTCCAGCCTGTTTGCCGAATGGCAGACTACCGCGGAAGCGAGGGAAACGCGCCGGGCCTATCCCGAAAATGTCGTTATGCCCTATCCAAAGAAGCCGGCAATCGTGGATTTTTACAAAAGAAACCGCGACGGTCAATGGGAAAAGCAGTTTACCCTCAACATCGACCCGAAGAGCTATTTCATCAAAAAAGAACGAAGGCATGAGTTTCCGTACTTTATGGTAAATGAGGCCGGAAAACCTGAAACCTGCCTCGACATTGTCTTTATTCCCGAGGGTTACACCGCTGCAGAAATGGACAAATTCAAAGCCGACAGCCGGCGTCTGGCCGACTTTCTGCTTCAGTGCAAGCCATTCGACGAATACCGGGGAAATATCAATATTTATGGTGTAGAAGCCGTATCGGCCGAAAGCGGGGCAGATATCCCCGGCAAGGATATCTGGAAGAAAACCATCCTCAACAGCAACTTTTACACCTTCGACATTGAGCGTTACCTGACCACCTATGATATGAAAAGCGTGCGCGATGTGGCCGCCAATGTCCCCTACGACCATATCTGCATCATCGCCAATTCACAGGTATACGGAGGCGGCGGTATTTATAACCACTATGCCCTTTTCACCAGCGACAATCCTTTTGCCAATTATGTTTTCGTGCATGAGTTCGGCCACAGCTTTGCCGGATTGGGAGATGAATATTACAACTCCGAAGTGGCGTATGAAGATTTTTATAACCTCAGCATAGAACCCTGGGAACCGAACCTGACCACCCTGGTTGATTTCGGAACGAAATGGAAAGAGTTGGTTCCGGAAGGAACCCCCGTTCCGACCCCTTCCGGAGAGAAACACAAATATCCTGTCGGCGCTTACGAAGGAGGAGGTTATATGACAAAGGGAATCTTCCGGCCGGCGCATGACTGCACCATGAAATCATTGTCCTATAACAATTTCTGTCCGGTTTGCCAGAAAGCCATCCGGCAGATGCTCGAAAACTACATCCATTGAACAGGATAAATAAGGAAAAGCAGCTCCGGATTGTATTACCCGGTAAAACAAAATAACTGAAATTCAATGAGTACGATCAAGTCAATCTGTGTTTTTTGCGGTTCTTCTCCCGGAGCACTAACCGAATACAGCTCGGCCGCGCGCGAACTGGGCCGTTTGATGGGCCTTCAGGGACTTACGCTTGTATACGGCGGTAGCAACATCGGGCTGATGCGGGTAATTGCCGATGCCTGCATGGCCAACGGGGGGCATGTGATCGGTGTGATGCCGCACGGGCTGATTGACCGGGAAGTGGCTTACCGCGATCTGAAGGAATTCCATGTTGTGGCTTCCATGAGCGAAAGAAAGGAGAAAATGGCAGCACTATCAGATGCTTTCATTGCCATGCCGGGGGGGATCGGCACGCTGGATGAGATTTTTGAAGCCATGTCGTGGAACCAGCTTGAAATCATGGACAAGCCCATCGCCCTGCTGAATACTGCCGGTTTTTACAACGACCTCGTGAAGTTTCTCGACCATATTACCCGACAGAAATTTGTCAGGCCTGAGCACCGGAACAATCTGATAGTGAACGATGACCCTGCCAGACTGATCGCCGAAATACATAATCATGTTAACCTGAAAGTGGACAGTAAATGGATCGATGACCTGAAATCGGAAACGGCCAAACGGCTGTAGCTGAACGGAAATTTAATTGCTGTTTCCCTGACCGGCAGGGTCAGTAAGCCGGTTGACAAAATCAGCGATCTTGCTGCTGTTCTGATCCATCATGCATTTGAAGTGCCCTTTCGGACATTTATCAAAGCCGATTTTGCTACAAGGCCTGCAGCTCAGGTTTTTCACCTCCGCAGCCAGGTGAGGTTCTCCGGCTTTCAGGTAAGGATACATCCCGAGTTCGGGAACGGTATTTCCCCAGACCGAGACCACCGGTTTATGAAATGCCGCGGCAATGTGCATCAGCCCGGTATCGTTCGAAATCACCGCCACCGCCTGTTTTACCAGCGAGGCCGACTGCATCAGGCTGAACTCTCCGCAGGCATTCAGGACTCCGGAGCCAAGCGCTTCCGCGACAATCCCGGCCCTTTCCCTGTCTTCGGGACCACCGAGCAACACCACAGGCAGGCGGAGCAACCGGCAGATCTCTGTCATCTTCTCAGCCGGTAAAATCTTGGTATTGTGCCGGCCTCCCGTCACCAGTGCGATATAGCCGGCCCGGAAAGGTTCCGGTAACTGATCAGCATTGACTTCTTCACCTTCAGGAATATAAAACTCCAAACCTTCACCATCCCCGGACACCTTCAGCCTTGCAGCGGCTTTGAGGTAGCGGTCAACGATATGCACATCCGGCATCACCCGGATTTTAAGCCGTACCAACAGCCATTTGCGCAGGTTGAGTTTGTTAAACCGGCTGAAGGGCCTGCGCAGCGCGAGAATTACCTGCCAGGAACGCAGGTTGTTGTGCAGGTCGATGATGAAATCGTAACGATGGCTCCGGAGCTCCGGAAGTGCCTCACCAACTTTCTTCCTGATGGTGATCACTTTATCGATGCGTGGATTGGCTTGCAGCACCGGCGCATAAGCTTCCTTGGTCAGGAAGTGGACTTCCGCGCCGGGCAATTGCAGCTTCACGGCCCGCACTACCGGCGTAGTAAGCACAATATCACCAATAGAACTGAACCGTACGATCAGGATTTTTCGGGCCATCGGGCAATGCAATGTTCAGAAAAGCAAAAGTAATGAAATTGCAACGACAAATCGCCGGCACCTTTTTCCGCAAAACCGGCAACATTAGCCCGCACTCCTTTAAACCATTATCTTTGCAACATGATTTTTACCGATACCCACACCCATCTTTACCTTGAAGAATTTGACCAGGATCGCCGCGAAGTTATGGAAAAGGCGTCCGGCGCAGGCGTTAAATACATGATGCTGCCCAACATCGACAGCACCTCCATATCCACTATGCTTGCGCTGGCAGATGAGTTCCCCGGCAACTGCTTTCCCATGATGGGCCTGCATCCCACCTCTGTAAAAGAAAATTTCAGGGATGAGCTGGCCATTGTTGAAGAGCAGCTTCAGGAGCGGAAGTTTTACGGTATAGGAGAGTGCGGCATAGACCTGTATTGGGATAAGACATTTGCAAAAGAGCAGGAGTATGTATTCAGGCATCACATTGAACTGGCGCTTTCATACAACCTGCCGTTGATTGTGCATATCAGGGAATCATTCAACGAGGTGATCCGGATTCTCAGGGATGTGAACAAACCGGACCTCCGCGGTATCTTCCATTGTTTTTCCGGAAGTCCCGAGCAGGCAAAACAAGCCACCGGGCTGGGCTTCAGCCTGGGACTCGGGGGGGTGATCACATTTAAAAACAACAAGATGCAGGAAACACTGAAACATGTTGACATGAAATATCTTGTACTTGAAACCGATGCCCCCTTCCTGGCGCCCATGCCCTATCGCGGCAAGCGGAATGATCCATCCTACATTCCGCTTATTGCTGAGAAAGTAGCAGAAATAAAGGGGATCAGTGTTGAAGAGGTGGCCCGAAATACAACGGAAAACGCCAGGGAGCTTTTCCGGCTTGATTAATAACCGGTTTCATGTGGCAATATACCGGCAGTTCCCGTTAACTTTGACTGATCATAGTTTTAATGTTTACAGATAAATATATGGAATCCAACATTCTTGTAATATACACCGGCGGCACCATCGGCATGATACAGGACCCCGCTACGGGAGCCCTCACGCCTTTCAACTTTGATGCCCTGTACAAGCACATCCCCATACTTCAGAATTTCAACTGCAGGATTGACTCCTACTGTTTTGATCCGCTTATCGATTCATCCAACATGAATCCTTCCTTTTGGATTAAACTCGCGAAGGTTATAGAGGAGAATTACGAGAAATACGACGGTTTCGTGGTGCTTCACGGCACCGACACCATGGCCTATACGGCCTCGGTACTGAGTTTCATGCTCGAAAATCTGAACAAGCCCGTGGTATTTACCGGCTCACAACTGCCTATGGGGGTATTGCGGACCGACGGCAGGGAAAACTTTATCAACGCCATTGAAATTGCGGCAGCCCGGACCGACGACACGCCCATTGTCCCTGAAGTATCAATATGTTTCGAAAACAGGCTGATGCGCGGAAACCGTACCAATAAATTCAACGCTGAAAATTTCAATGCTTTCCTGAGCGGGAACTACCCTTTGCTTGCCCAGGTGGGGGTGCACATAAGATATAATCATCAGCATATTCTCAAACCAAACTTCAGGAAACTGAAAGTTCATTTCAATCTTGATCCCAATGTGGCGATTCTCAAGCTTTTCCCGGGGATTACCGAGAACGTGGTCAGGAGTATCCTCAATATTCCGGGTCTGAAAGCGCTTATTCTGGAAACTTACGGAGCCGGCAACGCGCCCACGGATGCCTGGTTTTTAAAAGCCCTGAGCGAGGGCATTGCTGGCGGAATAACCATTTTTAATGTAACGCAATGCAAAGGAGGCTCGGTTGAAATGGGTAAATACGAAACCAGTGTACAACTTGGCAGCATCGGCGTAGTGGGCGGATACGATATTACCACCGAATCGGCTGTTGCCAAAACCATGTACCTGCTCGGTGAGGGCTTTGCGGGGGAGCAGCTTTCACAAATGCTGCAAACACCGCTCAGGGGTGAATTGACCATCGATTAGAATGACCTTTATCAGTCACCGAAAGACGCTTGAAAAGTTCACCTTACACATCATTTAGAAACAGTCTAAATTGCTAAGGTGCTGATTAACTGCCAAATGACCAAAAGTGAACGATTAAAAAATATGGTTGAAAACTTATTGTACACTTTTTTTTGTATTTTAGCGCCCTGAAATTCGAATAAGAGGCGTTAAGTTGAGCCTGTTACGGAGAGATGGCCGAGTGGTCGAAGGCGCACGCCTGGAAAGTGTGTATACGCCAAAAGCGTATCATGGGTTCGAATCCCATTCTCTCCGCCAATAATTTGAAAAACTGATAATTCACACAATAAACTGAAACAAAAACAAGTTCCTTTTAAAACAAAAATCAATAACCATTAACTATGAAAAAATTAATTGCGTTTTTGACGGTAGCAGGAATGCTCACTTTTGGAGTAACCAGCTTTGTTATGGCACAGGATGAGGCTGCTGCGCAGACCGAACAGACTGCTGACACTACAGTACAGGAAGAAGCTGCAGCCCCCCAGGAAACCCTGGTAGCTGAAGATGAAGCGCCACAATCTTTCCATCAGGTGCTTAAACAAAAATTTATTGAAGGTTCACCCGGATGGATGTTCCCGGTTCTTCTCGTGCTTATCCTTGGTCTTGGGCTGGCCATAGAGCGCATCATCTATCTTAATCTTTCTACCACCAACACACAGAAACTGCTGAACAAGGTTGAAACAGCGCTGGAAATGGAAGGTGTGGGTGCTGCCAAAGAAATCTGCAAAAATACGCGCGGCCCCGTTGCCAGCATTTTCTTCCAGGGTCTCGATCGTCATGATGAAGGTCTTGAAATGGTTGAAAAATCGATTGTTTCTTATGGCGGTGTATTAATGGGACGCCTGGAAAACAACCTTTCATGGATTGCACTGTTCATCGCCCTTGCACCCATGCTCGGGTTCCTTGGAACTGTTGTTGGTATGGTTCAGGCATTTGACGCCATCGAGGCTGCCGGGGATATCTCTCCGACCGTTGTTGCCGGTGGTATGAAAGTCGCACTTTTGACAACCGTTTTTGGTCTTATTGTGGCCATTATTCTCCAGATTTTTTACAATTACCTCTTAGCAAAGATCGAAGGTATTGTTAACTCCATGGAAGATGCCACCATCTCATTCATGGATATCCTGGTAAAACACAAAAACGTTAAAAAGTAAAACCCATGCAAGACAGTCCTTTAATTAACATAGGCCTCTACCTCGCTTATATCCTGATCGCTGTTGCTGCAGTTTCAGCAATTGTTTTCCCCCTGATCCATACTTTTGGCAACCTGAAGAAAGCAAAGGGCGGACTGATCGGAGTTCTGGTACTGGTTGGCGTGTTGCTGCTGGCATTTGCTTTATCACCGGCTGAAACCGGCGCATTCTACGATAAGCATGAGATCTCGGCAACTGCATCCAAAGTAATCGGAGGCGGCTTACTGGCTACCTACATCGTTTTTGGCGGCGTAGTCATCAGCATCCTCTATGCCGAAGTGGCAAAGTGGTTTAAGTAATTATCTCCTTTAAGAAAGGATGAACTATGGCAAGAAAAATTCCCGAAATCAATGCCGGGTCAATGGCGGATATCTCCTTCCTCCTGCTGATCTTCTTCCTGGTTACCACAACCATGGATGTGGACTCAGGTATCGTCAGGAGATTGCCTCCTCCCCCCGACCCCACGGCCGAAACTCCTGATGTTAAGGAGCGCAATGTGTTTAATGTGCTGGTCAATAAAAGCGACCGCCTGTTTGTGGAAGGCAGATGGGGCGACATCAGCACCTTGCGTAATGAAGCAAAAGAGTTCCTGGCAAATCCCGGTAACCGTGAAGACCTTCCTGAGAAGAAATTTGAAACAATCCCCTACCTGGGTGAATATCCGGTTTCCAGGGGCATCATTTCACTCAAAAACGACAGGGGTACCTCGTATGATATGTACATTCAGGTACAAAACGAGTTGACCGCGGCTGTGAATGAACTCAGGGATGAACTCGCAAGACAAAAATTCGGGGTTAAATTTTCTGAGTTAAGTCAGGAATATACTGACGCCATTCAGAAAGCAATCCCTATGTCAATCTCTGAAGCTGAACCTGAAGATATAGGGGGGACAAAGTAACATGGCACGGTTTAAAAAAGAAAAGTCAGGCGATTTGCCTGCAATCAGCACCGCCTCGATGCCCGACATCATTTTTATGCTGCTCTTCTTCTTTATGGTAACCACCACCATGCGTGAAGTCACCCTGAAGGTTCGCAATAAAATGCCTGAGGCTACCGAGGTTCAGAAACTCGAAAAGAAAGCGCTGGTCAGTTTTATTTACATCGGCCCTCCCACCCAGTCGAAACTCTACGGAACGGAATCGCGTATTCAGCTGAACGACAGTTTCCGCACCGTTGCAGATATTGCAGAGTTTATCTATATGGAAAGGGAAGCCCGTGTTGAAGCCGACCGTCCGCTGCTGACAACTTCACTTAAAGTTGACAGTGAGGTGAAAATGGGCGTTGTAACTGATGTAAAACAGGAACTCCGTAAAGTCGGCGCCTTTAAAATCAATTACTCTACCCGCAAAAAAGTGGCTAAAACACAAGATTAGTTTTCATAGTTAATGAATCATAAAAGGCGGTTCTGTAAAGAAAACCGCCTTTTTCTTTGCTAAAAGCCCGGAAACCGGAATCCTATAAATTATAAACCTGCTTCAGCACAGGAATCTCAACTTTATCGAATCCCGCATCGTGCAGGTGCGACCGGTAGGCAGTGGTGGCATCCGCATCACCATGAACCAGAAATGTCTTTTTGATCTTCTCCTTCGACTGGCATCCCAGATAGCTGATCATTTCCTTGTAATCACCATGACCGCTGAACGCTTCTATCCGTTCGATCTTCGCCTTAATCTCGTGTATAACCCCGAAAATAGATACTTCAGGATCTCCCCTCAGTATCCTTGCCCCAAGGGTTGACGGACTACAATAACCGACGGCCAGCACGGTGTTCTTCGCGTTGCTCAGGTTATTGGCAAGGTGGTGTTTGATGCGACCCGCCTCCATCATGCCTGAGGCAGAAATGATCACGCAGGGTTCTTTCAGCGTATTCAGCTTTTTGGAGTCATCCGCGCTTTTGATGTAATGCAACGAACTGAATCCGAACGGATCGGGATCATTTTCCATCACTTCCTGCACGTCACGGTTCAGGGTGTCGGTGTGCAGGCGGAAGATATCGGTAGCATTAACAGCCAGCGGACTATCCACATAGATTTTCACCCTCGGCAGCTTTCCCTCGTTGAAATAGTTATTCAGGGTATAAACAAGCTCCTGGGTGCGGCCGATGGCAAACGATGGGATGATCAGTTTCCCTTTCCTGTCGGCACAGGTTTCGGTAACCACGCGCAGAAGTTCGGCTTCAGCATCCTGGATGGCCGGATGCAGGCGGTCGCCATAGGTAGCTTCAGTAATAAGGTAATCGCACTGCGGAAAAGCATCGGGCGGTCGCAGAATGCGGTTTTCAGGTCTGCCAATGTCACCGGTGTAAGCTATCCGCACAAAATCGCCCTTGTCGCGGATCTCAATGCTGATCACCCCGCTGCCCAGCATATGGCCGGTATTGGTGAATTTCACCCTGATGTTGTTGTCGATATTGAACTTACGGTTGTATGGAACCCCGATAAACAACTCCATACATTTACGGGCGTCGTCAAGGGTATACAGCGGTTCAACCGGCTTCAGTCCCTGACGGGCCCTCTTCTTGTTGAAATAGTAGTTATCATTCTCCTGTATGTGCCCGCTGTCGGGAAGCATAATGGAACATAAATCGCGGGTGGCATTGGTACACACCACCGACCCCCTGAAACCGTGACGGTACATATACGGGATCAATCCCGAATGGTCGATGTGGGCATGTGACAGAATGATGTGGTCGACTTCCGTGGGATCCACACCCAGATCGCGGTTCATGGCATCGGTTTCAAGTCCCTTTCCCTGATATACCCCGCAGTCGAGCAGGATTTTTTTTCCTGCTTCTGTGGTAATCAGGTGCCGGCTTCCGGTTACCTCCCTGGCAGCGCCTAAAAATTGCAGTTTCATAATTGAGTGCTATGAGATGAATAAATCAGTTTTGGCTATTATGAATTTCAAATGTAACCAAAATATGACACTTCAAACCCTTTCCCGGAGAGAACAATTGCAATCAGTCCGAAAAAAATGACAGCCTGAATTCGACATTAAATTAATACATTTGATGTCCGAACTTCTTACCAGACTAACTATGGTTCTGAATTACATCTGGGTAGCATTTTTTATCATCGCATTTATAGTAGGGCTGTTCCGGCTGGTTTTCATGGGAGATGTGTCTATTTTCCCGGAAATGATGAACAGCACCTTCGAGATGGCCAAAACCGGTTTCGAGATTTCGCTGGGGCTTACCGGGGTAATGACCCTGTGGATGGGACTGATGAAGGTGGGTGAATCGGGCGGTATTGTCAACCTGATGTCAAAGGCAGTCGGGCCACTCTTCAGCCGGCTGTTCCCAGAAATCCCCAAAGGCCTCCCGGCCAGCGGATCCATTATGATGAATATCGCGGCCAACCTGCTGGGACTCGACAATGCCGCAACTCCCCTGGGGCTCAAGGCGATGACTCAACTTCAGGAACTGAATAAAGATAAGGATACGGCAAGCAACGCCATGATCATGTTCCTGGTGCTGAATGCGTCCGGGCTTACCCTTATCCCCGTGAGTATCATGGTGTACCGGGCGCAACTGGGCGCCGCCGACCCCTCCGATGTGTTTATTCCTATCCTGCTGGCGACATTCTGCTCCACACTCACCGGAATCATTGCGGTTTCAGCCTTTCAGAGAATCAACCTGTTCAACAGGGTGATCCTCGCTTACCTGGGAGGATTTACATTGCTGATCGCGTCCATTATCTGGTACTTCAGCACCATCTCTCAGGAACAGGTAACGGTAATTTCCTCAGTTGCCGGAAATCTTATCCTTTTCGGGATAATTTTCTCATTCATTGTCCTGGGATTTGTCAAACGGATCAACGTTTATGAGTCGTTTATCGAAGGGGCAAAAGAAGGTTTCAGCATCAGCATCCGGATCATTCCCTACCTGGTTGCCATACTGGTAGCCGTAGGCGTTTTCAGGACCTGCGGCGCCATGGACTTTCTGGTTCAGGGGATCGGACAAGGCTTTGCTGCCCTGGGCATGAACACCGACTTTGTGGATGCCCTGCCCACCGCCTTTATGAAACCGCTCAGCGGCTCCGGTGCAAGAGGCATGATGGTAGACACCATGAAACAATATGGCGCTGATTCGTTTGCCGGAAGATTATCCTGTATTTTCCAGGGCGCCGCCGATACCACCTTTTATATCGTTGCCGTTTATTTCGGATCAGTAGGTATTAAAAAGACCCGTTACGCCATCACCGCCGGCCTCCTGGCCGACCTGGCAGGGGTAATTGCCGCCATTTTTGTAGCGTATTTGTTTTTTCACTGATCTGCAGCCCGGGACCTTAAATGATTAGATCCTTGCAGGCATACTTTTTCAGAATTTCAGGCCTGTTTTTCTGAATATATTCCGAATATCAGGCCTGTTTTTCTGAATATTTTGAAATGTTTGCGTATTTTTGCAGATAAAGAGAACTCATGATAACCCGGACCCTTCAGAAAACGATCGAAAATGCCTGCTTTAAAAGCAAGATAATCCTGCTGCTCGGAGCCCGTCAGGTTGGAAAAACCACCTTATTGAAAAAGGTAGTGGAATCATTACAGGTAAAAACAATCTGGCTGAATGCCGATGAAGCTGATATCTTTAACGAGCTTTCCCTGGCCGATACCAGTACACGACTGCTCCACCTGATAGGGAATGACACCCGACTTGTTATCATTGATGAGGCACAGCAGGTTCCTGAAATCGGACTAAAACTGAAATTACTGCACGATACGAATCCCGGGCTGCAGATAATAGCCACCGGATCATCCGCATTTGACCTGATGAATCAGATGCAGGAACCCCTTACCGGGAGAAAGCGGACCTTCTACCTGTTTCCGGTAAGTTACAGTGAACTGGTAAAACATACAAACATTCTCGAAGCCAGAAGAAGTCTTGAAAACAGGCTTATTTTCGGATCCTATCCCGAAGTAATCAACAATCCCGGGTACGAAAAAGAAATTCTGATTGAAATAGCCCAAAGCTATCTGTACAAGGATATCCTGAAATTCGAAGGGATCAGAAAACCAGCTCAGCTACATAAACTCCTTCAGGCACTGGCTTTTCAGACCGGCAGTGAAGTCAGCTACAATGAATTGTCAAATACCATTGGCAATATCGATAGCAATACCGTAGAAAAATACATTGATCTGCTTGAAAAAACCCATGTAATATACAAGTTGCCTGCCCTGAACAGAAACATGCGCAATGAGATCAAGAAAGGGAAAAAGTACTATTTCATCGATAATGGCATCAGAAATGTGCTGATCAGCAACTTTGCACCGTTCGAATTCCGCCTGGACAAAGGGGCATTGTGGGAGAATTTTCTGCTTTCAGAACGCATGAAAAGAAACCATTACACGGCAGTGTTCCCGAATACCTATTTCTGGAGGACACATGATCAGGCTGAAATCGATTACATTGAAGAGCAGGATGGCGTTCTATATGCATACGAAATCCAATGGAAAGAGACCAGGAACAGGTTTCCTGCTTCATTTCTCGAAGCCTATCCTCAGCACCAAACCCTGCTGGTAAACAAAGAAAACTATGAAACCTTTACCGGATCAGACCCTGAATGATAATAGATTCATTAATGTGACCGTTCAATTAAAGTATGTTTAACCTGATATTCAGATTTTTTGGCCTGTTTTTCTGATTATATTCAGAATATCAGGCCTGTTTTTCTGAATTCAGGCCTGCTAACCGCTATCTGATATAAAAAGTACGCGGCTTATACATCTCATGCTATCCCCGTATTAATCATTGGAAAGCCCGTTAAGGCATGTAAATAAAAGTTATGCAATCCGAAATCCGAAATCTCTCGTTATCCGGCTCTCGCCGTCTCACGAGACAAGCAAAATCCGAAATCTCTCATTATCCGGCAATCGCCGTCTCCCGGGACAAGCCCGATCTGAAAATTCACCGGCATCAGTAAACTTTTGAACCTGAAAATCCTGTTAATCCTGTTAATCCTGTCTTAAGAAAACAACGCCGAATAAAGCAATCAGTCCGAAATCCGAATTCCAAAATCCGAAATCCAAAATCCATGAACCCTCAGGCATTACTTAAAAAATACTTCGGTTACGATCATTTCCGCCTCAACCAGGAGGAAGTGATTACATCGGCGTTAGCCGGCAAAGACACCCTGGTTATTATGCCTACCGGAGGCGGCAAATCGGTCTGCTATCAGATTCCGGCCCTGATGAAAGAGGGGGTAACCATCGTGGTCTCTCCCCTGATCGCCCTGATGAAAGATCAGGTTGACGGCTTGAAAAACAACGGGGTGGCGGCTGAATTTCTGAACTCATCGCAATCGGCCGCTGAGCAAAACCGGGTACTGAACCTACTCAGAAACAATAAATTAAAGCTTTGCTATGTCGCCCCGGAGCGAATCTCGGCTGAAAATGCACTGAAAAACCTGCTCGGGGAAACAAAAGTTTCGCTCTTCGCCATCGATGAAGCCCACTGCATCTCGCACTGGGGGCACGATTTCAGGCCCGACTATCTGGCCCTCGGCTCGCTCAAGGAGCAGTTTCCCGGCGTTCCGGTGATGGCACTGACCGCCAGCGCCGATAAACTTACCCGCGACGACATCGCTGTTCAATTGAAGCTGAACAATGAGAAACGCTTCATCTCCTCCTTTAACCGGGCCAATATCTGGTATTTTGTGATGGATAAATACCTGATGGACGAATTCTTACCGGTATATCTCGACAAACAAAAGGAGAATTCAGGGATCATCTATTGCCTCTCCCGGAAATCAACCGAAATGATGGCGGCTGACCTGAAATCCGTGGGGTACCTGGCTGAGTGTTATCATGCCGGCCTTGAAAGAGGGGTGCGGCAAAAAGTACAGGATGATTTTATCCATGACCGCATAAAAATCATTGTTGCAACCATCG
>CAZDBX010000071.1:10646-13408 GCA_964503805.1 uncultured Lentimicrobium sp. | reverse complement strand
GAGCCCGAGCCATTGCCGGTTGACGAAGGGATGGTTGCCGAAGAGCCGGTTGAAGAAAAGCCTGTTCAGAAGGAACCAGAGAAAAAAGCACCCCAGCCGAAAAAGACGACGCCTAAAAAGCCGGCCGAAGCTCCGAAGCAACAACCCACTCAGGAAGAGCCGGTGAAAAAAAACGAACCCCTGACCGTGGTAATGAAAAACACCACCACGTCCAAATCGCCGAGAACGATTTACAATACCTTCAATACCGAACCGGTAAAGGGCAACCCTCCCTTTGCCAATAAGGTTAAGTTTGACAAGGCCATGGTTGTGACAAGGATTATCACTTTTCACTATAATGAAGGAAACGGGGCGCCCGCGGGCACCATCACCCTCGAAGGCCGTAAAAAAGAGACCGGCGGTCCATGGCAGGCGCGGAATGCGCCCGGCAGCGACGGGACGCCCAATGAAAAATGGATCTGCGAACCCAATGCACGAATGGAAGCAGGCACTTACAAGGTGGTTGTTTCCGATGAGAAATCCTGGTCTTTCAACACAAAATCAGGCCGTAAGGGCATGGTGATCATTGAAGGTTACGAAGCAGACTGAACCGGTGATGGAAAAACCGCGGAACAAACAATGGAATGTGGTAAAAACGTGGGTCATCCTCACGGTATTGTTCCTTTTCGGGTGCTTTACCCCGGCATTGTTAGGCATCGACGGGATGAACGGCGGATTTGCCATCATCACCATTTGTGGTTTTCTGGTGATTTGCGGAATCATCGTGATAGCAGTTTATCTGAAACGCGCCCGGCAACTTGACAGAATGATCAGCGACGATCAGAATCTGGCCAGATGGGAGATCGATAAACCGCTCTGGGATAGATACATTGAACTTGATTTTTCCGAAGATAAGTCAATCAGCAAAGGAACATTTATACTGATTTCCGTGATATCAGTCGTAATCGGAATAGCTCTGAGTCTTCTTGCCGGAGACATCCTTATGCTCTATATATGTCTGGGAATCATTGCTATATTGATAATTCCGGCCTTTACTTTTCCCTGGTTCAGGCGTCGCCGGAAACTGCGCGGACCGCGGCTGGTAATAATTTCGGAGCAATCGGTGTACGTGGGTAGTACATACTTCAACTGGGAAATGCTGGGCGCCAACCTGCATCGCGTAAGCACTGACCTGACGCAGGGGAAAGGGCTGATGCGCATTGAAATGCGCTATCCGGCGCGCACCGGCATTGAACATTACGTGATCAGGGTGCCGGTACCCGATGACAAATGGGACGAAGCCCATGAGGTAAGCAAAAAACTCGGCTTCTGATCAATGACAAACAGGAGATTTCAACCATTAACAAAAACAGGGTAATCCGGAAAGAAGCCGGATGCTGCTCAAAAAAAAGTAAATAAATAACCAACTAAAACAACTCTGATATGGCTTTTTGCGGAAATTGCGGAACCCGTTTGAAAGACGGCGCCGTTTTTTGTCATGAATGCGGTGCCCGGCAGGATGCCGGCGCAGCACCACCCGTCAGGCAAACCATGCAACCCCCTTCAGCACCGCCCCCGCCCGTGTATCAGGCCCCACCACCTCCGCCACCCGCCACGGCAGTAACAGGCGCGATAAAATTCAGCGTTGAAGAAAAACAGATGCTGAAAATGGTGAAGGTTGAGATGCAGAACACGATGTTCCGTTGCGAATCGGGCGCCATGTACTACATGCAGGGCAACCTTCAGATAGAATCAAAAATGCCCTCGGCCGGTGGGTTGTTGAAATCAATGGTCACAAAGGAAACCGCCTTCAAGCCAACCATCAGCGGAACCGGGACAGTTTATCTGGAACCAAGTTTCGGAGAATTTACCATCATGGATCTTAAAAATGAAACCTGGATCCTGGATAAAGGCGCATATTATGCTTCGGAAATGGGCATAGAAGTCGGCCTCTGGACCAACAAGGCCATCAGCGGCCTGTTTTCGGGTGAGGGATTTTTCCAGACGCAGGTTTCCGGAACGGGCAAAGTGATTGTGGTCTCCAACGGCCCGCTTGAAGAAATTAACCTGGTAAATGACCGGCTGGTGGTTGACGGTTCCTTCGCCGTTGCGCGCACGGCAGGTATTGAGTTTACCGTGAATAAAGCGACCAAGGGCCTCTTTTCATCCTGGACCTCGGGCGAGGGTATCGTCAATACCTTTACCGGCACCGGCAAGGTGCTGATTGCCCCGGCTGCAAACCGTCATGTTACCATGATGAACTACCTGGGATCGATTTACCGCAGGGTAATCGCGATCAAAAATTCATAATTTTCCGGTTTAACCCGGCAATAATCTGACCGGCATAAACCTGATTAATCTTTCCGGAAGGTGATTTTCCATAAACCGCGAAAATCACCTTCTTTATAACCTGTTGCCAGGTCGTCGGGATATTTCTGTCTGATAACTTCAAGCGTTCCGGGCAGGATGTTTGTTCCCTCCATGCCATGGCAGTTAAGACAGATCGGCATCGCCACCCTGATGGGTTTGTAATAGACAAGGATACTGTCTTCGTTAAAGATCAAAGGTGATGCAGCGTTTAAAGAGCCCAGTTTTTTAAGCAGGGCCGCTTCTTTTTCGCCGGGCTTGTTGGCGGGATTACGGTACTTGTCAGATATCCTCTGAATCCTGCAGTTGTATTTCAGGGCAAGTGAATCGGTAAGCGCCATGGCCCTTTCGTTGCAGAATGCGACGGCATGCCCTGCCCCACCGGCTTTAGTGGCAAGCATCACGTTTGACAGTAA
>CAZDBX010000071.1:0-10546 GCA_964503805.1 uncultured Lentimicrobium sp. | reverse complement strand
CGACCAGCACTGCCATAAACCCGCTTCCGTAGATAAACAGTACAGACAGGAAAAGAAACGCAGTATTTACCATGGCTGCCCTGAATATCGCTTTCGACCGGATCAGTTCAAATTCTTCCTGTTCATTTTTTTCCTTCGAAAAGGCAATCAGGGCCAGACCGGCCAATAAAGTCAGCAGGGTCAGCTCATCGGAAAAGTTCGTCCGGAAAACCACGAACATTTTGGTTTCCAGGAAGGCGGAGTAAACCGCGAAAACCGGGATTTTCAACCTGAAATCAAACCAGCTGAACATTACAGCCAGCAACACGCCAGAAGAAGTCAGGATAATGCCAGGTAACTTCCACCGATATGACAATAAAGGATTGTTCATTGACAATGAATCAACTATAAATGTGAAAATATTATACTATCCCGCTTAAAATCAGTTTTCAGCACTGGAATAAACCGGAAAAGTCACGCTGGTTTCATCGTCAAAGTCGACCTTAACTCCGACCATTCCAAACTTATGGTTCGCGATATAAGTGATCTTTTGAATTCCGCCGCTTTTCATATCAATCGGGGTGGTTTCAACCTGAATGGTTTTGATCAGGAAAAACCCATACGGATAGTCATCAACGCCGGTTTTACTGACCACCTTCCTTTCTTTTCCGGTATTGCCGACCGGGTAGGTGTCGCCAACCTTTGAGTCGTACTTCACCAGTACACCGGCACCCGGGCCCGTAAGACACTTGATCCCCTCGGTGGTCTGCTGCATCTTCAGGTTGGTGATGGTAACATCATCACCGTTGATGGTAACGCCGGGGAAACCCGAAACCATGTTTTTGATAAAAGTGTTGGTGACTTTGGCCGAGGCGGTATAGGTTGAAACACCATCCTTTAGTTCGGTAACTACCGCTGAAAAGTCGCTTACTCCCGCTATTTCAGCAGAACTGGATGAAACGGTGACGCCAACCTCGGCCATAGGAGACGGATCGCCCTTGAGTTCATTCGCATCTTCTTTGTCGAGGATTTTCTCACAGGAAATCATTATTATTCCAAGGGAGATCAGGATGCTGATAAAAAATATTTGTTTCATACTTAAAATAATTAGGTTTAACATTAAGGTTTAAATGGGTTTCACTTGAATTAACGATAAATTGAAATTGATATGGCCGATTGCTGGTTCAGCGGGCTTACCGGAACCGAGGACCCCACCACCTGTGTATTCCAGCCCGTCTGGATCAGATTGCGGGTCTGGCTGCGGTTCTCAATATTTACTTCTTTAAGCTTCATCATGGTTACATGTGCCGACATATCGATGCCGGTGTGTTTGAAATCTTCATAGGGCCTGAGTTGGTAAATCAGGTTGTTATCATCCCCGATTCCCTGGTTGATGCGGGGAATGTTTTTAACCACAATTTCCCATTCCTGCTCACGGCATCCCAAACTTCCCCTTCCTTTATACCGTAGTTCAATCAGCTCATCCTCAGTAGCCTTTCCTGAAACCTCAACATAATAATTCCCTGTTTTCTGATACCCCTTAAATGATCCGGGTATCGAAGAAATGCTTATATTGTATGATTCCAGGTCTAGCCATGATCTCTCATCTATGACATAATTACCACAGTTAAAGGTTCCGTCAAACTGACTTTCAACATAGATCAGTATTCTCGAAATCATGGGGCCGGTAGAGACTGGTTTCTCAGGTTCAACAGGTTTTTCAGTAACATTATAACGAATATCCGGTGACTGAACCCTGATACCGCCGAAGTCGATATACGCAGTGATGCTGCCTTCCCGGACTATGGCAGGATCGAAACTGCAGCCGAATTTTCCTTTTCTTGCAACTGCGTCAATCTCCTGAAGAATCTTTTCATTTTTATCCTTTACCTGAACCTTAACAGGGCCTTCGTAGAATATTTCATCGGTATATTCCTGGTCCTTAATATGTTTCACTACACCCGATATCCGGGAACCGGCAACGGGATCCAGCTGAACCCTGATTTTGGGGATATACAGCTCTATCACCCTCGATCCGGCTTCCACGATGTTAGGGAAAAGCGCTTTTGCCTGAGATATCACACATTCAACGTCGACATAGGGCTCGCACAATGCCGGAACAACCTCCGCAAAATAATACCGGTCGGTACACTGCCGCACGCCGGATGGAGAAACGTAGGCATAATCAGCACTTTCGTAAGTCAGGTGCTGCAGCATGGGAGAGGAATACGGGGCCGAAGGATGGGTGAGCTGGCTGATGCGTTTCCCAAACCGGTCGGTTCCGGAAATGGTTTCGTTGGTGATAAAATTCTTGTTGGTAAACACGGCCATTTCGTGGGCAATCTTCTCCGCCTTCTTCAGGCCGGTGATTGACGAAATAAAACCCGGATCGGGTGATCCGGCTGCAAAACTCGCAAACAACGATGGATCTGAGTCGCGGATCATGTCCACAAGTTCCTCATAAGGGTCGGGATTCCCAAGCCAGGTATTGTTGTTCCACAGCGGGGAAGGATGTGCATCGTTGCGTACATGCGAAGGGCAGCCATTGTCGGCAATCATGTGCAGCGTTTCACCCAATGAACGCCAGGCTTTGGCCATAAACTCATCGCGTTTCTCCTTGTTTTTCTCAACCAGTGCCATGTTGATCCACCGCTTGCCCCGCTCCCAGGTGTACTGGTGCGACTGGGCATCGAGTGAGAAATCGCCGGGTTTGCCGATGGCCCATTCAACCCCGTCGACGTGCGGGTTGGTCAGAATGTATTTCTGCAACGACCCCATGATTTTTGCATTCGCGATGTCGGTGAGGTAGCGGTTGCCGGGAGGCTGGGTTGGATCGTAGAAATGCCGAAGCGAAGCCGGGACTTCGGGAACATCGGCCGAAAAACCACCCCGAACAATCCAGTCTCCCGGTGTTTTTGAAGCGCTGCCTTCTTCCGAATAGTTGTATCCCCAGCCTGCGGCGGCAACATCCGTTGCACTGAAAAGCCCGTCTTTCGTGATGTCAATACCTTTCAAAACAACCCCTTTGTCGAAGAAAAATGTATAATGCACAAAATCCTTCTGTGAGAACTGACCTTTATTGTTGCGGCTCAGAAATTTGTCAAGCATCATCCTGTTCAGGTCGGGATGTACTTTCTTGTTGCCGTATCCGGCAAACAGCAGTATAACAACCAATCCGGCATAAAACAGCACCAACATCCGGTATTCTTTTATCTGTTTCATGTTCTGCTGTTTTAAAACCTCATTAGTTTCCAGGTACCGTCTTCACCGAGGCAAAAATCCACCGTAAATTTTCCCCGTGAACATTCAAATTCATAAATAGCATAGAGTTCGTTGGCGCAGAGAACTTTTCTGTTTCTGAAATCTTCGCCGAATGCCTTCATGTGCGGTTGAAGCGCTGTAAAATGAGCCCTTTGCCGTTCGAGGGTTGTAGGGGCAAGTATGCGTGCGAGGCCGGCTGTATCGGATTGCAGAAACACCTGCTCAGTAGTTTCAGCAACATTTTCGATCGTTGTAACTGCATACTCAGTAAGCGTGTCGGTCAGGGATTCCGTTGCAGAAACAGGTTCAGGCAACATGGCTGCTTCATCCGGCTGCTTTTCAAAAGTACCCAGGAAGTAGAATACAGCAACAATAGCCGGGACCATAAAAAGAAAGGTGATCAGCACACGCGCCCATTTCCGCTTTCTCTTTGCAGGCATAGGTTGCTGAACAATGGTTGAAGCGGCCGGCCTGTTATTCTCCGCCACAGGTATCGTGGAGTGAAGGGCTGCACCACAGTTTTTACAGAAATGAATTCCTGCCGAAACCATGTTTCTGCAGGAAGGGCACCAAAGAAACTCCGTTTCTTGTGTTTTCAATTCGGGTTCATTTGTTGTCCGGATTGCCTGCCCGCATTTACCGCAAAACTTTGCGTTTGGCTTTAATGTACTTCCACATTTTATGCAATGACTCATAAATGAAAATATTTCAGGTCAATCTTCCATTACAAATGATAGCCACATTTACCACAGAATTTGGCTCCCGGTTTCAACTGATTACCACATTTGGGGCAGAATTTGGGAGTTGACGAGGGTTTCAGGCCTGCTACACCTTCTGGCATTGTGGCAACGGGTGGAGATGCTGCCGGCATGACCGGGGCAGCAGGGGTAGTTGCATTCACCGGACCGGAAACCGGTTGTCTCTTTCTCCGGTGAAGCCTGCGGATCAACAGCAGCAACACCAAAAGCAGCAACAAAAATCCTGCTGCAATCAACAGGTAAGTCATCCGCTTGTCTGTCCCTATCTTCAGGGGAACAGCTGAAGGTTTTTCCTCAAAAGTATTGACCCTGGGGTTCACCTCCATGGATTTCAGCACAGCTGCGGCCTCTCCGGAGGAAGCAATCATTTCGGCCGAGGTCGCCACCACCTTTCCAGAAACCTCCTCCCAGCGGTTTTTGAGGAGCAGATCATCCGGGGTTTGAAGAACTCCCGGTGCAAGGATAATCAGTGACTCAAGTCCCGACCGGTACGCCCCTGCCGAACTGAATAAGCGGGCTGCCTTTTCGGGAGACTCCACTGTTAGCCAGTGAAGCTTCAGCTCATGCTGCTCAAACCAGCGGTTGAATTCAGGATAACCTTGTAACATCTGGTTTAATGCCTGAACAGGTAAGGAACCATTGCTGAGTTTGAGTTGTTTGTCATTCAAAGCCGGAACGCCTTTCAACAGCAGGGACTCCTGACCGTTGCCGGCCATCGCGGCAGGAAACAGCGGCCAGGGAAAACCGGTGTTTTGGGTAACTGGATTTATCAAACCCTGCTCAATACATTTGTTAGCGTAAATAAGCACAGCATCAGTTTCAGCCCACAAATTGCGGAAACTGCAGAATTCAAGGGCTACACTTGAGGCATGATATGCGGCATTCAACACATTTTTTGCATTGTCAACATACTCCAGGTGTTTTTGGATATTCGCAAAATTGAGTGTTTTAATATCATAAATAATTACAGCACTCTTGGCTACCAGATCAGCGCCAAGGTCCGTAAAAGCCTTAAAGTCATCAAGGTTTAGCCTCCAGGCTGCCACATCCGTGTATTGCTGGCGGATATCGGTGGAACGGTCGCGCAGGGCAGGCTGCAACTGCCCGTAAACGGCATGTACTTTTGCCGGATCCTGGTTCAAAAGCTTCAGTACTTCCGATGTCTGTCCGGCGTAAAACTTTGCCACCAGCTTATCGGCAATCATATCGGGGAACGGAAGGTAATAAACAACTGCATCCACGACCGCATCCAGCATCTGTTTCTGTTTTTCGGTAAGCGCATAATTGGCGGCATGGCCCAGCAATTTGTAATATTCATCCGTCGGCAGATTCTTTACCTGGGCAATAACCTCCATTAAAAAATTCTGGGCAATATTGCGTTTGGCGGCATCCTCACTCATTCCGAGCAGTTGCTGGTTAACATAGCCTGTGGCCTGCACGCCGGCATCCGACAACTGTTTACCGGTTTCGGTATTTCCCAGCCAGTTGCCGACCTTCTCGTTGAGCTTGAACTTCTCCGCGGCGTAAAACATCAGGAACTTCAGCGCTTCATAACTTTGCTGACCGAACACCTTGGCGCAGTCACGCACATACCTCGCGGATCCTTTGATATTGGTCATCAGCATACCGATCACATGTAGTTTTTCCTCAATGTACATGGCATCCTGGTGACCTCCGGAACAGAGGTTGTTTTCCATTTCAAGCAACTTCGTCAGGACATTTGCCTTAAAATCCATCGCCTTGAGGGTGGTTACCACCGAGGGTTCCCCCGCATTTTGCGCATCTACAACAGCGGCATCCCCGCCTGCCAGCAGATCCAGGGCTTCCGTAAGCGCGCCCTTCCTTCGGCCGGTAAGGTCAGCGATTTTCGCTTCCAATGGTTCTATCTGCATTGTCCGGTCATAATCTCCTGTAAACAGCCTTCTTTTCCCTTCAAAATCCCTGACCACCAGCTTAAACTTTCCCGATGGCTCCGTAATGGCCGAAAATCCTCCCTTTTCATTCTCGAGCATCTGAATAAACATAGCCCGGTCTTTCTTAAAATACAAATCATATAATTTCTGGAATTCCGCCTTATCAAACTTCCGGCTGGCCAGAAAAACCATGGCATCGTTAACCGGTGTCTTCTTGTTCGGAACAGTCATGTAGCTTTCAGGAAGCAAGGCATAAATACTGCTCTCCAGATTGTAGTATTCAAGCTGGGGCAGCAGGACTTTATAGGGCAAAATTTCCATTCCGGGTTTGAGGATATAGATATCCTGCTCCATCGTTTTATACACCGAGAGATAGGCCTGGGTGGTCTCGGTTTTTTCGCTGAGCGAGGGATAGCTGGCCTTCAGCAGAAACAGGTCGTAATTATCGATCAGCCCGCCGGTGTTTTCGCCCCTTTTTTCATCAGTAGCTTTTATGATGGGCGCTTCAAGCACCAGCACAGCATTACCCTGGGCGTTTGTTACCGTTTCCTTCGAGATAACCTTCAATCCGGCAGGAATTGACCAGGTGATTGTCTTCCCTTCCACCGGACGGCCGTTTTCGTCTTCGAAATGAAAAACCGCCTTCGTCCTGCTGCGTCCGTCGCCTACAATTTTATTCTGGCTGAATACAATGCCTGTCTTTTCTGTTTTTACTTCTTCTTCTTTGGTTCCGGCAACCTCGCTGGACTTTTTCTGACCGGCATATTCAAATAAAATGGGTGGTATGTAAACAAAAACACCGTGGTTGGGCATAGGCATATATGCCGAGGGCATTCCCATGTCGCGTATGCTGTAATTCTCCACATATTTTTGCTCAGATGCGGGCAGGCCGATAAAGGCCTTTTTGAAGCCGGTCATTCCGGCCATCTTACCCATGGCATCATTGAATTCGGTGAAATCCTCATTGCTGAACAATATCCCGTTTGCATCTCCCGAGGCAGATGCCTCCCCGAAAGTACCCTCTCCGCCGCGGGTGATATCCAGAAACCAGCTTGATTGCCCCGTAATATCCTTTCCGTAATAGACCCCGGGAACAATGTTTCCGTTCCGGCCGTCGGTGGCCTTTGTAATTTCAATCTTCGCTTTTCCCTTTACGCCGTTCAGCTCACACACAACATACACAAAATTGTCGCCGTCTTTTTTAGGGATCAGGGTGATCGGGTTCAGTCCTTCGCGGAATGTTTCAAGGGCTATGTCAGTGGCCAGCCGCTGATTGGCAGCATAATCCGTTGATCCGGTAGCACGGGCCATAAATTTCTGCATGAACCGGAACATAAAATAAACCATGCGCTGCGATGATTTCACCGGCGTGCCGAACATGGGGCTGGTAAATTTGACCAATGCCACCCCCGATTGCATGTTAACTTCAGTTTCATCGGGAAAGCCGGAGCTGACACCGATTTTTACCTTGCCGCTCATGCCGGTAATTACTTCCCCCTCACCGTTCCGGGCCGAAATCACCAGGGTGGTAAAATCCTCCCCGTCGCCGGCAAGTTGCGGTTTCCCGGGCTCCACCAGCAACCTGAACGATTCCTGCGAAAATCCTGTGAGGGCCACCAGTAATATTAATCCTGCGATTATTGTCCGTTTCATAACTTATTCATTTTCAAAATAACCGGGGATGGAATTGTACTCTTTTTCAACCGGAGACTTCTTCGGAATACTCTTGTACCAGTAATAACCGAATAAGCCGGCAATGGCAACGACAATAACGAGTATTACAATCAGGCAACCGGAACAACATCCCCTTTTTTTCTTTTTTTGCTGCTGCGGATAGGTTGATTCAGCCGGAATTTCAGTCATAGAAATGCGTTTAGCGTACGGAAATATAATTTATAATCGGAGTAATTATCAGATATTAAAGGTTTTCTGATCAAAAAAGAGGTGGCAGCGCAGAACCATTGGTAAGTCAGGTGAAAGGTAACGCAAAAACCCTTTCTTGTCAACACTTTTTAGCCTTTTACAAGCAAAAATATGTTTAAACGGACCGGAGAAACCGTTAAAATTTAAGCCAATTTTAATGCAATCCGGAGCCGGAATGCTATAACCCTGATTATCTGTTTTTTATCTAATCTATAAGGTATTTAACATTCATACGTATATATGTCTATATTGCTATTTTCCTGCTATTTACGGAATTCAGACCGCCTGTTGATAAACAAAACTTTTGTTTGGTATTTGAATAATTTGTTTCTTTGCAGGCTCAAACCAAAAAAGGAGAAAAAATGTCAGACATTGCAACAAAAGTAAAAGCTATCATCGTTGATAAGCTTGGCGTTGATGAGAACGAAGTGACTCCCGAAGCAAGTTTCACCAACGATTTAGGTGCAGATTCTCTTGATACCGTTGAACTGATCATGGAATTCGAAAAGGAATTCAACATTGCCATCCCCGATGATCAGGCTGAAAAAATCGGTACTGTAGGCGACGCCATTGCTTACATCGAAAACAACACCAAATAAGGATTTTCCTGAATGAAGTTAAGACGAGTTGTAGTAACCGGACTAGGTGCACTTACTCCATTAGGCAATACTGTTCCAGCTTACTGGGATGGCTTGGTTAATGGAGTAAGCGGCGCTGACCGTATCACGCGGTTCGATGCAGGCAGGTTCAAAACGCAGTTTGCATGCGAAGTCAAGAACTTCGATCCCCTGAAGTATTTCGACAGGAAAGAAGTTCGCAAGTACGATCCCTATGCCCAGTACGGTATGGTCAGCTCTGACGAGGCAGTTGCCGATGCGGGACTGATACCCGAAAAACTCGACCTCAACCGTATTGGTGTAATCTGGGCCTCCGGAATCGGCGGGCTGGTTACCTTCCTTGAGGAAGTCAGCGCTTACGCCACCGGCGATGGAACACCCAGGTTCAACCCGTTCTTTATCCCGAAAATGATTGCCGATATCACGGCAGGACATATCTCCATCAAACATGGCTTCAAAGGGCCAAACTTCGCTACGGTTTCAGCCTGTGCATCTTCGGCCAACGCAATTGTGGATGCATTCAGCTACATCAAGTGGGGAAAGGCCGATATGTTTGTCTGCGGCGGATCGGAAGCCGCGGTGAATGCGCCCGGTGTCGGTGGTTTTAATGCCATGCACGCCATTTCCACAAGAAATGATGATCCCAAAACCGGTTCCCGTCCGTTTGACAAGGACCGCGACGGCTTTGTGATCGGAGAAGGCGCCGGAGCCCTGATCCTCGAAGAACTGGATCATGCCCTGGCCAGGGGAGCCAAAATTTACGCCGAAGTGGCCGGTAGCGGTCTTACCGCCGATGCCTATCACATGACAGGCCCCCATCCCGACGGCGACGGCGCCATGCGCGCCATGAAAGCCGCGCTGGAAGAAGCCGGACTCAGCCCCGCCGATGTTGACCACATCAATACGCACGGCACCTCCACCCCACTGGGTGATATTGCCGAAGCTAAAGCCATTGTCTCGCTCTTCGGCGAACATGCGCCCAAAATCAACATCAACAGTACCAAATCAATGACAGGCCACCTGCTGGGAGCCGCCGGAGCCATTGAAGCCATCGCCACCATACTGGCCGTTCAGAACAATATCATTCCCCCGACCATCAACCATTTTACCGATGATCCGGAAATCGATCCTACACTGAACTTTACCTTTGGAAAGGCTGTAAACAGAACCGTAAATGTCGCCATCAGCAACACTTTCGGTTTTGGCGGACACAATGCCTCCATCCTGATCAAGAAATTTGTAAAATAAGCTGTGTTCCTCCTGAAATTAAAACCACCGCGGTTTTACTTTTCCGCTGAAAAACACTTTTTTGAAGCAATAAAAAATATTTTCGGGTATTATCCCGGAAATATTTTTTTATACAAACTTGCTTTCCGCCATAAATCCCAGGCCGAAGAGCTGCACAACGGGATCAGGGTTAGCAACGAAAGACTCGAATTCCTGGGCGATACCGTGCTCAGTACAGTGGTGGCCGATTACCTCTTCCGGATGTTTCCTTACAAAGATGAAGGTTTTCTTACTGAGATGCGCTCCAAGATCGTGAGCCGCGCCCAGCTCAACAAACTTTCGCTCCGCCTCGGGCTCGATCAGCTGATCATCCATACCCAGGAAAAAAACAATGTGTACCGCTCCATCAGGGGCGATGCCTTCGAAGCCATTGTGGGCGCCATGTACCTGGACAAAGGCTACGGGTTTACCCGGAAAGTACTGATAAACAGGGTAATTAAAACCCATTTTGACCTGAACGAGCTGATCAATACCGACCTGAACTTTAAAAGCCGGCTGATAGAGTGGGCGCAAAAAGACAAGAAACAGGTTGAATTCAATGTGATACAGGAGGTAGGATCAGGCTACAACAAGCAATACATTGTCGAGGTTACGGTCGATCAGAAGGTTGCCGGCTCGGGCCGCGACTTTTCCATTAAAGGCGCCGAACAGAATGCCGCCATGAAGGCCATCGAATATTTCGGAATCAACGGCAACGGGAAGCATTAAACTTCCAAAACACATCAAACTTCACTTTTTTCCGGTCACGCCTTCGTCCGGGAATGAATAATTAAATAATTTAATAATGTGAAAATATAAGAATTTTATA
>CAZDBX010000070.1:0-13431 GCA_964503805.1 uncultured Lentimicrobium sp. | reverse complement strand
GCAACCCTGATTTGTTAAACCAAAGATTGACAGCCCGTTTTGAAAAAGAGTCTCTTGATCAGGTATTGGAAACACTTTCGCTTATCTTTAATGCTGAATTCGAAATTCAGGAATCAAAGGTACTGGTGCGATAACCAATGTATTGTTTTTCGCCTGGTTAACGCTTTATTTCAAGGTAAATCCACCCTCTGCCGAAAATTTTCTTCAGGTTTTATTTTCCTGTCAGTCTTTTTTTGCCTGACCCCGCATGTTATATCCGCCCAGACGGTGAGGCCGGATGAGCCTGTTACACTTACCGTTGTGGACGAACCCCTTTCCGCGCTGATGGAGCGCCTTACGCGAAATACAGGAGTTACCTTTTCCTACAACCCTGATCAGCTGAATACCTCAAAGACCTTCACCCTGAACATAGTCAGAAAGCCGCTGCATGAAGTGCTTGACATCCTGTTTAACGGGTCGGGATTCGGATACCGCCATACCGGAAATCAGGTGGTGATTTATAACCTGAATCCTGAGGAGAAAAGAGAACCGGAAGTGAAACAGAACATGGAGGAACAATTGCCCGTACGGGTTGTGCCCACCGTTGTAAGAGATACTGTTTACCTCACGCAAAGAGAGTTCAGAACCGATACACTGACACTCAGGGATACTTTAGTCAGGTTCGATACGGTTTTTATCATGCGCAAGTCGCCGGATGACCGCATCGGGAAGGGGGATATATTTACCGACCTGGAAGCCTTGGCGAAAGAGCAGACCCGTGAGTTCAGGGTATATGCAGGGGTGTCCCTGTCATGGCTTGCGGGCCGGACTGATTTCGCCGGTTCCCAGGCCTTTGAAGCAAAAGTGGCCGATTACCGGAGATTTCATTCTGACAAGCCGTTATCCGGAAGCGCCGGTGTCGAGGTTCAGGTCAGTTATGCCAGGATTGCCATGGCCACCGGTGTGATGTTCACCAGTTTCGGGCAAAACCTCGATTATAATTACCAGATCACCTCCGGCGGGTTTTTCAGGAAGGACACCCTGGATGCCTATTTTACCCTTTCCGGTGCAGATACCAGCTGGTTTTATGTAATGGATTCCACTTACATCCCGCTTGACCTGCAGAAGTACGGATACAATTCGCTGATCCGGAGAAATTACACGGAAATCCCGTTGACATTTCAGTACAATTTTCCCGTGGCCCAGACGCTGATTTATTTCAGGGCCGGACTGATTGCCGGTATAAACTCGGGAGGAAAAGGTCTGTATATTCTGACTGACCGCGAAGGAGCAGGTGATATTGCTCAGCTGGATGTCAGGGCGGTGGTCTTTTCAGGGTTGATCGGTGCCGGAGTAATGCTTCCTGTGCATAAAAAACTCATATTCCAGTCGGGATTACTGTATCGCCGGCAAATGCAGGGCGTTTATAAGAATTTCCCGGTCGATACCCGTTATGGAGCCCTGGGAATAAATGCCGGATTGCTCTATAAGTTCTGAACCCCTGATGCCCCTTTTTTTATTTCATGAACTGCATTGATTTACAGTTTATACAGAAATTTCAGAAAAGCGGAAGATGCCCCATTCAGTTTTTATCAGGAAATTATTATGTATTTTTGTTTGACAAAAATTGCTTTCCGGATCGGCTGTACCCGGGACTGACCTAACATATTGCTACTGGAATGAATTATTGGATCCGCCGGTTTTGTTTCATTTCACTCATCATTTTCCTGGCAGGCCTGAGGCCGCTCGTTGCCCAGGAGTATGTCGGCGGACTTATTTCTGAAAATACTGTCTATAGCCCCGCGCTCAATCCGTATATTGTCATTGAGCCGCTGATTGTGCCCGAAGGGGTTACCCTTTCCATTATGCCGGGAACAGAACTTTACTTTATGATCCGGACCAGTCTGAGGTTAGAGGGGGGGACATTGCTGGCAGAGGGCACACCGGAGAATCAGATTCTTTTCGATGCCCATAATCCGTCGGGAGAGGCGGACAAAAAGTGGGACGGCATCAATCTGTTTGTTTCACGAACCATTGTTGATGATGAAGGAAATTACCTCAGTGGAAATCTGCTCAGGTATGCCCTGATCAGGCAAACCACCACCGCCCTGGTTTTATCGGATACCGCGCTGATCCATGCTCCGGATATACAGATCATGAACAGCGATTATGGTGTTTATCTTCAGTCAGGTGCCTCGCTGGTCCTGAAGAATTCAATTATTGACGCATGCAGCTACGGCATGTACATTAAAAATTCGGGGGATAATATCATCAGCGGCTGCCAGGTTACCAATTGTGATATCGGCATATTTTTCCCTTCCAACAACATCAGCCGGAATAACCGCATAACTGACAATAACCTGAGCTTTAACAGGAATATTGCACTGTTTATGAGCATAGGCCAGGGAAACATCCAGCACAACCTGATTTCTGGGAATACGGTCGCCTTCAATAACATCGGACTGCATATCGGCAACGGCGGGAACAACGACCCGGGTTTGAACAGCATCAGCAATAACATCATCAGGAACAACGATATCGGGCTTAAGCTTTCACAGGATGCGGACACCATCAGGGACAACCTGATTGAGTTGAATGAAACCGGGCTTATGCTCAGCAAAGCGGCAATCAGCAGCATCGAAGGAAATACAATCAGGCAGAATACAGGGTGGGGAATGCTGATGACGGACGGATCAAACAATAACCTGATTACCGGAAATAATATATATGACAATGCGGCCGGGATCAGGGTCACCCATAAGGATTTCAAATATTCGGTCAACAATCGTTTTGAATACAATATGGTTTCAGGGAATGCGGAAGAGGCATTTCTTTTTGAAGCCGGCCCCCAGCTTGGTATCCACAACAATTCAATTCAGGGGGTCAGGGATACGGCCGTGTTTGTAAACCGTTTCGAAACCGACCTTCATGCTGAGGGAAACTATTGGTTTACCAATGATACCCTGGTGATTGATTCCCTGATTTTTGACGTATATGATCAGCCTGTCCTTGGAGAAGTGATATACAAGCCGTTTCTCTATCAGCCCGATCCGGTAGCGCCGGTTTCCAGGCCCCGCATGGTGGTTAAACGGCAGGTCGGACCTGATGTGCTGGTAAACTGGCTACCCAATTCAGAATCTGATCTTGCTGGTTACAAGGTTTATTATGGCCTGAATCCTGATGGCTCATTCAGCCAGATCGCCGATGCAGGTTCGGATACCCTTTTTGTAATCAGTGCATATGACCTGGCCGAAACCATAGCTGTTACTGCATACGATACGGATGCTGACGGTATCAGGGACCAGGTTGAGGGACACGAAAGCGCTTATAGCTATGCGGTTGCCGGCCCATGGGCGGGAGGGGATGCTTCCATTTGTGAAGATACGTACTTTGTGACCGGAAGTGCCACCGCCATAGACTATCAGCACTTATTCTGGGAAACAGATGGCGACGGGGCCTTTGTCAATCCTCAGGCGCTCAGCACCCGGTATGTCCCGGGTCCCGCCGATATTGCCGCCGGCTCAGTAAACCTTACCCTTGGCATCGTCAATGCAGATTATACCCTTTATGACCGGATGCTGCTTACCATCATGGGTCAGCCATCGGTATTTGCCGGCAATGATACCGTCGTAAGTCCGGAATCCGGATATTACAGCAGTGCTGCAACCGCTTCGGATTATAACGGTTTGTTATGGACAACATCCGGTGACGGGACTTTTGACAACCCTGCGCAACTATTGACACATTATTCCCCCGGAAGTTCAGACCTTGAAGCCGGTTCGGTTATACTGACGCTTTACCTGCAATCAGAGTGCGGTGACATCAATGATGAACTACTGTTGACGGTTAAGCCTGCATTCAGTATTTCGGGCAGGTTATTGTACGAATCAGGCCCGGTGGCTGGCGGCGTTGTGTTGGCCATGAACAGGGAGGAAGCCGGAACGCGGGCTGTTGCACTTGCGCAATCGGCGGAGGACGGGAAATTCATTTTTAATGAATTACCGGCCGGTTCCTACTATCTTTTTGCACTTGGTGAGCCGTCATTGTATGCCGGATTTGTTCCTTCCTATTACGCTTCCGGCTCATTCTGGCAACCAGCCTACCTGCTTCCCCTCGATGCTGATGTTTATGATGTAGATATCCGTCTGGAAGGACTTGCTAATACTGTTCCGTCCGGTGCGGGCTCCATCAGCGGAACCTGCACCTATCCGGGGGATGCCGGCAGGGATGCGGATATTTATAATGAATCCTGGTTTGATCCTGCCGGCCCGCCTGCCACAACACCGGGTTACCTGCCTGCACCCAATCATGTGGTGTACCTGATGAATCCTTCACTTACCCGTATCATCCGTTGGGCACTTTCCGATATGGAAGGGAATTTCAACTTTGAATCATTACCTTTCGGAACATACCGCCTGTGGGGTGAAAAAGCAGGTTATACCAACGCGCTTTCACCGTTGATTACGCTGTCGCCCCTCCATCCGGATGCAGAAGATGTGGTGATGAGTGTGAACAATCAGAAAATCAGCATTCAGGTGCCGGATCCCGGCAAGGATGGTGAGGATATTCCGTTCCTTTATCCCAATCCGGCCGGTGAAAGAGTATGGGTAAACCTCCCGTGGTCCGAATCTCCGGTAAGGTATGAAGTGGAATTATATAGTTCAACCGGGCAGAAAGTCCTGACAGCGTCATTTACCTCCGGTTTCAGCGGTGCAAACAGTTTTCTTGATGTTTCCGGGCTTGCCGCCGGAATTTATCCCTGCCTGCTCAAAGATGAGTCTGGCAATATCCGGTATATGATATTAAGTGTTGCCAGGTAGTTCCATCCCTTTTAACTGCATCTGCCCTGCTTTATCATGTCTTTAAATGCAGGTTCGTTTTCCCCGAAGCGCTGTTCTTTCCTGCTGATAGTCAGGTGCTGATTGAGAGCATCCGGACAATTCCGGGCCGGTTTTTAGCAATGCAGCGGGTGTATAGAGACCTGAAAGGTTAACGCCGGGATCTGATTACACTCTTTTGTGTAGGCCAAGTGCCTTATAATGAGCCAGATATTCATTATTTTAAAGCCACAGCTAAATTTCAATAACGGATGTTTTGTATTGGCATAAATTACTATATTTGCGTCCGGAAAAGGCAGCCACCCGCAAAACTCTTACCTTGCTACCAACCTTTTCACGCTATACTATTCCTTACAGGCTGCCCGGACCCGGAATCTGATCACCGGAAGAGGTTTGTCCCGTCCGAAAATCAGCATTTCCGGTATTACTTTTGCCCGGATTTACCATAAATAGTGGTTTCCGGAATTATTTGCGGGAAAATAACAGAATTATTGAAAAAAAGTGACGAACGGAATAGGGGTAAAACCGGTTTCGGTTGTCTTTAACTAAAAGTACCTTTATAAAGGTTAGTGCCTGTCAGCATATTGATATATTGTGTTTTAGTACAGGTCAGATCTAAGGGCTTTTAATTGTCAGCGTGGAATTGAGATTGAACAAAGATTTTCTGTACGGAACAAAATCGGGAATTTCTATTGATCTCTGATGTTGGATTATCTGTAATAAACTGAGAAACTTGGCTAACAGAATGACCATTTTTCCATCTGCTTTGCCTCATCCGGAAGCCGGTAAGCAATACCCTTCCGGAATTGCGGTTTGCATCCTTTCCGGATTCCCGGTTCGCTTCATTGCGCATGAATTTTCTGGTTTGTTTATCCGGTCCTCAGACCTGCCACTTAGCGGGAGGTTGATGAATAGCTAAAGATTATTAATACCATAAAGTCACCCCTCCGGGATAATTATCTCCAAGGGTTTTTTCTTTGAAATGTTAACCAGTAAACAATAATTGATCAATTAAAATTGTCAGTCTGACAGAAAGGAGGCACACAAAAGAGAAGCATGATTTATTAACCGTATTTCAATCTCCTCTTTATTGAGGAATGAAATAAATAATCATCATCAGTTCACTTTAAGTTTAATTAAACAAGTAAAACAAACAAAATGAGAAAGTTAATTACGCTGACTCTGGCAGTTCTGCTCTCATTTGCTGGATTATTTTCATATGCTCAGGTGACTTCACCTAAGGAGCAGATGATTCTTCAGCAGGAGATGGATCTGCATGGACCCGAAGTAGTGGTTCCATTGTCACCTGAGGGAAGTAGCAGGGCTATCGGCGACGACTGTATCACACCTATCGTGATTCCGTCGTTCCCCTATACCGATGTGAATACCACCGTTGGACGTGGAAACACTTACAGTGAAACGTGTATGGGTTCTTATGATGGTGGTGAGGATATTATTTATCAGTTCACCATTACCGGTACCTATAACGTTACCGCCCAGCTGAATCCTGGTCCGACTACTTACACAGGTGTCGGGATTATGAATGCATGTCCTCAGACCGGAACATGCCTTGCATTATCAACCAGTAGTACTGCTGCTCCGCATCAGGCATCTGCTGTGCTTACACCCGGTACCTATTACATCATGATAGATACCTGGCCTTCACCCAACAACATTCCTTCGTTCACCCTGAATGTTACCCTGAGCGCTCCTCCGCCAACTTTCCCGGCATACGGTTTCATGGCTTCTTCCGGAACCTACACGGAAATTACCGGAGGCATCGCTGTAGGAACTGAAACGGCTGATGATCAGTACTATGTTGATCCTGCAGTTCCTGCTGGAAGCTCCACTAATAATGGACCCGGTTTCGATATTGGATTCCCCTTTGTATTCAATACAGAAACCTTCGACCGTTTAGGTATCAACAATAACGGATGGATTGCCCTGGGTAACAGTGCGCTTACTCCGTCTGTAAATCTGCAGACCGCTTCAGCATACAATCCGCTGAGTGCAGCTTCAACGGCAATCCCTGCTTATCTGCGCTCAAGAATTGCTGCCTTTGGCCGCGATTTACAGGCTCAGACCGGATCATCCATCAGGGTTGAAACCATTGGTACAGCCCCCAACCGGATTTGTGTAGTTCAGTTTAAAAACTACAGAAGGTACGGTGGAGCTGGTGAGAGCCTGAATTTCCAGGTTCGTCTGCACGAAACCATCAATATGGTTGAAATCGTTTATGGTGCAAATACAACCACCAATACAACCGCAACTACTGCGCAGGTTGGTTTGGGTGGAAGCCTTGCAGGCATTTTCATGAACCGTACTTCAACAACCGATTGGGCGGCCTCCATTGCAGGTACAGCCAATACCGCCACTATGACCTTCAGCAATGTAGTTTATCCTGCTGATGGCCTTACCTATACTTTTGGTCCCATGGCTCCTCTGGCAGCTCAGTATTCTTCGCCCGCTAACGGTGCGGTCGGAATGCCTGTCGATGTAGGTTTATTCTGGGCCCCCAACACCTCAGGCGGCGGAAATCCCGATGGCTATTATGTATATCTGGGAACCGACAACCCTCCCACCAATATTGCAAACGGTGTGGATGTTGGAAACGTTCTTACCTACACCCCAGCTGCCGCCCTGAATACTGCCACCCAGTATTACTGGCAGGTAGTGCCTTATAACTCAATTGGTAATGCAACAGGTAATGCTACCTGGACATTCACCACAACCGCCGGTATCGGCTCACTCGAAGGGTTTACCACCAATGGATTCGGAATTCCCCTCGGGGGCGTTTCAATCAGCTTGTTTAACGGGCTGAATACCATTTCAACCACTTCTGCAGTCAACGGAGCTTATGCTTTTACCGATATCTCTGCCGGTAATTATCAGTTAACAGCTACACTTACAGGATACAACAACACAGTTATGGATGCAGTCGTTGAGCCATCAACAACTATTTACCAGAACGTTGCCATGCTGCGTCCTTCCATGGCCGTAACGCCTAATCCTTACAGTGTTGCTGTAAACCCCAACGAAATGGTTGACGGTGCCATCAACATTGCCAACAACGGCGACGGTGTGCTTACATGGAATGCAACTGTTGCGTTTACCTCACCTGGTCCTAACAACTGGCTGACCATTGGCCAGACCAACGGAACCATTGCGGCCTATACCAACTTCAATGTTCCCATGGCCTTCAACGCCAGCGGACTTGCAGCAGGTACCGTGAAAACAGCCGAGGTGACCTTTACTTCATCGAATCCCAATGTCGGAACGGTAGTAGTTCCGGTTACCATGACCGTTGCAGGCACCCCGCTGAATGTTCCTTTTGACCTTACAGCTAACCTTACCAACCCTGTTGATGGTGTTGTTACCCTGAACTGGTCATACGGCGGAACCCGTGATTTCCTCTATTTCGTGGTAAAACGCGACGGAGCACAGGTTGGTGTAACCAACAATACAACCTTCACCGAAACCCTGCCCGCCTACGGCGTATATTCATACACCGTTCAGGCTGTATTTGATGAAGGCAACTCTGCGCCTGCAGGACCGGTTACCATCGAGTGGGCCAATCCTGTGCTGGTGCTGAACCCGGCTTCTCTTTACAATGAGCAGTATCCCAATACCAGCGAAGGCGTTACTTTCCGCGTATCAAATACCGGTGAAGGCACCCTTGCTTTCTCATTCCCCGAGTATGCTGCACGTCAGCTGGTAAATTCTCCTGACTTCACCCCCAACGTACGCTCCATGGTTGAGCCCGTTGCGGTTGAAAAGGGCGAAGTTGATCCTACCGACGGCATGGGCAACCGCAACCTCCGTGGTGCAGGTGGTCCCGATGAATTCGGTTACATGTGGATCGACAGCGACGAAGCCGGCGGACCCGCTTTCGTATGGAATGATATTTCTGCTACCGGAACCCTGGTTACCGGACTGTCAGATGACAATGTTGTAGGACCCTACAACATTGGATTCTCATTCCCGTTCTACGAAAACACTTACTCGCAGGTGAACATCAGCTCAAACGGTTACCTGATTTTCGGAAGCACTTCAAGTTCACTTTCAAATCAGAATATTCCGAGCACAAGCACCCCCAATAACCTGATTGCATGGTGCTGGGATGACCTTCACGGTGCTGGCCCCGCTTCTGCCGTTTACTATCAGAACATGGGCGATTACTGGGTAATCCAGTTTACCAACTACAATGAGTATCCCTCATCATCAGCCGGCAGAATTACCGCTCAGGTACATCTGCATCAGAACGGTAACATCATGATGTATTACAACACCATTGTAGGAGGTTTTGATATTTCCAGTGCAACTGTTGGTATTGAAAACAGTGCAGGAACCATTGCAACCAATATTAATTACAATAGTGCTTATCTGCATGATGGTCTGGCTGTATGGATTGGTGTACCCGTTCCTACATTCATCACTTCAGTAGTTCCCGCTCAGGGACAGGTTGCCCCCGGCGAATTTGTTGACGTGGTTGCCACCTTTACCTCAGATGATGAAAATTATCCGGTTGGAACACACAATGTTGAGCTTGAGCTGAACACCAACGACCTGGCCAACGAGATCGTGATGATCCCCGCCACCATGGTTGTTTACAACCCGGGTATGATCGCCGGTACCGTTACCAGCGCTGTTGATGGTTCGCCCATCCACGGTGCCGTTGTAACTGCCGGTATGTATTCAGCCACTACCACCGAAGAAGGTGAGTATTCCATGATCGTGGATGCCGGCACCTATGATATGTCATTCTCAAAAACCGGTTTCACCACCGAATTTGTGACAGGCGTTGTAGTTACCGAAACCAATACCACCGTAGTTGATGCAGAACTTGAAGAGGAATTCTATCCTCCTACACTTGTACATGCAGTAGTTAACGAGGCTGACACACAGGTAGAAGTTACCTGGGGTCTCCCCGAGCCCAACTACGAAGTACTGTACGATGACGGTACAGCTGAAAACTATGCTGCATGGGCATTACCCGGCAACATGAACGCTGTGAAATTCACCCCTGCCGGATATCCCGCAACCATTTACGGTGGCCGTATCTATGTAGGTGATGGCAGCTTCCCCAACAACAACACAGGATTCCTCGGAACCACCTTTGGCGCAGTTGTTATTGATGATGACGGTGCAAACGGACTCCCGGGAACCGTTCTTGATTCTATCGAAGTAACGGTTAACAACCTCGGATGGGTTGATTTCTCAGGTCTCAGCGCAACCATTACCGAAGGTAGTTTCTACCTTGGCATGGTTCAGGGCGCAACTTCGCCCAACTGTGCTCCGGTGGGTATCGACCAGACCATCCCGACCCTCTACCGCAGCTACTCACGCAACGTGAGCGCCGGTGGGAACTGGGCACTTTCTCCGTTCCAGGATATGATGATCCGTGCTTTTGTGAACGGTCCTGTTGCAACCGATGTAGCCCGTAACGCTTCCAACGAAGTAAGGACTCCGGTTAAACAGCGCGCCCTGATTTCACAGTCGGCACCCATTGCCCAGGCAGGTGTTGAAGGTGAAGGACAGTATCTTGCTATCCAGGATTCTGAGCGTGGTGTTACCAGTTACAAGGTATGGCGCGTGAGCGGTTTCGACCCGAATGCTGGTCCTGAAGCCGGAACCCTTACCCTGCTCAGCGGTACTGTTGCCAACACCAATTATACCGATATCGCTTACGGTCCGCTGCCCGAGGGATGGTATGCCTATGCAGTAGCCACCAATTACACCAATGGCGGAGAATCAGAAAAAGCTTACTCCAACATCGTAGGCCATAAGAAACTGGTTACCGTTACCTGTAATGTAAGCCTTACCACCGGCGGAAGCCCTGCAGGTGCTGTTGTGAGCCTCACCGGTTTGGATTATCCTTACGAAGTGTACACTGCAACTGTACCTGAAGATGGTACCGTGGTATTTGAAAATGTATGGAAAGGCAATTACACCCTCTTCGCAGCCAAGGTTGGTTTCGACGATTATGTAATTACTCCCAACATCACCTCGAACCGTACGTTTGATATTCTCCTCCTCGAGAAGAAATACAAACCGCGCAACCTTTATGTAGACGACCTTACCCTTGTTGCTACCTGGGATGAGCCGCTTGCAATTGCTACCGCCGAAGATTTCGAAGGCAGTGTATTCCCGCCGGCAGGCTGGCAGGCACTGACCCAGAGCACCACCGGATGGTATGCTACCACCAATGGAAGCAGCTCTGCGTTTGCCATTCCTCCGCACACCAAGTATGCCGTCAGCAACGACGACGCTGAAAACGGAAACGGATGCTGCGATTATCTGATCACTCCGGAAATGGACTGGACAGATCTTCCGACTTACCGTCTGAACTTCGCCAGCTACTTTGATGGTTCTTATGGACAGAGTGCATATGTTGAGCTCAGTACAGATGCTGGTGCTACATGGACAGTGATCAGTTCAATGGTTGCTGCTCCCGGCGCATGGCAGGATATTGAAATCGACCTTGCACAGTTCTCAGGTGCTTCTGGTCTCAACAGTGTATGGGTTGCCTTCCACGCCGATGATAATGGTGCATGGGCATCAGGCTGGGCAGTCGACGACATCCAGATTGCTTCAGGTGGTGTTCCCCTCCAGGGATACGGTGTATTCCTCGACGGAACCCTCGTTGACAATACCCCTGATCAGACTTATACCTATACCAACCTGAACTTCGGTCAGGAATACCTCGCCGGTGTTGCTGCACTGTTCAGCTCGGGATACAGTGAACTGGATACCTATCTCTTCAGGTCAGCATTTCTTTATCCTCCTGATAGTCTCGAAGGCATGAGCCCGCTGGGAACTGACTACGCTCACCTTACCTGGCTGCCTCCGACTTCGCCCACCGGCCTTGGTGATAACCAGGATCGCGTTGTGGCAACTGAGACCCAGGCTGCTGCTGATGTAGTTGCCGTGCTTACCCCGCGTACCTTCCCGCAAACTAATGTACCGCTTGCTTCCAACAGGAACGTGCTTTACGACAACGGACCACTGGTTAACAGCCCGGGCACCGGTTCAGGCGGAGCAGATGAAAGCATCCTCCAGACCGGACTTGGTATGGGTACTTATGGATTCGGGATGCAGCAGAGTGCAGGCAACAGTGTTGCTGACGACTTTGAAGTTACCGGAAACTGGAATGTCCAGAACATTGAATTCTTTGGTTATCAGACCGGCTCAAGTACTTCAAGTACATTTACCGGTGTATACTGTCGTGTTTACGATGGAGCTCCCAATGCCGGCGGAACAGTAATCTGGGGTGACCTGGTTACCAACCGTATGATTAGTACTGAATGGTCTAATATCTATCGTAACGACAACGGCCCCGGCGGATCTACCGATCGTCCGATAATGCGTATTGTTGCCGAAACCCCCGGACTTACCCTTTCACCCGGAACCTATTGGGTTGAATGGCAGACGACCGGTTCACTCTCGAGTGGTCCATGGGTACCTGCAGTAACTATCAATGGTGAGACTACAACCGGAAATGCTCTTCAGTATACCGGTTCATGGGCTGCACTTGTTGACGTAGGACCTCAGGGCTTACCGTTTATCCTCAATGGCACCGGTGGTGGCTCAGGCGGCGGAAGTGTTCCTTCCAACCTGCTTGGTTACAACCTGTATCGTGATGATATGCTTGCTGCTTATGTTGAACATCCTCAGACTGAGTATTTCGACCTTAACCTTGCACCTGCAACTTACAGCTATCATATCACAGCCGTTTATGACCTCACTCCTTATGGTTTTGCCGGTCAGACCGGAGAATCCATGATTGAAGGTCCGGTTGATGTAACTGTTACCTATGGTTATGAGCTTCCGTTCGTTGAAAACTTCAACACCGGTCTGTTCGAAACCAACCAGTGGACTGTTGACGGAGACAACTGGCGTATTGCCGGTCAGGTTGGAAATCCCCTGCCTTCTGCAGAATTCTATTTCAATCCTGTAACCAGTGATTACACCCAGTCGCTCACCAGCTACTATATGATTGGCAGTGGTATCATCGATGGTAAGATCATGCTTGATTTTGACCTGAAACATACCCTTGTTAATCCTACCGAAGAAGAAAGTCTGGCAGTTGAAGTTTACAACGGATCTTCATGGATCCAGGTTGTGGAATACACCAACGCAGAATCCTTCGATTGGGAAACCAAGAGCGTTGATATTACCAACCAGGCCAAGGGCAAGGTATTCCGTGTACGCTTCACCGCTTCGGGTGCTGTTACCACCGATATCTTCAACTGGTTAGTTGACAATGTTCACATCTACCGCGTATGCGCTGAGCCTGTCAACCTGACTGCAGCAGTTAACTTCCCCTACCTCGAGCAGGTAGTACTTAACTGGGAAGCTCCTTCAGGATCAGGCCCCGGCCCTTCAGGATGGCTCTTCTGGGATAATGGCGTTAATAACGATGCCATTGGTCTTACCGGTGGTGGTACATTCAACGTCGCCGTAAGGTTTACCCCGACTCAACTTGCACAGTATGCTGGAACCAGCCTGACCAAGATCCGGATGTTCCCATACTCAGCCGGCGGAACCATCGCGCTGAAAGTCTGGACCGGAGCCAATGCAAGTACCCTTGTTCTTACCCAGCCGATTGCAACTT
>CAZDBX010000069.1:4987-13625 GCA_964503805.1 uncultured Lentimicrobium sp. | reverse complement strand
GTTTGCGGGTTTAAGGCCTGACCCTTGTTCCGGCGTTACTTTATGGCAGTTACTATGGCCGTTGCCCCCAGCAGATAAGGCTGGCCGCTTACCTTGCTGAATCCTGCCTCCAGCAGGACTTCCGAGATTTCGGGAATGGAATAATAGTTAACGGCAGAATGTGCCAGGTAGTCGTATGCCGGACGGTTTCCCGAAAGCAGGCCACCGATGGGTGCGGTAATGTATTTCTGGTAAAAGTGATAACCCGCCCTGATCAGCCTGTTTTTTGGCTGACTGGTTTCCAGCACCACAAACCGTCCGCCCGGTTTCAGCACCCGGAACACTTCACTGATATGCAGCCGCGCATCAGGATTTTCAAACGTCAGGTTGCGGAAACCAAATGAAATACCGACCGCATCAAAAAACTCATTTTCAAAAGGCATGTTTCCCGCATCGCCCTGAATCAGCTTTACCCTGTCCTCTCCGAAAACTGCAACTTTTTCTCTGGCCCTGGCCAGCATGGTATGGCTGAAATCCAGCCCGAAAAGGTCAGTGTTTTGTTTTGCTGATCGTGCAAGGTGCATCGTAAGGTCAGCAGTTCCGCAGCAGAGGTCGAGCACCCGTGACGGGTTTTCTTCCAGAATGGTTGCCGAAGCCTTACGCCTCCATCCTTCATCCAGGTTCAGGGTAAGGATGCGGTTAAGAATATCATATTTCGGAGGGACTTCGGTGAAGATTTGCTGGGTCGGGCGGTAGCCCTTTTCGTCTCGGAACATCACGATGGATTGGTTATATTTACTGGGTGTTAAGTTTCAGCATTCAAAATTACAAGATTACAGAAGCAGAAGTTGTTTCTGAACTGGTTATTTCAGAGATCCATTATTCATATTTCTGCGTTCAGACATCTTAAAGTTGCCGCATTTTCCTACTTTTGCAAAGATCCTAAACTTACTTTATCATGCGTAACATCATCATTATCATGGCAATGGCAACATTGATCGCCGTAAGTGGCTGCGGCGAAAAGCGGGGTGCAGTTACCGGCGGGCCTGTAAAGGCTTTTATTGAACAAACTGCTGTCGAAAAAGTTATTCAAACGCTCAATGATTCTTTGGGCGAAGCCCCGAAATTCCGCATTGAGCGTGGGGTGCAGCAAGTGGCGAACCTTTGGCGCGAAAGCGATGGCACAGTTAAAGATTTTGAAGATTTTTGTCTGGGGAACTTTGTGGCTGAGGAAGCTGCCCTGGAAAATCTGTACAGGAAACTGGAACGGAACTTTGAAATTTTTAATGGTTATTTCCACAAGATGGATGTGCTGCTCAAAGAGCCTATTCAGCTTGAAGGCCCTGAAATCGAGCCCGTGGATATGATGTTTGGCAGTTACAATGCAGCCGCTCACCTTACCGACGACTTTTTTAACAATAAAATCGCCTTTCTCACCGCCCTGAACTTCCCATTCTATTCCCTGAAAGAAAAAACGGAAAAAGGATCCGGGTGGAGCCGTCTTGAGTGGGCTTATGCCCGGATGGGTGACCGCTTTACCTCCAGGGTTCCCGCTGAGATCATACAGCAGGCTTCCAAAACCCTTACCGAAGCCGATGCATACATTTCTGATTACAATATCTATATGGGCCGCCTGGTCAATGATAAAGGCGAAAACCTTTTCCCTGAAGGCATGAAACTGATTACCCACTGGGGTCTGCGCGATGAACTGAAATCGAATTATGCAGGTGAAAAAGGGCTCGAAAAGCAGCGCATGATCTACGATGTGATGAAGCGCATCATCGACCAGAGCATACCACAGCAGGTAATCAACAAGGATGAGCACACCTGGAATCCGGCAGATAACAAGCTTTTTAAGGATGGTGCTGAAGTGCAGGGAAATCCCGAACCCGATAAGCGTTATGAAGTGCTGCTCGGCAACTTTCATGCGATGAAAGCCATCGACGCCTACAATCCGAATTTCCCCACATACATCAGCCGTGCTTTTGAGGAATACATGGAAATTCCTCAGGAAGATGTGGAGCGTCTGTTTACTGAATTTGTTTCTTCACCTCAGGTAAAGGAAGTGGCTGCATTTATCAGCCAGCGGCTCGGGCGCCCGCTGGAGCCTTTCGATATCTGGTACAACGGTTTCAAGTCCAGAGGTGGTATTCCTGAGGAGCAGCTAACCGCCATTACCTCGGAAAAGTATCCCGATCCGAAAGCGTTTCAGGCCGATCTTCCCAATATTCTGGTGAAACTGGGCTGGCCGCAGGAAAAAGCCAGACAGATCACCTCGCTGATTTCGGTTGACCCTTCGCGTGGTGCCGGACATGCCTGGGGCGCCGAGATGCGCAACGACATTGCCCGTCTGCGTACCAGAATAGGGGCAGGTGGCATGGATTATAAAGGATATAACATTGCTGTGCACGAATTTGGCCACAATGTGGAACAAACGGTGACGCTGAACGATGTGGATTATTATATGCTGCAGGGGGTGCCCAACACCGCGTTTACTGAGGCCGTGGCCTTTCTTTTCCAGAAACGTGATCTTGAACTACTTGGCATGCCCAACGCCGATCCTAACAAGGACCACATGATGGCCCTCGATAATTTCTGGGCCTCTTACGAAATTATGGGTGTTTCGCTGGTGGATATGAAAGTATGGAAATGGATGTACGACAATCCCGCCACCACCCCCGCACAACTGAAGGAAGCGGTGATTTCTGCCGCCAAAGAAGTGTGGAATAACTATTACGCCGGTATCCTTGGCGGAAAAGATGAACCCATCCTGGCCATCTATTCCCACATGATCGACAATCCGCTCTATCTGTCAAATTATCCGATGGGCCACCTGATTGATTTTCAGATTGAACAGCAGGTAAAGGGTAAAAACCTGGCAGATGAGTTCAACCGCATGTACACCCAGGGTCGTCTGGTTCCCCAGGTGTGGATGAAAGGGGCTGTTGGTCAGGAGATCTCCATTAAGCCTACCATGAATGCCGCAACCGAAGCGCTCAAGGCATTGCAATAAATCATAAGCTGCGTTGCTTATATTTAAAACCTGTCCGGACTCAAATCCGGGCAGGTTTTTTTCATCGCTTTGCCCAAAACCGACATCACCCTTTCCGGTTTACCGGTTTATAACCCCCGTTTGCCCTGATTAAACAGGAACTGACCGTTTTGCGTTATAACTTATCGACAGCTTCATTCAATTTTGCAGATAATTTTATGCTTTGTCGGACTTTAAAATAATTTACCATGCAAACAATACTCGGAGCCGGTGGCGCCATCGGCAAAAAACTAGCCAAAGGCCTGACCGTATATACAAAGGAAATAAGGCTGGTAAGCCGCAATCCCAAAGCCGTCAATCCCGGTGATCAGCTGATGAAAGCCGATCTCACCGTTGCCGGAGAAGTAGACCGGGCGGTGGCCGGATCTTCAATTGTTTACCTGACCGTTGGGGTGGAATACAGTGCGAAGGCCTGGCAGCACAAGTGGCCGGTTATCATGCGCAATGTACTTGACAGCTGTATCCGCCATCAGGCGAAGCTGGTGTTTTTTGATAATGTTTATACCTACGACCGAAACCATCTCGGCAATATGACCGAAGAGACACCGGTTCGGCCAACAAGTAAAAAAGGTGAGGTCAGAAACCAGGTTGTAAAAATGCTGCTCGATGAAATGAATAGTGGCCGCATCACTGCTTTAATCGCGCGGGCCGCTGATTTTATTGATCCCTTTAACAGTGTGCTGGTGGAAATGGTGGTTAAGAATTTCAGCAAGGGCAAGAAGGCAAACTGGTTTTCAGGCGTGGGAAAAGTTCACAGTTTTACCCATACCGGCGATGCGGCCAAAGGTACTGCCATCCTTGGCAACACCCCTGACGCTTATGGTGAAGTGTGGCACCTGCCGACTTCGGATGAACGCATAACCGGAAAAGAGTGGATTGCGCTTTTTGCCCGGGAAATGGGTGTGGCGCCAAAATACAGCACACTTCCGGATTGGATGCTTGGACTGCTCGGGCTGTTTATTCCTGTTTTAAAGGAGGTCAGGGAAATGGCCTATCAGTATGACCGGGATTATTTTTTCAACAGCAGTAAATTTAACCGCCGCTTCGGTTATGTCCCCATCCGGGCTGAAGAAGCAGTGAAGGGGCTGGTGAAGTCCATAAAAACTGAGAAATAGCCGGACGTATCTTCCCTGATATTGCGTTCATCGCGGGTTTTGTCCGGGACGAATTTACTTATACCCATTATAATCCTGGCAGGTTGAGGACATTTTGATTGGATAATATCCTGAAAATTATTATCTTTAAGGCATGAAAGCATTGTCATCGCACCCCGGTGACTGCAGGTGGTTTCGTTATGCAGCCATTGCCGGGGCGGGGTTAATTTTGTCATTTATGTCTCCTCTTTATGGTCAGGATGATTATGCTGCTGCCCGGGAAAGCATGGTTAAGTATCAGATTGAAGCGGAAGGGATATCGCACCGGGCCACCCTGGCGGCCATGCGCAAAGTGCCGCGCCACCTGTTTGTACCTGCCGATCTGAAGTCGCATGCCTACCGCGATATGCCGCTGCCGATAGGATACGATCAGACCATCTCACAGCCTTATATGGTGGCCTACATGACCCAGGCCATACAACCTGTGCGGGGAATGAAGGTGCTTGAGATAGGTACAGGCTCGGGTTATCAGGCTGCTGTATTGGCTGAGATTGTCGACAGCGTTTTTACCATCGAGATTGTCGAACCCCTGGGGAAACAGTCGGCGGCCTTACTGAAAAGGCTGGGCTACAAAAATGTAAAGGTCAGGATAGGGGATGGTTTTGCCGGATGGCCGGAGCACGGGCCTTACGATGCCATTGTGGTGACTGCTGCTGCTGAAGAAATCCCTCCTCCGCTGATTGCCCAGTTGAAAGAAGGCGGCAGCATTGTGATTCCGCTGGGCAGGCCCGGAAGCGTTCAAACCCTGGTGAAAGCGACAAAAATCAAAGGCAGGATGGAAAGAAAAAGCCTGCTTCCGGTCAGGTTTGTGCCTTTCGTCAGGGAATAATCCGGAGTCCTTTTAACCGGGATTCTCTGTTCCGGCTATGGGTGCATGTCTTTCCCTGAGAATGGTTGCCAATGGCTGCTGTTTCAGCATGGCTTCGATCCATGCAGTGAAATCAAAAATCCTGAGCAATTGCATTTCAAAAGGATCCTGCTGCATATCAAGCAGGGCCGGCAGGTATTTTTCGTAAAGTTTCCCCCTTTTTCTTTTGTTGTCCGGTAACTGTTTGATCAGAAACTTCAGCATGAAGTGCTCAATTTTATAACCTTTTTCGCTTGCTGCCAGGTCGCGCCTGATTGACCTGATCTCATAGCGGATCAGTTCCTCGTCGCCCAGTTTGTAAAGGATCATCAGGTTTACCAGCCTGATGGTGCGGTAGAGCGGCAGGTAGTAGAAACTTTTTCCCCGTACAATGATCTGGCTGAGGAACCTGTGGGCCTGCTGATATTTTCCGTTTCCGAAAAGAACCAGAGAAGTATACAGGCAAAGTTCGGCCTGGCGTGAATGGCTCAGCATCTGAAATTTATCGTACAGTTTTTCCCTGTATTGATCCATCAGGCTGTCGCAGGCAGTAAAGTCGCCGCGGTCGAGAAACGGAAATAGTTCATACAGGAATGCCACGCAGGTCAGCAACAACCTGAAGTCGGCCGAATGACTTTCAATCTTCAGCAACTGATCGGTAAAGTAGCGCATACCCTCATAATTGTGGATGCTCCGCAGGCTTTCTAGCACGCCCTCAAGGGTGTAGAGGTAATACACGGGCGGATTGCTCCAGAGGTGCTTGTTGGCTTCGAAAAGGTTGTTCAGTTCATAATACGACCGTAGGGCAGATTTGAAATCGCCCACGCTGATCAGGTAATTCGACTGGAACAGCTGGTGAAGTTTGCTTACTTCGAAGTTTTCGGGCGACAGGGATGCCACAAGGCTGAGCTCACTGTAAACCAAATCATTCAGCTCATTTTTCTCTTTCTGCGAACGGGCATAGCCCTTGTACACCACCCTGTGTTTCAGGATTTCGTACAGCGAGCTTTGCTCATTTATCTTTCTGATGTATTTCATCGATTCCGTAAGCCTGAACTGCTTTTTCAGCAATTCCTGTTCTTTCAGATTAGGGAAGTTCAGCGCAAGCAGGTAGTCGAGTTCCAGGCGGTTGGCCAGCAGCAGGGCATGGTAGTTTTCGTAGCGTTCGGCCTGGTCCATTACATTGTTGAGGGTGTCAAAACACTCATCGAAAAGAGACTTTTCAAAGAGTACCCGCGCTTTCAGGATTTTGTTGAACAGATGGAAAAAGCTGTCCTGGTTTTTGCGCAGTTCCAGCATGGTATCCAGCAGGATTTCGAAAAGATATTTCACCGTGGTGTCAAATGCGGCAGAAGGCCGCTTTGCAAGAAAAACCTGTCGAAGTGCCGCCGGTGTATCCTCTGATCCTTTATCGATAAGGTCATATAATATAAGGTAGTCGGGCATGGTTTTTTTCCGGCCAACCATTTGCCTGAACGTTTTCTTTTCAGGCAGGCTCATGGAGTGGATCATTTGCACCAGCGACTCAAAGCGGGACTTTTTCATAACTCAGGCTGAAGTTGTTTATTAAGTGTGGCAGGCAGTTGCCGGTTTCATCCGGATCAGATTAAGTTCCGTATCAGAACCGTCAGTCAAAGTTAACAATTCTTTTATAATGAGAGATGATTAAAAATATGGTTTTGGGTCAGAATATTCAAGCTATCATTTAGGTTAAAGTATTGATTACAAATATTATCAATAATAATTGATGGATAAAATCCTTTTTATGAATTATAGTTTGCGATGATTTATTGATTTTTTTCGCAGGTAGTTATTTATAGTTTTGTCTCACAAACTAACGTAAATAATTATATGCAGCGCAAGAAATTAGTTGTGGTAGGTAGTTGTAATACCGATATGGTTATCAAGGCTGACCGTTTACCCATTCCGGGCGAAACAGTGCTTGGCGGGACTTTCTTCATGAATCCCGGCGGCAAGGGGGCCAATCAGGCGGTTGCCGCTTCCCGTATGGGTGGCAAAGTAACTTTTATCTCCAAAACAGGCAACGACGTTTTTGGAAAACAATCGGTGGTATTGTACAATTCGGAGAACATCAATACTGATTTCATCTTTTCCGATCCCAATAATCCTTCGGGAGTTGCCCTGATCACGGTGGATTCGCGCGGTGAAAACTGCATTGTGGTTGCTTCCGGAGCCAATGCTTCGCTTTGCCCGGCCGACATTGAAAAGGCCAGCAGCGAAATCGAAAGCAGCGACCTGGTACTGATGCAACTTGAAATCCCGCTCGATACGGTTGAATATGTTGCAGAACTGGCCAGCCGTAAAAACATCAAGGTCATTCTGAACCCGGCGCCTGCCCGGGCACTGTCGGATCAGTTGCTGAAGAACATCTACATCATCATTCCGAATAAGAGCGAGGCAGAAATCCTTTCCGGTATCAAGGTTACCGATTACGATTCGGCAAGGCAGGCTGCCGACATCATCAGCGCCAAAGGCTGCGACATCGTGGTGATTACCCTTGGCAGCCAGGGTGCGCTGATCAAGGACCACGATGAATATCACTTTGTGGATGCAGTGAAAGTGGATGCAGTGGATACCACCGCTGCCGGAGACGTTTTCTGCGGAACCGTGTGCGTGGGACTTTCCGAAGGCAGGACCATCCTTGAATCGGTACAACTGGCGGCCAGGGCTTCGGCCATCACGGTTACCCGTATGGGTGCCCAGTCGTCTATCCCTACCCGCGCTGAGTTGTTAACATTTGACCAGAATCAATAAATTCCGCTTTATGAAAGCAGCCATATTCAGAAGAAAGATTGCCGGTATGGGAACAGCCATGATGCTGTTTCTGACGGTGCTTTTATTGTCAGGTTCCACCTATGCCCAACAGACCGATGTGCTGAGGATCAAGGGAACGGTAACCGACCAGGGAACGGGTGAAACCCTTCCTGGAGTCAACATCTCCATAAAAGGCACCCAGACCGGGGCTGTTACCGATATCAACGGTAAATACAGCCTTGACGCCTTAAAAGGATCAGTGCTGGTGTTCAGCTTCGTGGGTTATGAAACCGCTGAGGTTACCCTGGGCTCCCAGACTACCCTCAATATCAGGCTTAAGCCCACCGTGGAATCCCTCGAAGAGGTGGTAGTGATCGGCTATGGCCTGACCACCCGCAAGGAGGTTACAGGTTCCATCGCTTCGGTGAAGGCGGATGACTTTAACCGCGGCGCCCACAGCAGCCCCATGGGATTGCTGCAGGGAAAGGTGGCGGGACTTTCCATTACCCGCCCTGATGGTGCCGATCCGCAGGCCGGATACCAGATTCTGCTGCGCGGAACCAATACCCTTACCTCCGGACAGGGACCGCTGGTCATTGTTGACGGTGTGGCCGGGGTAGACCTGAAAAATGTGAGTTTCGAAGAAGTAGAATCCATTGATGTGCTCAAGGATGGTTCAGCGGCCGCCATTTACGGTACCCGCGGCTCAAACGGGGTGATCATCATCACCACTAAAAGGGCCAGAACCGGACAGAGCAAGGTGGAATACTCGGGATACCTTTCGGCACAGGTAAATCCACGCATGGTGGAAAACCTGACTGCCGCGCAGTT
>CAZDBX010000069.1:0-4887 GCA_964503805.1 uncultured Lentimicrobium sp. | reverse complement strand
ATCAATCAGAAGGCGCTGGGCGATCTGCTTACCCTGGACTATAACCTGAGTTACGGCATGCGCAATTACAAGCCGGCCAACTATGATCTGTTCTACCAGGCTTTTATCCGCAACCCGACGTCGCCGGTTTATGATCCGGGCAATGAATATACCGGGGGTTATACCCTCATCTCAGGTATGGACTATTATAACCCGGTGGCTATGCTGAACGAGCGTATCCGCAATGGGAAAACCGATGATATGGGCGCCAATGTCAGGGCTACCCTGAAACTCAGTAATCATCTGAACTGGGTGAATCTGGTTTCCGTCGAAAAATCGGCATGGGAGGAACTTTCCTATCGCACAAAGTATTATCCAAGCCGGCTGGGCCGGAACGGAGAGGCCGAAATCAGCAATGGCCGCAGCAGTGACCTTCAGTATGAAAGTACAGTGAATTTTACTGAATCTTTCGAGAAACACAATCTGCAGGCGCTGGCAGGTTATTCATTCGAGGAGTTTGAAACCAACAATTCCTACATGATCAACTCGGGTTTCGATACCGATCTTTATGGACCTCATAACATTGGTTCAGGTATTGCTTTGGCCGAAGGGACTGCTTCCATGGGTTCCTACAAAGGCAAAAGCCGGCTCATTTCGTTTTTCGGCCGGGTGATGTATAATTTCGATGAAAAATATCTTGCTTCTGCATCGTTGCGGAGAGAAGGTTCTTCCAGGTTCGGTAAGAATCATAAATGGGGATGGTTCCCTTCCGTAAGTCTGGGTTGGAGAATCAACAAAGAGGACTTTCTCAGTGATGTTCAGTGGGTCAATGACCTGAAAGTCAGGGTCGGATATGGTGTAACCGGGAATCAGGACATCGGCAATTACCGTTCGCTGCTGCTGATGGGGCGCGCCGGCAAGTTTTATTACAACGGGGAGTGGATCAATACCTATCAACCGGTAACCAACCCCAATCCCGACCTTAAGTGGGAAAACAAATCAGAAATCAATGCCGGAATCGATTTTGCAATGTTTGATAACCGGCTGAGCGGTACCCTTGATTATTATTACCGGAGAAGTACCGACCTTCTTTATACTTACAACGTATCCGTTCCGCCTTATCTTTACAAGGAATTATTTACCAATGTCGGAACCATCAGCAACCGGGGGATTGAGCTTACCCTTAAACACGTTTCAGTAAATAAAGGGAAGTTTAACTGGACCAATATGCTCACCTTCAGCCGGAACAAGAATATTCTGGAGAAATTCTCGAATGAAGAGTTTACCGATACCTCCTATGATCTTGGCTGGATTGGCGGCGCCATTGGCGTGAACGCCCAGAAGATCCGTGAAGGTGAAGCGCTGGGAACTTTTTACGGACCCGTATGGATTGGTCTGGATGAACTTGGCAACGACCTGTTTAAAAATGCCAACCCTGTCGGGCTGGTGAATCCTGAAGACTGGGAGGTTATCGGGAATGCATTTCCTGACTTTACCCTGGGATGGGGCAGTTTTATGACTTACGGAAACTGGGACTTCAGTTTTGCCCTGCGTGCCAGTATCGGCGGGGAAGTGCTGAACACCTACCGGCTTTATTACGAGAACTGGGGAACTTTCGGTTTGAATAATGTTACCCTGACCCAGTTCGAAAATCCCGAATTCAGGGGCAACGCCCGTTACTCTTCCAAATACGTGGAAGATGCCACTTATGTGAAACTGGATAATATCTCGGTGGGTTATAACATGCCGGTCAGCCTGAAATACATCACCCGCCTGAGGGTTTACGCGACGGCACAGGATGTATTCTGTCTTACCGGATATAAGGGCCTGGATCCTGAGGTGAATCTCGGCGGCCTGACCCCGGGCATTGAATACCTTTCCTATTATCCGCGAACCACTCTGCTGACACTGGGAGTAAATGTTACATTCTAAGACGACGACAGCCATGAAAAAAATGAAATATATCGTTCTGTCCCTGGTTGGAGCCATCGCGCTCACCATGGTATCGTGCACCGATCTGGAGGAGGAAGTATATTCAGACATCCCCTTGGATAAATTTTTCCAGACCGAACGGGATGTGTTGATGAATGCCGGAAGGGCATATACCAAGCTACAGCGGTTTCCTGAAGAGCAGCGGTTGTGGTCGCTGATCCAGAACTCGTCCGACGAGATGGTAATTCCCGGCCGCGACGATGGTTTGTGGTGGGAGCAGGGTCGCTGGGATGAATTACACACCCACCGCTTCAACTCGAGCAACAAAATCCTGAGGCAGTCCTATGAGTATGTGTTTGAAGGGATCAGCGCCTGTAACGAGGTGATCTACGAAACCGAAGAATCAGAAATTACATTCGAGGGTAAGGACCGTATCGTTTCGGAAATCAAGATTCTGAGGGCGCTGTTTTACTACTGGGCCATCGACAACTGGGGCAATGTGCCTTTTACCATCGATTTCACCGATAAGGAACTGCCCGAACAGAAAGACCGGAAGTTTATCTTCAGTTTTATAGAGCAGGAAATCCTGGATCATGTGGATAACCTGCAGGATCAGCCCACTGCCGCGCATTACGGAAGGGTTACCCAGGGGATGGCATGGACATTACTGGCAAAGCTCTACCTGAATGCCGAAGAGTGGATTGGTGAAAGCAAATACGAGCAGGCCGTGGACGCCTGTGACAAAGTGATTGCGCTGAATGCATATATGATTGAGGATGATTATTTTACAAACTTCAAGGTGAAGAATGAAAACAGCCGGGAGAACATTTTCGTGATCGTAAACCATTCGGTATATACCAAGGACCGGTTATACTGGTACACCCTTACCCTGAACGACGCCAGCCGGGCTACCTACGGGTTCAAGGGGGAAATGTGGGATGGTTTTGTGCTGGAGCCTGAGTTCTTCAATAAATATGCTGAAAATGACCTGAGGCGGAATTCGTTCCTTTTCGGGCAGCAGTATGATATGAATGGTAATCCGATCTATTTTATTGAGGGAAACGATACCGTCTGGTTTGAGTACACTCCCACCATTGGTAATTACCGTGCACGCAAAAAATGGGAAGGCGCCCGCTGCTGCAAGTATGAATACCAGAAAGACCTGGAGTATTATGTAACCGATATGGAAAATGATTTTGTGCTTTTCCGGTATGCCGATGTGCTTTATACCAAACTTGAGGCGCTCTGGCGTCTGGGCAGGGCCGGCGAAATGCTGAACGATCCGGAGTTGCAGAAAATCAGGACGCGGGCAGGCATGCCTCCTTATCAGGCTTCCGATATTACGGCGGAAGAACTGCTGGATGAGTTCGGCCGTGAGTTTGCCTGGGAAGCCCGCCGCCGGCAGGATCAGATCCGGTTCGGCGTTTGGGGGAATACCTGGTGGAACAAACCGGCTTCCGGTCCAACTGCCAAACTTTTCCCGTTGCCGCAGACCGCGCTGAGCGCCAATTCTAAACTTCGCCAGAATCCTGGCTACTAATAAAATACATTTATGAAAAGAAAAAACCTTCATTTCCGGGTTCAGGCAACACTGCTGTTGATGCTGTTTCCCTTTTTCCTGTCGGCAGGCAAGCCCCTGCGCATCAAAAAGAGCGATTTGCGCGACAAAATCGAGGCTGCGTGGGTCGGGCAAATGATAGGGAATATCTACGGACTTCCGCATGAAAACAAGTACGTGAACGCCCCCGGCCCTGAGAACTGGCCTTACGGCTACACAAAAAATCTGGATAAGCTGCAGAAATACGACGGCGCATTTTCCGACGATGATACAGATCTGGAGTATATGTACCTGCTGCAGATGATGAAGCATGGACCCGAGCCAACGTATGCACAGCTTCGCGATGCCTGGATGTATCATATCCGCGACCGGGTGTGGCTGGCCAACCGGGGCGCCCTCGGCCTGATGCATTACGGATATACTCCGCCGTTTACCGGCAGTAAAGAACTGAATCCGCACTGGTATCAGATTGATCCGCAACTGATCAATGAAATCTGGGCATTTACCGCACCCGGAATGATAAAATATGCAGCAGATAAGTCGGAATGGGCCGCCCGCATCACCAGCGATGACTGGGGGGTGGAGCCTACCATCCATTACGGTGCTATGTATGCCGCGGCTTTCTTCGAAAAGGACATCCGGAAACTGATCGACATCGGACTGAAATCGCTGCCTGCTGACGGAAGGTATGCTGCTACCGTTAAGGATATGATCAGTCTGCATGCAAAGTTTCCGAAGGACTGGAAAGCCGCCTGGCAGGAAATGGCGCAGAAGTATTACATTAATGAGCACGACATGACCAAAACCATCTGGAATGCCAACCTCAACGGAGCCTGTGCCATTCTGGCCATGCTTTATGGCGAAGGCGATTTCCAGCGTACACTCGACCTTTCCTGCGCCATGGGTTTCGACGCCGACAACCAGGCCGCCACGGTGGCCGGGCTTATGGGTGTGATGTACGGCATGAAAGGCCTGCCCGAGAATCTCTATCTTCCCGTGAAAGGCTGGACGAAACCGTTTAACGACAAGTACATCAACATTACCCGCCACGACCTGCCCGATACGCAGATTTCAACCATGGTTGACAATACCCTTCAGCAAACGATAGATCTGATTGTAAGCAAGGGCGGGAAAGTAAGCGGGAAACCCGGCAGTGAAGTGATTGTAATCAATCCCGATGCTGGATTCCGCGCCCCCATGGAGTTTTATTATGGTCCTGATCCGGTGTTAGAGGTTGGTAAAGCCGTTGATTTCAGCTTTTATACCCCTGCCAATAAAATTTACAACTGGTCCATGATTTCGGGTACCCTGCCCGCAGGTCTTACCTTTACAAACGGTAGGCTGACAGGAACCCCGGTTAAAGCCGGAGATTACAGCATGGTACTGCAGATCAGCAACGGCAAGGAAAAACAAACCCG
>CAZDBX010000068.1:0-13627 GCA_964503805.1 uncultured Lentimicrobium sp. | reverse complement strand
ATCTGCCTGGGAATGATATTGTTAGCCGTATTGTAGGCGATCTGCTTCTCACGGCGTCGGTTGGTTTCATCAATGGAGCGGCGCATGGAGTCGGTGATCTTATCCGCATACATAATCACCCTGCTGTTGATGTTTCGCGCAGCCCGCCCGGCTGTCTGGGTAAGTGACCGTTCCGAGCGCAGGAAACCTTCCTTGTCGGCGTCCAGAATGGCGACCAATGAAACTTCGGGAAGGTCAAGCCCTTCGCGCAGCAGGTTAACGCCTACGAGGACGTCAAAGTTCCCGAGCCTGAGATCGCGCAGGATTTCCACCCTTTCGATGGTATCCACGTCGGAATGTATATAACGGCAATTAATATCCAGTTTAGTGAGGTATTTGGTGAGCTCTTCCGCCATTCGTTTTGTCAGCGTGGTAACCAGGGTCCGGCCACCGGCCTCGACGGTGCGGGCTATTTCGTCAAGAAGATCATCAACCTGATTGAGGCTGGGCCTGATTTCTACCGGAGGATCCAGCAGCCCGGTCGGTCTGATGAGTTGCTCAACGACCACGCCTTCTGATTTCTGAAGTTCAAAATCGGCAGGGGTGGCGCTTACATAGATGGTTTGTCCCGTCATTCCTTCAAATTCCTCGAATTTCAGCGGACGGTTATCCAGTGCGGAAGGCAACCTGAAACCGTATTCAACCAGGGTTTGTTTCCTTGAACGGTCCCCACCGTACATGGCCCTGATCTGCGAAACTGTCACATGGCTCTCATCAATCACCGTGATAAAATCATCCGGGAAATAGTCGAGCAGGCAAAACGGCCTTGACCCGGAACTTCTGCCATCAAAGTAACGTGAATAATTTTCTATCCCGCTGCAATAACCCAGTTCCCTCATCATTTCGATGTCATAGCTCACCCTGTCCTCCAGCCTCCTGGCCTCAAGCGATTTGCCGGTTTCATTGAAATACTCAACCTGCGACATCATATCATACTGGATCTGCTCAATGGCATCTTTCATCTTTTCTTTGGAAGTCACAAAAATATTGGCCGGATAGATATTGATCCTGTCCAGTTTTTCTATGACGGTGCCATCGGATGGATTAAAAGATTCAATGGATTCAATTTCATCATCCCAGAAAATAATCCGGACTGCATAATCGGCGTAGGCCGGGAAAATATCCACCGTATCGCCTTTCACCCTGAAATTTCCACGGCTGAATTCAGCTTCCGTCCGGTTGTAAAGCCCTTCAACAAAAGCCCATAATAACTTGTTCCTGCTGATTTTATCACCGGTTTTCAGGCGGATCACATTATTCGCAAAATCATCCGGATTACCGATTCCATAGATGCATGAAACCGAAGAAACCACGATTACATCCCTTCTTCCCGAGAGCAGGGCTGAAGTTGCACTCAGCCTCAGTTTTTCAATTTCATCATTGATGGAGAGGTCCTTTTCAATATATGTGTTGGTTGAAGGGATGAAGGCTTCAGGCTGATAGTAGTCGTAATAAGACACAAAATATTCAACGGCGTTATCGGGGAAGAACTGCTTAAACTCTCCGTAAAGCTGGGCTGCAAGGGTTTTATTGTGGCTTAGTATCAGGGCAGGGCGGTTAACTTCCCTGATGACATTGGCTATGGTAAAGGTTTTGCCCGAGCCGGTAACGCCAAGCAACACCTGGGCCGGATCACCACGTCTGAGCCCCTCAACCAGCTGGCGTATGGCTTCGGGCTGGTCGCCGGTTGGCGTAAAATCGGCAGTTAATTTGAAATCCATGATTCAGCAGTGAATGGTTTACAAAGGTATAACAACATAGGAAACGTGGCGAAGTTTTCCTGCGGTACAGTTCATTGTTTCAGGCTTAATCATTACTTCCGAAATTGAACCTTACGATAATGGGATAATGATCGGAGTACCCCGTCAATTTTCTCTCATAGGAAAGTATTTTTATCTGAGGAGAAGCAAACACATGGTCAATGCGGATAGGGTAGTGGCTTTCGGAAAAAGTTGTTGTAAATCCTTGACCTCCTGATTTAAAGCTGTCACACAATCCTTTGGATAGAATTCGGTAGGCAAACGAAGCCGGTGTGTCGTTAAAGTCGCCGGCAACAATTACAGGCCACGGGCTTTGCTGAATATGCTGCGCCAGGCATTTTGCCTGATAAGCCCTCAGTATAAAAGCTCTACGCAGTTTAGCCGCTGTTATCCAGCTCTGACGGAGTGTCGATTTTTTTATGTATCCGGTGGTGGAATTATTCAGCAGCGACCGCTCTTCCCGGAGCATCAGACTCTGAAGGTGAACATTATAGACCCTGACTGTTCCTTCCGGGAATGAGATATCAGTATAAATAGCAAATTCTTCATTATCAGGAGAATATACAGTACCTTGGTTTTTTATCTTTAGTCTTGTGGATGTCATCAGAACGCTCTCCAGGTATATGCCGTCAGGTTCATACCATGAGTAATGATTCCGGGGCAGCAGGGGGGGAATGTTCATATTTCTGCTAAAACCGCCTGACGGATTCCGCCGGACCGGATACTCCTGCATACAAATTAGATCGGCATTTTCCTGAGTGAACAGATCATGAATACGAAACTGAACATCAAAAACTGAGTGTTCTCCACCGATATCAGAAAAGCCGTGAACGTTATAAGAGATAAATGTATGGGCATCCCTGACGTTCATTGTATGTTTGTCCGGAACGGGTATGCCAAAATGTCTGAGCATAAGCGGTAAACCGGCCAGCAGGGTGATCAGGATGACCTTTGACAATATTCTGAATCTGATATTGACCAGGGCACTTAAAAGGTTGGCCAGCCAAAGCAGGGGATAAGCAAGGCCAAAAAATGCGAAAATCCAGCATCGATAGGGATCTATATGTGGTGAGACCATCGCAGCTATTAAAGCAGCCAGCAAGAGAAAACCCGATAACCTGAAAAGCAGCCGGAAAATCCTGTTAATGAACTTCATCACTCATCTTTCAAAACCAACGAGAGGTTTGCAACGACAGGGTAATGGTCCGAAAGCGGTTCCCTTATCCTGACAAAGCTGTTGACAGAAAACATGTTTTCGTCATGCAGTATATAATCGATCCTGAATGAAGGCAGGGCGCCTGCATATGTCTGGCTGAACCCCTGACCTCCGGACCGGAAAGCATCATTAAGATTTCCTGAAATGGTATGATAGGCGTAGGATGACGGAGTATCGTTAAAGTCGCCGCAAATGATTACAGGATAAGGGGAACGCTTGATTTCTTCCGATAATTTGCGGGATTGCCTGGCTCTGGAAATAAAGGCACGTTTCAGTTTCTGCAGTATTTTGAGCGAGTTTTCCGCGAAGACTTCCTGGTCTTCCTGATTAGTTCTCAGGTCCGTAACAAACAGATAATCCTCCCGGCTGAATTTGATGGATTCAAGATGGACGTTAAAGAGTCTGATGGTGTCCTGTCCTATCAGAATATCAGAAAACAGGCAGAAATTAACGGGATTATCTTCAAACCGGACAATACCTGTGCCTGTCAGCGGCCAGCGGCTGAAGATTGCAATGCCGTAAGGTTTGTCCTTCCCGTCCATGCTGACATAAGCGATGTATTTGTGCTTCAGCCCGGTATATTTGAAAACGGAATCGCAAATATCCACTTTACCTGACCGTCCGGCATGATATTCCTGAATACAAAGCAGATCGGGCTTTTGTTCCGCGAGAAGCTGAAATTGCCTGGCGGCGTTTTCACTTATCTTATTTTTTTTCCAGTTATACAGATCAAAAAGTCTGACATTGTAACTCATCACGTTTATGCCGGTGCTATCGGCCGGCCGGCCATAACCGGTATGGAATCTGTAATAGCCGCCTAGTCGCGACCAGCTGATTATCAGGACAGAAACAGAAAGCAATGCAATATATTTTTTACCGGTAATCAACCAGAAAATTGCAAAAGCAATGTTTACCAGTGCCAGATAGGGGAAAGCCAGTCCTGCAAAAGCTAAAACCCAGTTGCGATCAGGCGGGATATAGGCAGCGGCATATCCCATGGCAAAAAGGACCACAACGATGAGGTTAGCTGTAAAAAACAGGCCCTTAATAATCGGAAACCTTCGTCGTCCTTTTTTTACAGCTGTCATGGGCTGAAAATTATTTTTTGCTGTTTGAAAAAAGCAATTCCTTTTCTTCTTTGGTCAGGCTATCATACCCTGACCTGGATATTTTGTCAAGGATGGAGTCAATCTTCCTTTGATTCATGACTTTAAGCTTATTGTATTCCTCGTCGGTAAGAGGTTTACTACCTCTGTAAACTTTTAATTTCGGCTTTTTTCTCCTTTTGAAAGGATTGGTAAAACTGAATCCTGAATGCATGAAGATTTTGGTCGGGTCAAATGCAGGGATCATTTTAACCCAGGCAAACCCCCACAGGGCCCCGCCAAGATGTGCAATATGCCCTCCGGCGTTTCCCGAATTCAGCATCAGCAGGTCCATCAGAATCGAAAATATGGCTATATATTTGATTTTAACCGGGCCTAGGAATAACAGGTGGATGGTATACTCCGGAACATAAAATGCGATGGCCACCACAATGGCCAGTACCGAGGCTGAAGCGCCCAGTGCCAGCGCGGATTCCCGGGCAAGTGAAAACACCGGAAAAATATTGAATGCCAGTACATAAAGCAGTGCACCTGCAATACCTCCAAACAAATAAGTCCCGAGAAGCTGTCGCTGAGACAGGTACTTTACAAAGATCAACCCAAACCAATACAACCATAAAAGGTTGAATAAAATATGAAGGAATTCCAGATGCAGGAACATATAGGTAAGAATCGTCCAGGGGCGGGCAAGCAGGTCGCCGGTATTTGCCGGTATGGCGAATGCCATCATCAGCCATTCTGAAACGCCTGAGCTATAGGTTCCGTTTGCAGCTGCTTCAGGAGTGGTAAACAAAAAGGCAAAACTCCTGAGTAACAGCGTTGCCAGCCAGACGAAAATATTGATAAGGATAAGCATGGGCAATGCTTCGCGCCGGCCGAAGAAAATCCTTATCCTTTCAATGATGGAAACCTGTTGAAACATCTGCAAACAGTTTTACGGATGATTGATCCGGTGATTTATTCGTTGGTTTGGAGAAACCCTGACAAAGCAGTTTTTCATAACTTCATCCTGTCCGGGGTAACTCAGGAGCATTTAAGTATTACAAAAATTTTAATCCCAGTTTGTAAAACGGTTTAACTTCCGGTTCCAGTATCTGATCAGGAAAAATCCGAAAATCATACCTCCCAGGTGCGCAAAGTGTGCGACATTATCTCCCGGGTTGTTGGCAAAACCAAAATAGAGTTCCATTGCGCCATAGGCAATGACGAACCATTTTGCCCTGATCGGGAAGAAGAAGTACAGGTAGATCAAAGCGTTGGGGAACATCATGCCAAAGGCGAGCAGAATGCCGAATACAGCGCCTGAGGCGCCTACGGTGGGCACATCCATTTTGATAATTACCAATTCATTCATGTAATTGGATGCCTGATTGATATATGCAGGATCGCCGGGATTCATTGACCATGAGTTGATAAACGAAGTCAGCTGCCCCTGATACGGCGCGAAATGCTCTCCGATAAATGCGGCAAAGGCATCCGGGGAGGGCGACATCATGACCGCCGTAACATCTGACTGTATCCCTGAAATATTTATCCACAAAACAACCATATGTACCAGTGCAGCACCGATACCGGTGACAAAATAATAAGTAAGGAAGCGTTTTGGCCCCCAGACATGTTCCAGCGTATATCCGAACATCCATAAGGCAAACATATTGAAGAAAATATGTGTAAAGCCGCCATGCAGGAACATGTAAGTGACCAGCTGTGCCGGATTGAACAAGGAAGAACCGAAGTAGTGCATCCCGAGATACTCAACCAGGTCGATCTGGTAAACCTGTTTCAGCGTAAGCTGGGCCAGAAAGAACAATCCATTGATAATAAGCAGGTTTTTAACTACCGGAGGCAGCATTCCGAATCCCCTGGGCGAGTATTGCTGGTAATTCATAGTATTGCTGGGTTAATTGCCGAATCGTTTTTCAATTTCATCGGATTGAATGGTTATAATGATGGTTTTTCCCGAAGGACTGACATTGGGCACCTGGCAGGAAAAAAGGTCATCAACCAGCGATTGCATTTCTTCAGGCATCAGCACTTTGCCGGGTTTTACAGCCATGTTACGTGCCATGGCCCTTGTCAGGTTTATTTTTTTATCAACTTTCAGGCCGAGTTGGTTATTTTTAAAGTTTTCAAGCACATTTTCAATAAGCGTCTGGATGTTTTCATCCACCAGATCCGCCGGAATTCCCCTGACGATGTAGGAGTTCTGCCCGAAATGCTCTATCTGGAATCCGAACAGGGAAAACTCCTCTAACAGCTCGTTGATCAATTCCGCATCAGGCGCTGACAAATTAACAGTCTGTGGAAAGAGTTGTTGCTGAGAACTGGCTTTCTGTTGTTCAATTTTTTCAAGCATACGCTCGTAAAGTATCCGTTCATGCGCTGCCTGCTGGTCGATGATCATCAGGCCTGACTTAACCCTGGAAACTATATATTTATTCTGGAATTGCATGAAACCCCTGCTAATTGCCTCACTGTCAAAGTCGGCATCAATGGTAAGGGATTTTATCCCGGACTGATCGGATGGATGGACATTACGGGCAACATCATAAAGCTTCTCCCAGTCAGTGTTATCGTGCTGCTGAAGAGGAGCAGTCAGCTTTAATTCAGCCTGTTGTTTCTTTACAAACGGGTTGTACTCAGGATTGATGTGGATGCCGGGCGCTACCACAGGCCGGTCTTTCGGGAAATAGGTGTCGAAACTCTTTTCAGCTTCAAAATCAAGGGTAGAGGAAAAACTGAATTTACCGATGGCCTGCCTTACCGCTGACCGGAGCATAGAGTAGATTACCTGATGGTCAAGGAAATTGACTTCGGTTTTTGTCGGATGTATATTGATGTCAATCTTGGAAGGATCCACATCCAGATAAATGAAGTATGAAGGGAAATAGCCTTCCGGCAGCAGATCGCTGAAGGCATCCTCCACGGCATGGTTGAGATAGGGATGCCTGATAAAGCGGTTATTAGCAAAAAAATACTGCTCGCCTTTGGTTTTTTTAGCACTCTCCGGCTTGCCCACATAACCGGAAATTTTCACCACATTGCTGTCCTGGGTCACTGGTATCAGTTTTTCCTGAAAGCCGGATCCCACCAGGTTTATGATACGTTGCTTCAGGTTCGCGGCAGGCAATTGGAAAAGGATTTTTCCATTGCTTTGACAGCTAAAAGCAATCTGAGGGTTAACCAGTGCCACCCGTTGAAATTCTTCCAGAATATGCCGCATTTCGGCAGCATCCGATTTTAGAAAATTCCTGCGTGCAGGAACATTGAAAAACAGGTTTTTGATCTGAAAGGAAGTACCTGCAGTGCAGGCGCATGGTTGCTGGCTCTTTACCACGGAGCCTTCAATCACCAGATGGGTGCCGAGTTCGTCTTCCACCCGGCGGGTTTTAACTTCAACCTGTGCTATGGCTGCGATGGAAGCCAAGGCTTCTCCGCGAAACCCAAGGGTATGTATCCTGAAAAGATCAGCGGCCTCCTTGATTTTAGAGGTGGCATGGCGTTCAAAACTCATGCGCGCATCGGTTGCCGACATTCCGCACCCGTTGTCAATGACCTGAAGCAGGGTTTTCCCGGCGTCCTTCACGATAAGCTCTATATGCCCTGCACCGGCGTCAACAGCATTTTCAAGAAGCTCTTTCACCGCTGACGCAGGCCGCTGGATTACTTCTCCGGCAGCAATCTGGTTGGCAACCGAATCGGGAAGAAGCCTTATAATATCCGACATAATAAAAATGAGAAGCTGTTAACGGAAAAAAATAAAGTACAATAAAAGAATGGCTGCTATAATGTAAATGTAGAAAGTTCTTTGCGACGTCTGACGGTTGGAATTATCCCGCCTGCGCCACGATTCCCTTATTTTTAATTTCAGCCTTTCCGATTCAACTTCTTCGGGCTTTGTATATCTTTTCAGACGCTCCTCCATCTCCTCTTTCTTTTTATCATAAAACAAGGGCCGATAATTAAAGGATTTGGGCTTGCCGGTCTTGAATGCGACTATTTTCATGGCTGACTGGTTTTTGTGAAGGCCGGTATAACCCTATGAAGCATAAAATGATACGCAACCCGGATAAAGCGGCTTTCCTCGTTTCCAATTTACAAAATTACCGATAATTTCAATAGTTTTGCAAACATCATCATCCCGATGACGATGCCTGCATTTAATGTCCTGAATATGAAACTACCTGAAGAGGAAAAATTGCACAAACTGATAGTGGTAGGTGACCGCGTTCTTATAAAGCCGCTCACCTTATCCAAAAAGACCAAAGGCGGACTTTTTCTGCCACCTGGTTACAGCGAAAAGGAAGAGATACAGACCGGTTATGTTCTGAGAGCCGGACCGGGCTATCCGATCCCTGTCCCGGAAAATGAAGATGAGCCCTGGAAGCGGAGCGAGGGTGATAATATCCGCTACATTCCGTTGCAGGCAAAAGTGGGTGATCTTGCCATCTTTTTGCAGAAAGGCGCAATAGAGATTGTTTATAATGATGAGAAGTACTTTATTGTTTCTCAAAACTCTGTTCTCCTGCTCGAAAGGGAGGATGAACCTGAATAAAAACCTGAAAACACAGTTGAGCATCTGCTCAGGCTTTGATCAATCTCATATTTATAATGATCTGAAAGGATTTTACGGAGGCAGAGGACGAATAACAGCAAAAAAAAACCGGGGAAAACCCGGTTTTTTTAATAATTGAGAGTATATTAAGCTTTTACGATCGACGGATAACGTCTGCTGATCAGATAAAATCCTCCAAAAAGGACGGTATTGTAAAACAAGTCGCCAAGCAGGCCGTTGTTGAAAAAGGGAATACCTGCTACATAAGCCTGCATCAAACCTGAGAAATCTGGTGAATAAGGCATCATACCGCTCATCCATGAGGCGAAATTGGTAATCAGGAAGAAGATGACCGAAGAAGAAACGGATGCCAGGGCAACATTTCCGGCTTTCACATTTTTACCAAGCTTAAGGCCGATAAAAACTGTTATTATGAAAGCAGCATATACTGCTAGAATGGTGGAATGAAATCCCAGGAACAAATCGCTGAGCAGCATGGCAGCCAGCGGAACCAGAAAAGCAAGTGCTTTACGGTTAATGTAGGCACCGCCAAAGAGCGCGATGGCCGCAACAGGCGTAAAATTGGGCCAATGAGGCACCAGACGCATCATTGCAGCTATAGCAATTGCTGATAAGACGAGAATTGTTCTTGTCGTAAAGAATTTCTTTTCCATGGTATGCTCTGTTTGTTTTGTGGCAAAATTAAAAAGGTTTTCGATTGGTTAACTGAAAGTATCAATTTTATTTGATAAATCCATCTTCTCAGCAGACAAACCGGTTTAAATGCAAATTAAATGTCAACCAAACTGCCGGTATTTTTGTTTCATTAAATCCCTGTCAAATCATTAAACCTTTGATTTTTTTGTAAAGGTGATTAACATCCTGATCAAAGATATGTTCATTATTTCTATGAGGCAGACCAGAAAGCTTTTTGATGGAATGAACTGGTTAAAGGATTCTTGAATGAAGTGAATATGGTTAGAAAAGGCCCTGATTTAAAAAATGGCCATAACCCTCAAAAGCGAACAGTCAGAAATGGATTCAGATTGATACTTTTGTTAAAAAGTTTCCCTGAATTATCAATAAAAATGCAGGTTCCTTTATCGGAGGTTCTTACAAAATTCCATAAGTTTGTCATATCATTGACCAATATAAAAATGCAGTACAGGTACTTGTATATACTATTCAGTATTATGGTTATAAGTTCATGTAACCGGGATCGTTCGGCGGCAGATCTGATCATAGAAAATGCTGTGATTTACACTGCTGACAGTGGTTTTACTATTTATACCGCCATGGCAGTGTCCAGGGGAAAAGTCCTGGCGCTTGGCGACGACCGGTATATCCGTGAGAATTTCAATGCGGATTCTGTTTTCAATGCCGGTGGCCGGGCTGTGTTTCCGGGTTTCATTGATGCGCACTGTCATTTTTACGGCTACGCCCTTCAAAAACAGTATGCCGATCTCAGTTATTCAAATTCCTTTGAGCAATTGCTCGAAATTCTTCAGAAGCAAAATGAGGAGTATCCCTCGGTTTGGCTGGCAGGCAGGGGATGGGATCAGAATCGTTGGCCTGGCAGGTCTTTCCCTGATAATGAAGAGCTTAACCGTTTATTCCCCGACATACCTGTTGTATTGGTGAGGATTGATGGGCATGCCGTACTTGTTAACGATGCTGCCATTAAGCTTTCCGGGCTGACTCCCGACAGCATTCCTGACAGAAAGGTAGCTTTTGTGAAGGATGGCCGTTTTACCGGCATTTTTCTGGAATCATATGCTGACCTTTTCAGGGAAATGGTACCGGTTCCTGCCGGTAATGAGTTGACCATGATGATGAAAGAGGCTGCGCTGAATTGTCATAGTGTGGGATTGACCATGGTGGCAGATGCCGGTTTGGATGCAACAACCATTGATTTTATCGACAGCCTGCACTCTGAGAACGAACTTAAAATGGCTGTTTATGCCATGATTACGCCAAATGAGGAGAATATCAACCGGTTTCTGAAAAAGGGTGTAAGGGTGAAACCCAAACTCAGTATCCGTTCAGTCAAGATGTATGCCGACGGCGCGCTGGGGTCGCGCGGCGCCTGTCTGCTCGAGCCTTATAGTGATCAGCCCGGAAACTACGGGATAATGACCATTACTCCTGAAGAACTAGGCCGCATCTGCCTGATGGCATACGACAAGGGTTATCAGGTTAATACGCATGCCATTGGCGATTCAGCGGTACGCATGGTGCTTGATGTTTACAGTAATTATCTCCTTCCTGAGAATGACCTGAGGTGGAGGGTTGAACATGCGCAGATTGTAGACCCTGATGATATTGGTAAGTTTGGCGAATTTGCCATCATTCCTTCAATACAGGCAACCCATGCAACTTCTGACATGGGATGGGCCGGTCAGCGCCTGGGAAGCAAAAGGCTAAAAAATGCCTATGCTTACCGTAAGCTTCTTTCAGAAAACGGCTGGATCCCCAATGGCACTGATTTTCCTATTGAAGGGATAAGCCCGGTAAATACATTTTATGCATCCGTAGCACGAAAAGATATGAAAGGCAATCCTCCAAAGGGTTTCCAGCGTGAGAACGCCCTGACCCGGGAAGAAGCCCTCCGGTCCATCACCATATGGGCTGCCAGAGCCTGCTTTGAAGAAAACCGCCGAGGAAGCCTGGAACCGGGGAAAAACGCCGATTTCGTTATTCTGGACAGAGACATTATGGTAGTGCCCGAAAAAGAAATTCCCCTGTCAAAGGTTTATGCTACCTATATAGATGGTCTGCCTGTATATTCCAGGTAAATTCCGCTCCTGATTGAACAAACGGGATTGAAACACGTTTTACAACAACTTGATTTGTTGTAAGATGAAGACATTATTTGCTGCCATATTACTCGTTTTGTCTGTGATGACCCTGTCTGCCCAGGATATCCGGGTGGTAGATTACCAGCAGCTTAAACCTTATCTTGAAAAGAATAATGACACCACCTATGTGGTCAACTTCTGGGCTACCTGGTGTTTGCCCTGTGTAAAGGAAATGCCCTATTTTCAAAAGATTCATGATCAATTTGCCGGTCGGGGGGTAAAAGTCCTTCTGGTCAGCCTTGATTTTGTCAATCATATCGACAGCAGACTGAAACCCTTCATCCAAAAACACCAGCTTACCCCGGAAGTGATTGTTCTTAACGATCCCGATGCAAACTCCTGGATAAGTCAGGTGAATCCCGCGTGGTCAGGCGCCTTGCCGGCTACACTTGTTTATAACAGATACTCGGTGGATTTTTACGAAAAGAGTTTTACTTACGAAGAATTGGAACAAATTGTTAAACAAAAACTTGAAAACAAATGAGAAAAATAATGCTTCTGCCGTTGCTGGCACTTTTATTTTCAGTTCCGGCTATTGCCCAGGGATATAAGGTAGGCGACAAAGCGACGGATTTCAAACTGAAAAACATCGACGGGAAATACGTTTCCATGAGTGATTATGCTTCCGCAAAGGGTTTTATTGTAATTTTTACCTGCAATCATTGCCCATTCTCGGTGGCTTATGAAGACCGTATCATTGAAATTGACCTGAAATACAAAGAGCTGGGTTATCCGGTAATCGCCATTAATCCCAACGATCCGGTTCAGGTTCCCGCCGACAGTTTTGATGAAATGAAAAAGCGTGCGGTTGATAAGGGCTTTACCTTTCCATATCTGATTGATGATGGTCAGAAAGTTTATCCGGCTTATGGTGCCACCCGCACTCCGCATGTTTACCTTCTGAATAAAGAAAATGACGGATTAAAAGTGGCTTATATCGGAGCCATTGATGACAACCATCAGGATGCCGGGGCCGTAAAAAGCCGGTATCTTGAAGAAGCCCTGAATGCCCTGATGAAAGGCGAAAAGCCTGCCGTTGACTTTACTAAAGCTGTCGGCTGCAGCATCAAGAAAGCAGCCAATTGATCCTGCTGTCTGCACGGATTTACTGCAAAATCATTTCCCGGGCCGCTTAGGCCCTTTTTTTGTTGAAATTCTTTACATTCTTTTCAGAATAGGAATTATTGCCGTTAATTTGCCAGAAAACCTTAACCCGATGTCAATCCTGAGCGATTTATTTGGTTTGCCTGAACTTGAGCAGGAACTTGAGTTCAAGACTTCGCGGAGCAGCGGGAAAGGTGGACAGCATGTGAACAAAACGGAAACCAGGGTTGAAATCCATTTCCGGATTCCTGAATCTGTTCTGCTGGATGATGGGCAGAAAGCTGTTTTGCAGGAGAAACTGGGTCACCGGCTATCTGAAGAAGGTGTCCTGCGGATGTATTCTCAGAAATCGAGAAGTCAGCTGGCAAACAGGGATGATGTCGTCAGGCGGTTCTACGAATTGATTGCCAAATCATTAAAACCTGTTAAGAAGAGAATAAAGACAATGCCCGGGAAATCGCAGAAAGAAGCGCGTCTGGCAGAAAAAAAAGCATCCTCCAGGAAGAAGGAGTTGCGGAAAAATCCTCTGGAAGATCTTTGAGTTTACCCTCTGATAAAATGCTTCATTTCAAATGGTATCACCATCGAGAATTCAATCAGTCCGGCAACTTTCCCGTCCTTCATCCAGGGGCTCTGAAAAATCAGTTTTTTCCGGCCGTTTTTCTCTATAGTATAGGCGTTTGGCTGCTGTCCGGCAAGCATTTGGTCCATGATCAATCTCGAATTTTTATTATGGCAGTCTGCCAATGATTTGCCTATTAATGCTTTACCGCCGGATTTTTCGAATACAGCTGCTGCTGCATCGTTCATTTCCAGAATATTACCCTCAAGATCAGAGATAGTAATGGCCACCGGAATACCGTTAAACCAGTCGAAGTTCATTGTTGAAATGGATTTAAATGAAAAAGGGGCAAATTGCTTTACCCCTTTTTTTGTGACTCCGACAGGATTCAAACCTGTAACCTTCTGATCCGTAGTCAGATGCTCTA
>CAZDBX010000067.1:0-13642 GCA_964503805.1 uncultured Lentimicrobium sp. | reverse complement strand
TTTTAACCGGGTGATGGTAAATCCCCTTTTCAGCACACCGACCGGATCAAGCAACTGCACCCGGCTATCCACCATCCCGATTTCTTTCATCTGATTGCCGATAAAATACCGTATGGTAAGTCCCAGCATTTTCTGCTGTTCAAGTAATGTCGCCCTGTGAGTGCCCAGTATCTGCGCAGGCCGCATTGTGAGGCCCGACTCATACCTGCTCAGCGCGATACGGTGGTTAAATACCGCAATATTGGTAGCCTCTCTGATCACAAGCGCCTGCTGTTCAACAATGTCATTTTCTTCGTGAAGAGTTTCCTTTACCAGGTTGAGCAAAGAATCAGACAATGCGGTAAAACGGTTCGCATTGGTTTCCAGCACCACCTTTATGGCCGGTAGCAGCATTTGTTCTGCCGTTTTTATCCTGTCGCTGAATGAGCGGAAACAGCCGGTAAGAAAGTGCGCCACATCGGTAGGCGTAATTTTATTGATTCCGGCCACCATTTCCACCACGGTTTCATTGGTGGAATGCCCGATTCCCGTGATGACCGGGAGCGGGAAGCAGGCGACATCGCGGGCCAGCAGGTAATTGTCATAACAGGCCATCCCGATTTCATCCCCGCCACCCCTTATGATGAGCACGGCATCAAACTGCTCCTTGTTTTCGCGTACGATTCCCAGTTGTTTCCGGATCGAATCCACGGCGCCGTCGCCCTGGAGCAAGGCGTGAAACAGTCGGGTATTGAAACGGTACCCCCATGGATTATTCTCCAGGGTAATCATCAGATCGCTGTAACCCTTGCTGGTTTGCGCGGAGATGACCGCCAGCCGCTTAGGCAGCAACGGAAGTTCAAGCAGGCGGTTGTTGTTAAAGATTCCTTCCTTCTTAAGCCTTGAAATGGTTTCCATCTTTTCGCGGGCCAGTTCACCCAGCGTATACAGCGGCTCAATATCAATGATCTGAAGGGAAAGGCCGTATTCAGACGTGAATTTCACATACGCCAGAAACATGATGCTGATCCCTTCCCTGAAAGGCTCGCGGGTAACTTCCTCAAATTTTCGTGTAATTTCAAATACTTCGTCGCGCCAGATCACCCCCCTTAGCTGGGCCTTAATTTTCCCTTCCTGGCGTTCTACCAGGTCGGGATAGCAATGTCCACTCTGGGGATAGTGATTCAGTTTTGACAACTCAGCCCTGATCCAGTAAGGGGAAGCATAATATTTACTGAACATCCGTTCGATGCTCGCGGTAATCTCCGAGAGGGAAAATACACGTTTCCCCTCTTGACCGATGCTGGCAGGATCTGAAATCAAGTGCTGTTTACGGTTGAAAAAAGGACAAACAAATTTAAGAAATAATCCCATGCATGAACCTGTCCGGTTGACTCACTTCCCGGTAGAAACCGGGCAGGTTTATTTCCTCCGTTCAGGAAATCCGGGCATACAACGCTCCCGCTACCGTATTTTGCAATGCTTGCAGCCCTGCGCCTGGATCAGCAATGCTAAAATGCACTGAAAAAACCATGCTGCCCGGAGACTTTCATATTATTAAATTGTTAAATGATTATAAGTGCTGAATTGGCCTTATTCAAGTACGTAATTTTGAGTTGATCAAGCATTTTCAAATCTTTAAATAATATTCACTATGAAAACGCTGACCCTGATGCGGCACGCCAAATCATCGTGGAAAGAAGCCGTTCAAAGTGATCTGGAAAGGCCATTGCTTGAAAAAGGGCTGAAACGCACCCGGCTGATTATCGATTTTCTGCAGGGTAAGGAGTTTATTCCGGAGATGATACTTACCAGCCATGCGGTGAGGGCATTGGAAACAGCCAGAATAATGGCCTATGCGTTTAATGTTCCAGATGATAAACTCAGGATAGAAAAAAGTATTTATACCGCATCGGCGGAGGAGTACTTCGACCAGTTTTTCGATATCCCCCGGCAGATATCCCATGTCCTGCTGGTAGGCCACAATCCGGCAATCACCAACTTTGCCAACCGGTTTCTGCAGCAGAAGATCGATTACCTGCCAACCTCAGGCATTGTGAGCATATCTTTTGAAACCGGCAGATGGGAGGAGTTGCCGCTTGCCGGACACCGGCTGCTGTTCATTACTTATCCGAAAATGCTTAAATCTCAGGATTAACTGTGTAACTTTGCGGTAATACAGCACAATTTCCGGAATCTTAACACTCAAACTTCGCTCACATGGCCAAACAATCCGTTTCACTGGTAAACCGAGAAACCAGCTGGCTGGAATTCAACGGGCGTGTGCTGCAGGAAGCTGCCGACGAAACCACCCCCCTGATTGAACGCATTAAATTTCTCGGGATATTTTCGAATAACCTGGATGAATTTTACCGGGTGAGGGTAGCAACTCTTAACCGCATGCTTGATTACAACAAGCGCAGCGGAGAGGGCCTTAGCTTCAGCCCGCGTAAGGTGTTGAAAGAAATCAACAGGATTGACCGGGAACAGCAAAAAGAGTTTTCCGGCATTTTCCGGAATATTGTGCGGAAACTTGCCGAAGAAGGAATCCTGATTGTTACCGAACGGGAGATTAACCGGACACAGGGGGAATTTGTGAGAAAATACTTCAATCAACATGTCCGTTCGCAGCTTTTCCCCATTATGCTCAACAACCTGAAATCATCATCTCTGGTTGATAAATCCATATACCTGGCCATCAGGATTTTCTCATCAGCCCAGCCCGGAAAATTCCAGCATGCCATCATCCGGGTACCTTCAAAGCCGCTGCCGCGCTTTGTGTTATTGCCATCCCCGGATGAACGCAAATTCATCATCCTGCTCGATGATGTGATCCGCTATTGTCTGGATGAGATTTTTTCGATCTTCGGCTATGACACTTTCAAAGCTTATACATTCAAATTCACCCGGGATGCTGAACTGGACATCGACAACGATGTGTCGAAGAGTTTCCTCGAAATAATGAGCGAAAGTCTGAAACAACGAAGGCTGGGCGCCCCGGTGCGGTTTATCCATGACAAAACCATGCCGGCCGACCTGCTGGATATCCTCAAGCATAAACTGGAAATCAGTGAAACGGACACCATCTCGAAAAGCGGAAGATACCATAATTTCAAAGACTTTATGTCGTTCCCCGATGCAGGCCGTTCCGACCTGTTGTATGCCCCCGTTCCTCCGCTTGAACACCGGCGGCTTCCCAGGCGGGAAAGCATCCTGAACGTCATCCGCGATCAGGATATCCTGCTTCACTATCCGTATCAGTCTTTTCACTATATCATCGACCTTTTGCGCGAAGCTTCCATAGACCCGGGGGTGAAAGCCATCAAGATGACCCTTTACCGTGTGGCAAAGGATTCAAGTGTTGTGAATGCGCTGATCAATGCAGCGCGTAACGGAAAATCAGTTACTGTTTTCATGGAGTTGCAGGCTCGCTTCGATGAGGAGGCAAACATATACTGGGCCGGCAAACTGCAGGAAGAAGGGGTAAAACTGATACAAGGTATCCCGGGCTTCAAGGTACATAGCAAATTACTGCTGATCAGGCGGAAAGAGGGTGACAAAAATGTTTACTATGCCAATGTCGGCACAGGCAACTTCAATGAAGAAACAGCCAGGGTATATGCCGACGACAGCCTGCTGACCGCCGATCCGCTGGTGACTGCCGATGTGAACGCTGTATTTCACCTGTTCGAGAGCAAATACAACCCGCCCAAATTCAAAAGCCTGATTGTAGCCCCGTTTCATATGCGCAATTTCTTTACCCGTATGATCAACAATGAGATCAGAAATGCAAAAAACGGGAAGGAGGCCTGGTGTATCATCAAGTTAAACAACCTGGTGGACGAGAAAATGGTGAAAAAGCTCTACCAGGCGGGCAAAGCCGGGGTAAAAGTCAGGATCATCTGCCGCGGGACCTGCACCCTTGTTCCGGGAATAAAAGGACTCAGCGAAAATATTGAGGTCATCAGCATCATCGACCGTTTTCTGGAGCACAGCAGGGTATTTGTCTTCCATAACGGCGGTGAAGAAAAATACTATATTTCTTCTGCCGACTGGATGGTCCGCAATCTTGACAACCGCATTGAAGTAGCCTGCCCCGTAAACGATGCAGGTCTCAGGCAGGAACTTAAAACCATGCTGCTGATTCAGCTGAAAGACAACGCCAAAGCCAGGTTCGTGAACCATCCGGATATCAATCCTTACAAGGATGCGGGCAAAACGCCAAGGATCAGGTCGCAGCAGGAAATATACAATTATCTCAAGGGGATTTAGGCTCACGGATGCCGGAAAGTGCAGCCGGATGAATCCTCCCTTCCTGCTAAAACAGCAGATTATACAAACTTTTCGACCAGATCGGCAAGCCGGTGGGCATAACCGCTTTCGTTGTCGTACCAGGCTACGATTTTCACCAGTTTGTTTTTATCGCCGAGCACGGCGGTAAGCCCGGCGTCGAAAATGGCCGAGTGCGGATTTCCGAGAATATCCACCGAAACAATGGGGTCCTCCGTGTATTGAAGGATTCCTTTCAGGTAACCGTTGGCTGCATCCCTGAAAGCGGTGTTGATCTCTTCGATACTGGTAGAATGACGCAGGGTGCAGGTAAGGTCGGTCAGCGAGCCGTCAGGCACCGGAACGCGGATACCGGCGCCGCCCAGGTTTTTCTTCAGATGGGGAAAGATTCTGGTAGCAGCTTTGGCAGCACCGGTAGTGGTCGGAATGATGCTGTAAGCTGCTGCCCGGGCCCGCCTGAGATCGGCATGGGGCGCATCGATCAGGTTCTGGTCGCGTGTATAGGAATGCACGGTGGTGATAAATCCCTTTTCCACTCCCCAGAGGTCGTCAAGCACCTTGATCATGGGAGCCACGCAGTTGGTAGTGCATGACGCGTTGGAGATGATCACATCACTTTTCTCAATAATATGGTCGTTGATGCCCAGCACTACATACTTAACGTCTTCATGGTCAGTTTTGGCCGGGGCCGAAATGATCACCTTGCGCGAACCGGCTTCCACATGCTTTATGGCAGATGCCCTGTCGGTGAACTTACCGGTTGATTCAATCACCACATCTATTCCCAGCTTGCCCCAGTTTACTCCTCCGGGTTCCGGTTCCGAAAAAACCAGTACCTTCCGGCGGTTGATCAAAAGGTAATCCGGACCGGCAACCACGGTGCCCGGGAAATTGCCATGCACCGAATCATATTTGAGCAGATGGGCAAGGGTGGAAGGATCGGTCAGGTCATTGATGGCAACAACCTGTATATTCTTTTTACTCAGTAAAGCGCGGAAAGTAATGCGTCCGATGCGGCCAAATCCATTGATGGCCAGCCTGATTTTAGTCATAAGAAGTGCTGGTTAATTCGCGCCAAAGGTAGAAAAAACCGGCTATCGTAACCAGATTAAACGGAAGGAATGCAGCAAGCCTGAACCTTAGCGGACGATCACAATACTGCCCGTATATTCGCTTACCTCATCATTTTCATCCTTGAAGAAAATACGGTAAACATAAAGCCCTTTGGCGGCTTCGTTTCCTTCAGCACTGCCATCCCAGCTGTCGCTGATGTTGTCCGAGGTGAAAACCAATGCTCCCCAGCGATTGTATATATTGATCCTGTATTCTTTTACACCGTTCCCCGTGACGCGGAACTCATCGTTGCGCCCGTCGCCGTTGGGAGTAAAAGCGGTAGGGATCTTCAGGGCATACCTTGGACTGATGTAGATCGTTTTCTCAAACACATCGGTACATCCGTAAAGGTTTTCCACGGTCAGCACCGTCTGGTAATAGCCCGAATCGGAATAAATATGGGTAAAAACCGAATCCGCAACAATTGTTCCATCACCAAGGTCCCAGAGATAATCCAGGTCACTGCCGGATGAAGTGCTGCTGAAACTGATGACCGGATCTTTCATACTTGCAAAGGGTGGCGAATTTTCGAACCCTGCCAGTGGCAAAGGCCAAACCTCAATAATTCCGGAAGAAACTGCCTGATCAATGCAACCGCCGGGATTGGTTACTGTAAGTGTAACATCGTAAATCCCGCTTTGCTCAAATGTCCGGTTTATTGATGCTCCTGTCGCAGTGCCGGCGCTGCCGAAATCCCATGAAAAAGTGGTTCCGCTGACCGTGCTTGCCGAAGTGGAAGTAAACTCAGCTTCCAGCGGCTGGCAACCCGAGGTAATTCCGGATGAAAATGCTGCAACCGGCATGGCATTCACTTCAATGGTTTGAGTGACAATATCACTCACACATTGCTGCTGAGTCACCACCAGTGAGATTGTTTTCGTTCCCGGACCTGTCCAGCTTACCTGGTGCGGGCCCTGACCCGTTCCGGAAACCGAGCCGCCGTCGAAATTCCAGTCGTAAGCAGCAGTACCCTGACCGTTTCCGGTATAGTAGATAGTTATTTGTTCTCCCTCACACACCGCAGGTTGTGATAGCGAAAAATCGGCAACCATTCTTTCTTTGACAACCACCTCAACTGAAGCGGTGTTCACGCAACCGTTTCCATCAGTCCCGCTGACAGTATAAACGGTTGTTTCGAGGGGGGCGGCAGTGGGGTTGTCAGAAGCCGGATCGCTTAAGGACAGATCGGCTGGCTCGGTGCTCCATGCATAGGTGACAGCACCGCCCGCGGTAAGGGTAAAGCTCTCGTCGGGGCAGATAGCCGGAACCGAGGCAAGGGCGGTGACCACCGGCAGGGGATTGACAATCACGGTTACCTCGTCGGTTGCTTCACAACCATCATCCACTGTAAGTGTATAGGTGGTCGTGGCTGCAGGTGAAACCTGGACAACCTGACCGGTATAGGTACTGGTGCCGTCGGTCCAGCTGAAGATTCCGCTTCCGGTTGAAGAAGATCCTGTAAGTTCGGCGATATCACCGGCACAGATCACCGGATCGGTACCGGCATTGGCAGTAAGCTGAAATACATCAATAAAGGTACAATCGCTCACTGTATTACCGCAGTTATCGGTAACATCCACACAATACTGCCTTGATGTGGCCGGCGAAACGGTGACTATCCGTCCGTTGTATGTCTGTCCGCTCGCCATATCAGTCCAAACCCATGTGCCGTTTGGGGTATCGTTGGCAATGAGTTCCACCGACTGTCCGACACAGATACCGTCATATTCCCCGGCTTCGGCAAAAGGCTGCCCGACGGTTACCAGAATTTCGGTATAATCGGAATTGCCACAGTCATCATAGGCTGTAACGGAATAAACGGTATTCACCAGCGGGGCCACCGTGATGCTTTGGGTTGTTTCACCAGTACTCCATTGCCAGTTGGTACCGCCCTGTACTGAAAGCTCCAGATCATCGTAAAGACAGATATTGATTTCATCACCCTGGGCAATCTCAGCAACCGGCCCCCGCACTTCCACGGGGATAACCGCTTCCACAACATTCCCGCACTCGTCTGTTACCTGGACTGTATAATCTGTGGATACCAGGGGTGAAACCCGGATGATATCGGTGGTATCCGCCGGATTACCACTGTCCCAGAAATACACCCAGGGTTCTATCCCTCCGTTGGCTCCGGCCCGTATAAACACTTCCTGCCCGCATTCGATGGATTGCGGGTTACTGGGCAGCAGTTGAAATTCAGGATAGTCTTTGATCCATATTACCGCCGTATCTGGAATATATTCGCAAAACGACGTATTATAAATAACTTCAAGATACTTTGTCGGCTCCGGAAGATCATCTATAATCGGGATAATTTCAACTTCAGCCGTTAAAGATCCGACAGGGATTACCACGCTGTCGGCAATCAGTTCGTAATCGACCCCATTGATGGCCGTTCCGCCAAGTTCATAATGAATAATAAACGGCTGGGAACGCAGGGTGCTTATTTCGAAGCGCAAAGCGGCATTGTTACAGTTCTCAACCGCTGTGTCAACAACGGCATGGGTAAATGACACCGCCGACTGTACCCCGACACTGTTAAAAGAGTTGGCCTCCAGGAAAACCCCTGAATCATAACTACGGTCGCTGATGTCGGCAACTGCCAGTTTAATATGGTAAGTCTGACAGGGTATGACAACGGCACGGGCAGTAAGCACCGTGGTAAATCCGTCATACTGGATATAAGGGTTCAGCGCCGGGGTGCTGCCTGTACCGTTGGCAACATAATACTGGCTGTTTACAATGTGGTTGATATTGTTTATGGATACGTAAGCCGGAGGAAGCACCTGGGGTACCAGCGCAATATTCTGCGCACCGTTCGGGAAGCCCGGCGGACTGGGGAAAGGCCCGTAAATATCCGGTCCGGAAATGAAAAAGCCAAAAACATCATTATAGCTGGAATTGGCATACTCGGGATATTCCTCGGAAGCGAAAACATACCTGAATTCAACGATGTTCGATTGGGGCACAAAATCGAATTCAAGTACACTGGCATCCAGGGTTGAACTGCCCGAAAGCTGGTTAAGGGCAGCATCACCGGGTGTGCCGGCCTGAAAAGTAGCGCTGGCGGAATTATTCGGGCCCTTTGAAAGGCTTGCCCTTCCTGATGTAAGGATGACCCCTGCATCTATTGCTATATTGGATTCACCGTAAAACCGTCCGCTTCCAAGTTCATGGCCTGTGTAGGTGATATTGGAGGTTTCAACACCCTGACCTATCAGATACTGCTGAACAAGCACAGCAGGATCAACATTTTCAATAACGGTATAATCCGGCAACAACTGTGCTTTTGAATTATTAATCAAAAGAAATGCGAAAAGAAACAAAACAGGCAACCTGAGCATCCGGCAGGAAAAACCACGATATGTCAACGGCATCATATTATAACAATAATTTCTTTTCATCTCACCTGGCTGGATTTAAGAAACAGAATGCGGGCAAACCACAACCTTCTCAGGATGTATCACTTGAAGAAATAAAAGGCTGTTTTATCCCCGGCAGGTGACAAATATAAAAATTATTATAAAGTAAAATACAAATCATGCCCGGGAATCAGTGCTTACCCTGAATAAAATTTTCATGACGCTGGTTTACAGACAAATCAAATTTCCTTGAAGAACAATTTATAAATCATTAACAAATTGAATCCGCCGGTTATGGCTGTATTTCCTATCTTTATCCCATTGAAAATTAACCAATCATCATCATAAATAATGGAAAAATTAAACACTTACCTGGAATCCAACAAACAACGTTTTCTGGATGAATTGTTCGGACTGATCCGCATTCCTTCAATAAGTTCAATTTCCGAACACAAGCCCGATATGCTCAGGGCTGCCGAATACTGGAAAAACACGATTCTGAAGGCCGGCGCCGACAAGGCCGAGATCATTCCCACCGCCGGCAACCCGGTGGTTTACGGCGAAAAGATTATCGATCCATCAAAACCCACTGTGCTGGTTTACGGGCATTACGATGTGATGCCGGTTGACCCGCTCGACCTCTGGAAGAGCCCGCCTTTCGAGCCGGAGGTCCGCGACGGTAAGATATATGCCCGCGGGGCCGATGATGACAAAGGCCAGGCGTTTATGCATGCCAAAGCATTCGAAAGCATGGTCAGCACCGGAACTTTGCCCTGCAACGTTAAATTCATGATCGAAGGCGAAGAAGAGATCGGCTCCCCGAACCTGGAGAAATTCTGCAGCGATCACAAAGAGATGCTTAAAGCCGACATCATCCTGGTGTCTGACACCGGCATGATCGCGCAGGATATCCCTTCGATCACCGTTGGCCTGCGCGGGCTGGCCTACCTTGAAGTTGAGGTAACCGGGCCAAACCGCGACCTGCATTCAGGACTGTTTGGTGGCGCCGTAGCCAACCCGATCAATATCCTTTCAAAAATGATCGCTTCGCTGACGGATGAAAACCACCACATCACCATCCCGGGATTCTACGATAAAGTGCTTGAACTGACGGCTGAAGAGCGCGCTGAAATGGCCAAAGCCCCGTTCAACCTTGAGGAATACAAGAAAGCCATCGACATCGCTGAAGTATGCGGCGAAAAGGGCTACACCACCATGGAGCGTACAGGCATCCGGCCAACCCTTGATGTGTGCGGCATCTGGGGTGGCTATACCGGAGAAGGCGCCAAAACCGTGCTGCCGTCGAAAGCCTATGCCAAAATATCCATGCGTCTGGTTCCACACCAGGATCATGAAGAGATTTCAAAATTATTCGAGGAACATTTCGTGAAAATTGCGCCTCCCTACGTAAAGGTGAAAGTCACCAACCTGCACGGCGGACAGGGCTATGTTTCGCCCACCGATACCAAAGCCTATCAGGCCGCCAGCAAAGCCTATGAAACCACCTTCGGTAAAAAGCCGGTGCCTGTCCGCAGCGGCGGGAGTATCCCCATCATCTCCACTTTTGAGCGCGTGCTGGGAATCAAATCCATCCTGATGGGCTTCGGACTTGAGTCGGATGCCATTCATTCACCGAACGAGAATTACCCGCTGTTCAACTTCTATAAGGGCATAGAAACAATTCCTTACTTCTACAAATTTTTCAGCGAAGGGGAACTCGCATAGATTTGCCCCTTAATAACTACTGCCAACCGTTGATAAGCACTACTGTCTTGTCAACGGTTGGCATTCTTTTTGCCATTTTGCTGAATGTGCCGGGCTCAGGACTCAAACGGTTATATCTCCGGAAAGTGTATGTATAACCGATAGTAAGAAAAAAACTAGTTTTTAGCAGCTTTGCCCGTAACGATTGAGTTATCTCCGGTAATCCTGATGAAATAAATTCCGGAATTTAATGCAGGTAATGTAACAACGGTTGAATTACCGTCAATAATCACAGAAGCGGCCAGCTGTCCCGACAGGCAGAAGACATCGGCAACGGCGGCTCCCACTTCCGCCCGTTCGATGTGCAGCCGATCGCCGGAGAAAAAGACCTTCAGTCCCCTTTTTGCAGATCCGGCAATGCCTGTAGGCAACACCGTAAAGCTTTCCTCTTCCGAAAACTCCGAACCTGCATAAGCCTGATCAATGGCCTGAACCCTGAAATAATAAGTACCGGCCAGGAGATTGCGAAATACCATAAAATCGTTTTGTCCGGCATTACCGGTGGCCGCCATGTGGCGGCGGCCGCTGGCAGGATCGGACAGGGGAGAGATCACATCAATGCTTCCCGGGGAAGTTCCCATCATCACATTATACGTTATGCTGTTTTGCGGGCTTTGCGCGTCGGTGGAGCGGGCCCAGCTGATAACCGCATAATCGCCCGACACATAAGTGTAAAGATTACCGGGAATTGAGGGCGGAGTATTGGACTGAAAACTTCCGGAGATCAGGTCGTTGCGGTAAAACCGGATGGTGTGACCGGTCGAAATCCCCGTTAATACCAGGTCGTAATCCCCGTCGTTATCAAAATCGCCCCAGGCGGAGGCGGCCCTTTCGGCGTAAGCGAGTCCGGCTGGAAATTCATAAAAGCTTCCGGCACCGTTGTTTTCATAAAGGCGTGTGGCGGCATTGCCACATCCGGCGTTTTGTCCGGCTACCATTATATCCAGGTCCCCGTCATTATCATAATCGATCCAGTCGGCAGGACCCAGTGCCGTACCGACCAGGCCGGCATTGGCGAAACCGAAGGTGTTGTCGCCGTTATTCCGGTAAACATACGAAACCGGTGTCAGCGAAGCGTCCTTGCCTGTAATCAGAATATCGAGGTTGCCGTCGTTGTCGGCGTCACCCCATCGGGCATCTCCGCCAACGGCGCCTTCAATTTCTGCTTCAAGACGGGAAAATCCCCCATCCTGATTGATGTAAATGTAAACTTCGCCAACCGAACCGGCATCCCCCGACATCAGCAGGTCAGGATCGCCATCGTTGTCGAAGTCGCCCCAGGCCAGTGCCGGGGTGTTCATGCCCACCAGGCCGGCTGCGTCGGGGCTGAAGGTGCCATCCCCGTTGTTGGCATACAGGTGGGTTTGCCAATTGCCCGAAATAACCAGATCAGGATACCCGTCGTTATTGTAGTCGGCCCATGCTACGTCACCACCGGCACCGGCGTTGTAGAAACCGGCCGGAACCAGCTCGAACTGCAGATTACCCGTATTCCGGTATAGCAGGGTTTTGCTTCCGGCAAAATCAACACCGGTGATTACCACATCCATCAAACCGTCAAGATCGAAGTCGGCAACAGCCAGGGCACAGTTCTCCAGGGGCGCAATACCGCTCTCCACCGCAACAAATTGTCCGGCATCGTTACGGTAAACTGCCGCAATCGGGCTGTAGCTGTTGTCCTGACCGCAGAGTAGCAGGTCCAGGTCGCCGTCGTTGTCGAAGTCGGCAAAAGCTACTGCACCACGGCCAATACCGGGCAGACCGGAGCTGATACTTACAAAGGGCTGGGCATAAGCCTCAGAAATGGCTAGAATCAGAAAAAGAAGGAATACTGTCGGTCGTTTCATCCGGGCAGGGAGTTTTGAGGCCGTGAAAATACAATTATTCAGGAAATTATATGTAAATATTAACATAACTAACCAACAGGGTATTGAGATGATTCGCTTGTATGATCATGTTTATCTGATAGTTATAGATTCTTCTCAAGATCAGGCAGTGTCAAAAATTATCCTATTACAAACAATTAAATGTATTGCATCAATCAAACCAACCGGCAGCATGCTTGTTGTTCATAAAATCTGAACATAAAATTCCTAGAAAATTAATTATGGAAACAGCAATCAACATATCCCCTGAAACTGAAAAGATAGCAAATGCTGCCTGCAACTGCGGGTCCGGCGGTTGCGGATGTCATTCGGGACCGGCAGAACTACCTGACACAGATACTGATGTTCCGGCCAGGTTTCAGGTAATTCAGCAGGGCGACCGCATCGTGGAGTTCGGGTCTGGCACCGGCAACGATGCAATGATCATGGCCCGACTTACAGGTGTCAGCGGTAAAGTAACCGGCATAGACCATTCGCCTGAAAACATCAGGGCAGCCCAGCGCCTGCTCGATCAATCGGGTATCAACAATGTGGAATTCAGGTATGGAAACATTGAAGATGCCCCGGTTGCCGATGAAACAGCCGATATTATTTATGCCACCTGTGTGTTCAACCTTCAGCAGAACAAACAGCGCGTAGCTGATGAGATGTACCGCATCGTAAAGCATAACGGGGTAGTCTGCGTTTCAGACTTTGTAATCCTTGAAGAAATCCCTGACGGGCTCAGGAAGGAGGCTTCCGCATTTGCCGGATGCATTGCAGGGGCTGAAAAGGTGGATATTTTTATGAACTACTTCCGGAAAACCGGATTCACCGAAGGCGGTATTGTGGAAGTGAACAAGGTGCGGCTGCCCGACGAGATGCTCGGAAAATACCTGAGCCCGGAAGAAATTGATGCCTACAACGATCTCGACAGCGACAAGGGAATTTTCAGTGTTGTGCTGGTAGTTGAAAAACCCGAAACCTGCACCCCCGAAACCTGCTGCCATAATCCGGATAAGCATAAAAACAATTAAACCTGGTTAGCGCGGACGTCCTCGTCCGTGCCTGTCCCACGGTTGGCGCGGACGTCCTCGTCCGTGCCTATCCCACCCCGGTTAGCGCAGACGTCCTCGTCCGTGCCCATCCCACTTACCAACTGTGACGGAAACTCCGTCCATACCAGACTAAATACTTTAAATAATAAAGAAGACCTAACAAGTCGGAAGAAGACTTGTTAGGTCAGTTCGTTTATAATACCTGTTG
>CAZDBX010000066.1:0-13692 GCA_964503805.1 uncultured Lentimicrobium sp. | reverse complement strand
TCATAAAAACGCGCATGGATGATCTGATGGGTAAGGATATGCCGGTAATCTTTCGGATTTATCGCTATTATTTCCGCCCGCTCCCCGCCTTGATTTACGGCCGGATGGGCACTCACTTCCGCCGGGCCAAGCAGGCGATCGGCTTCAATCAGCGGCAGTTCCCAGAGATTCTGCCAGATATCCCCCTGCGGGCGTTGCTGCATCAGCACCTTACCGCCGCCAACGGGAACATAAAGATACGTGAACCAGCGCTCCCGCTTTGTGAGCTCCTTCTTCTTCACAGGCAGCTTATCAACCATCTGATTGCCAAAGGCAAAGCAGTCGTTCCGGAAGATACACTGTCCACAACCGGGATTGGCGGGTTTGCAGCAGAGCGCCCCGAATTCCATCACGGCCTGATTGTAGGTGCCGGGATCATCCCTGTCGATCAGCGCCGAGGAACGCTCCCATACCTTGTTAAATGAGGCTGTTGTGCCTGCTGCCGCATCAAAGCCGAATAACCGTGAAAACACCCTGACCACATTCCCGTCCACCACGGGGACCGGCTCGTGGCTGAAAATGGAGGCGATGGCCGCGGCGGTATACTTCCCGATGCCTTTCAGCCTGAGCAGCTGATGATAGGAACCCGGAAATACCCCCGCGTGTTCCTGAACAACACTGCGGGCGGTATGGTGCATATTGCGGGCGCGGCTGTAATAGCCCAGGCCTTTCCACACTGAAAGCACCTCCTGTTCATCGGCTTCAGCAAGTTGCCTCACATCAGGGAAACGGGCAACGAAGCGCTCGTAATAAGCAAGCCCCTGATCGACACGGGTTTGCTGAAGGATAATTTCTGAAACCCATATCCGGTAAGGGTCACGCGTTTGCCGCCAGGGCAAATCCCTTTTATTTAAATTGTACCATTGGATTAACTTCCGCTGAAAATCGTTCATTTTGCTGAAAATATCTTAAATTGAGGCAATTGCCCCTAAAAAAACTGCATTTTTTTCGTTTTGTTTCAAAAACCTTTATATTTGCAGCCCGTTAAAAAATTTATTCTCAAATCTTTAAAAAACTCAATCAACATGACAAAAGCAGAGATTGTAGCTGAAATTGCTAGTAAGACCAATATTGAAAAGGTTGCTGTACAGCAAACTGTTGAGGCTTTCATGGATGCAGTGAAAAATTCACTGGCCAATGGTGAAAACGTTTACCTCAGGGGCTTTGGCAGCTTCACTACAAAGAGAAGGGCTGAAAAAACCGGTCGTAACATTTCAAAGAATACCACGATCATCATCCCGGCTCACAATATTCCCGCTTTTAAACCTGCCAAGACCTTCGTCAACGAAGTTAAGAACAAGGTAAAATAAGCTGTTGTTCATCTTTTAAAATCAATTTATCATGCCCAGCGGAAAAAAAAGAAAAAGACATAAAATGGCAACGCACAAGCGGAAAAAACGCTTGCGCAAGAACAGACATAAAAAGAAATAAGTTTTCTTGATTTGGGAAAACCACTGCATGCCCCCATGTTTTTTACCATCGGGGGCATGTAGTGGAAAAATTCCTGCTACTGTCAGGTTTACTGTTAAACCCGGGGGTTAAACAGTTATAACCATTTGCAGCCCTTACTACATCTTAAAAATCAGGATTTTGAATAAGGAACTGATTATCGATGTCGGTCTTTCGGAAGTGAACATTGCTTTGCTTGAAGACAAAGACCTCGTCGAACTCAACAAGGAAAAAAGTAATAATAATTTTTCGGTAGGTGATATTTATCTCGGCAGGGTCAAGAAGATCATGCCCGGGCTGAATGCTGCTTTTGTTGATGTAGGCTACGAAAAAGACGCTTTTCTCCATTATCTTGACCTTGGTCCACAGGTCAATTCACTGAATAAACTACTGAAGTTGACCCTTACCGGAAAGCCCGAGACCCCCACCATTGCTGATATGGAGCCGGAGCCGGATATTGAAAAAACCGGCAAGATCACTTCGGTACTTACCCAGAACCAGCAGGTACTGATACAGATCGCCAAGGAACCCATCTCCACCAAGGGGCCCAGGGTTTCGTCGGAAATTTCATTTGCCGGCCGTTATCTGGTGCTGGTGCCTTTCTCCACAAGGGTTTCCGTTTCGCAGAAAATCAAAAGCGTGGAAGAGCGCAACAGGCTCAAGCGACTCATTACCAGCATTAAGCCCAAAAACTTCGGGGTAATTATCCGCACGGTAGCCGAAAACAAAAAGGTGGCCGACCTCGATGCCGATCTGCGCAACCTCACCGCCAAATGGGATGCCGTGATCGCCAAACTGCCGGGTGCCAAAGCGCCCCAGCGCATCCTGAGCGAGATAGACCGCACCACCGCCATCCTCCGCGACCTGCTGAACGAGTCGTTTAACAATATCCATGTTAACGATGCAGGCATCTATGAAGAAATTAAGGCGTACATAAAGACCATTGCGCCCGATAAGGTGGAGATCGTAAAGCTCTTCAAAGGCAAAGTGCCCATTTTCGAGCACTTTGGCATCGACAAACAGATCAAGAATTCCTTCGGGAAAATCATCACCATTAAAAGCGGGGTTTACCTCATTATTGAGCATACCGAAGCCCTGCATGTAATCGACGTAAACAGCGGCCACCGGGTAAATTCGGAGATCTCGCAGGAGATGAACGCCCTGGCTGTTAACCTCGAAGCGGCTGCCGAAATTGCCCGTCAGTTGCGTCTGCGCGATATGGGCGGAATCATTGTGGTGGACTTTATTGATATGCACGAAGGGGGCAACCGCCGCAAGCTTTACCAGAAGCTGAAAGAGGAAATGGCAAAAGACCATGCCAAGCATACCATTCTACCACCCAGCAAATTCGGCCTGGTGCAGATCACACGTCAGCGCGTAAGGCCCGAAATGAATGTGCAGATCCTCGAGAAATGCCCGGCCTGCGGCGGAACCGGCGAAATCAAACCCAGCATCATTCACATCGATCAGATAGAAAATAACATCCGCTACCTGATCCACGACCAGAATGAACCTTACATTAAAATAAACCTCCACCCCTTTGTCTATGCTTACCTGGTGCATGGATTCCCGTCCATCCGCATGAAATGGTATTTCAAATTCAAACGGTGGATCAGGCTCTCCCCGATGCCATCTTACCATTTCCTGGAATATCATTTCTTCAACAAGGTGGATGACGAGATAAAAATGTAAGCAACTGCCCGTTATCTGTATAAAAGCAGTTTCCTAAAGATTTTCGCAGTATTTTTGTACCGGGCTTTCAGCGATAAAAGTCCGGATTTTTTTTTACCCAAACATTGTTATGGATACAGTTGTCAGCGGCATCAGGCCCACAGGAAACCTTCACCTCGGTAATTATTTCGGGGCACTGAAGAATTTTATCAAAATGCAGAATGAAAATAACTGCTATTTCTTTATTGCTGATTACCACTCTCTTACCACCCACCCTACCCCTGCCGACCTGCATGGCAATGTAAAAAGTGTGCTGATTGACTACCTGGCTGCCGGGCTCGATCCCGAAAAGGCGACCCTATACCTGCAGAGCGACCTGCCCGAAACCGCCGAACTCTATCTGTTCCTCAATATGAACGCCTACCTGGGCGAGCTGGAGCGTGTGACCTCCTTCAAGGACAAAGCCCGCTCACAACCCGACAACATCAATGCCGGATTGCTGACCTACCCGACGCTGATGGCCGCCGACATCATCATCCACAAAGCGCACAAGGTGCCCGTAGGCAAAGACCAGGAACAGCACCTCGAGATGACCCGTACCTTTGCCAACCGTTTTAACCGCCTGTACAAGGTGGATTATTTCCCCGAGCCGGTGGCCTATAACTTCGGCGAGCAGCTGATAAAAATCCCCGGCCTCGACGGCAGCACCAAAATGGGCAAGTCGGAAGGCGAAGGCAATGCCATCTTTCTGAACGACGAGCCGGCCGTTATTCGCAAAAAGATTATGAAAGCCGTTACCGACAGCGGCCCCACCGAGCCCAACCAGCCCAAACCTCAGGCCATCGAAAACATCTTCGCCCTGATGAAAGCGCTCTCAGCGCCCGAAACCCTCGCGCATTTCGAGGAGGCATACAACGAATGCCGCATCCGGTACGGCGATATGAAAAAACAACTGGCCGAAGATGCCATCGCCTTTACAGAGCCTTTCCGTGAAAAGATGCGCGAACTCGCCGCTGACAACAACTACCTGCGCAGGGTGGTAAATATGGGTAAAGAAAAAGCGCATGCCAGTGCCGGACAAACCATCCGCGAGGTAAGGGAAATTATCGGGTTTAAAAGTTTCTGAGCAGGCATCCGGCTATGGTTTGCTGCCGGAGTATCCGGTTCCGATTACCTGACGGCAGTAGAGCTCAGGATGCATACGGCTGAAAATGTTACATCCCTTCCTGTTTTTCATCATCCCCGTTTCCGGATGTGGTTCCATAAGCCTTTCTGATATGCGCCATCAGGTCTTCGAGCTCCCAGGCATCTTTAATTAAAAACTCTCCGATGCGGGTTCGCCGGAGGGCAGTGAGGTGGGCCCCGCTATTTAGTGCCAGGCCAAAATCGCGGGCAATGGAACGGATATAGGTGCCTTTGCTGCAACTGATCCGGAAATCAACCTCCGGCATCTGAATACGGGTAATTTCAAATTCACGGATATTTACCGGGCGGGCTGACAACTCAGGATCTTTATCTTTCCGCGCGAATTTGTATGCTCTTTTCCCCCCGATTTTGATGGCTGAAAACACGGGAGGCACCTGCGAGATATCGCCGGTCAGGCTTGCTGCAGCCCGCCGGATCATTTCCGGGGTAATATGGTCTGTTTCAAAGGTCTGGTCCGGTTCATGCTCCAGGTCGAATGAAGAGGTGGTAGCGCCCAGCCTGAAGGTGCCGGTGTACTCCTTTTCCTGTCCCTGAAATTCTTCGATGCGTTTGGTAAACCTGCCCGTACAAACGATCAGCAGTCCGTCGGCCAACGGATCGAGGGTGCCGGCATGTCCCACTTTTATTTTGTGAATGCCACACTGTTTGCGCAGAAAATACCGGAAACGGTTGATTACATCAAACGATGACCATTTCAGCGGTTTATTGATCAGCAGGACTTCCCCTTCTTCGAAACGATAGTCCATCAGGCAATATTTAAATCGTAACCGAGGGCAATCATAATCAGAATTGCCAGTCCCACCAAAATGCGGTAATATCCGAATACCCTGAAACCATACTTTGTAAGAAAACTGATAAAAGATTTGATGGCAATCATTGCCACAACAAAAGCTACGGCATTCCCGATAAGCAGGATATCGATATTTTCCGCGGTAATGGTCTGGTAATTCTGCATCAGTTTATACCCTGCCGCGGCAAACATGGTGGGCACGGCCAGGAAAAATGAAAATTCGGCGGCGGTTTTGCGGTCGAGTTTCTGGGTCATACCCCCGATAATGGTTGCCGCCGAACGCGAAACACCGGGAATCATGGCGATGCACTGAAAAAGTCCGATTTTGAATGCCGTCGGATAAGTAACGGTCTGATCGGCAGCCGGCTTATTGAACCACTTGTCAACAAAAACAAGTACAACGCCTCCCAGCACCAGCATAACGGCCACCACCACCACGCTTTCGAGCATGGAGTCGATAAAGTCACCGGCCAGGAAACCAATAACGGCGGCCGGAATAAAGGCAACGAAGAGTTTATAGTAAAACTGCAGACTCTGGAAAAACCGCTTCCAGTAAAGCACGACCACCGAGAGGATGGCCCCGAACTGAATATTAACGGTAAAAGCTTTTACGAAATCATCGATCTCCATCCCCAGCAACTCCTGGGTAATGATCATGTGGCCTGTGGAAGAGACGGGAAGGAACTCGGTAATTCCTTCGACAATCGCAATGATGATGGCCTCGATAACTGTCATTGCTTAGTCGCGCGGTTTTTTCATAATCGCGAAAATTTCAATCACATACCCGGCCAGTATCAGCAGCGGAGCCAGGGTTAGCCTCCGGAAATTAAACATGCCTTCGTTGAACACATAAGGATCGTCAGACCCTCCGCCCACCATCAGGATAAATCCCAGGGCAATCACTGCCAGCCCGATCAGCATCAGGCGGTAATTTTCACGGCCAAAGGCAAATTGCATGGCTTTATCGCCCGTGGCGGGTGCTTTTCTGGGGGCAACTTCCTTATCTGATTTCTTTATATTCATCGTTCCTGATTTTTGAACTCTGTGATTAACATTTATAATTTTCAACACATGCCGAAAACTTCATCTGCAACGGTGTTTTCAACAGGCTCTCTCTAATAAAGCCGGTCCTGACTGATGCGCAGAAATTTCCGCACGGCAAAAAAGGTGGAGGCTCCCGTTATCAGCAAGCCCAGCGCCGTTACAATGCCAAACAGCGAAAGAAACATATCGATATCCTGCAGGTCAACCAGTTCGGGCAGTGCCCTGCGCGAGAAATACAGTACAACGCCCAGCAGCACAATGGCGATCAGGGCGCTCAGAAACCCGTGCAGCAGGCTCTTCAGCAGGAACGGCTTGCGGATAAAGCGCTGCGTGGCGCCCACCAGTTGCATGCTCCGGATGATAAACCGCTTGCTGTACACGCTCAGGCGGATGGTGTTGTTGATCAGCGCGACGGAAATCAACAGGAGTACAGCTGTAAAGGCAAGAATTACAATACTGATCCTGCGGATATTCTGATTTACCAGCTCAACCAATGATTTATGGTAGAAAACCTCCTTCACGATGGGATTGGCAATCAGCCGGTTTTCGAGCATCTTCAGGCTGTCGTTGTTGGCGTAATCCGCCTTCAGCCGGATGTCGATCGAAGCCAGGAGCGGGTTATATCCCAGGAAATCCACAAAATCTTCGCCCAGCTCTTTGGTCAGGTCTTCGGCGGCTTTTTCGCGGGTAATGTACTCAGTGGATTTCACAAAATCTTCAAGATCCAGTTTTTTCTGGAACTCAATAATGCCGGCCTCTTTTACCTCTTCCTTGATGATTACCGAGAAACCGATGTTCTCCCTGACATAATCGGAGAGTTTTTGTGCATGCAGCACGATAAGACCAAGCAGGCCAAGCATAAACAGCACCAGGGAGATGCTGATGATGGTAGTGGCGGTGGAGGTTTGCAACCGCCTGCGGCTGAGTTTATCTTCGTGGCGCGACATAAGCAGGTTTATGCTGCGAAGGTAGAAAAAAAATCTGTTCTGTCCTGTTTAATCAGGGTTGACGAAATGCGGAAAAGATCCCTCCCCCGGGTTAACCGGGCACCAAAATTTTTAAAAAACTTTGGTACTATCAGACGTTTCGGTGTCCCGAAGGCGATCGGGATCATCAAAAACAACGAATCATTTAATGAACAACGCAAAGGGACCAGGACTATAAAACGGGACTTTCTTCCCGCAAAAATTGAATGCCATATTCTTCCTACCTTTGCACCCTTAAAAAGAAAGTGAACAATGGATTACAACTTCAGGGAAATAGAAAAAAAGTGGCAGCAATTCTGGGCTGAAAACAAGACTTACAAAACTGATATTGACCACAGTAAACCAAAATATTATGTACTCGACATGTTTCCCTACCCTTCGGGTGCCGGGCTGCATGTAGGGCATCCGCTGGGATACATTGCCTCCGATATTTATGCGCGTTACAAACGGCTGAAGGGCTTTAACGTACTGCATCCCATGGGTTACGATGCATACGGGCTTCCGGCTGAGCAATATGCCATACAAACCGGCACACATCCTGCCGTAACAACGGAAAAGAATATTTCCCGCTATCGCGAGCAGCTCGATAAAATCGGTTTCTCTTACGACTGGGACCGCGAGGTGCGTACCAGCGATCCGGCTTATTACAAATGGACCCAGTGGACCTTTGTACAGCTTTTTCACTCATGGTATAACAAAACCACAAATAAAGCGGAGCCTGTCAGCGCCCTGATTGCCGCATTCGAAAAATCCGGAAATGCGGGGATTGAGGCGGCATGTAGCGATACCCCGGTATTTACTGCTGCTGAGTGGCTTTCGATGAATGAACAACAGCAGCAGCAGGTGCTGATGAATTACCGCCTGGCGTATCTGGCCGACACCATGGTTAACTGGTGTCCCGCCCTGGGTACGGTGCTGGCCAACGACGAGGTAAGCGACGGTTTTTCGGTGCGCGGGGGTCACCCGGTTGAACGCAAAACCATGAAACAATGGCTGCTGCGCATCACGGCCTATGCCGACCGCCTGCTCAACGGCCTCGACCACATCGACTGGCCGGAATCACTCAGAGAGATACAGCGCAACTGGATCGGACGTTCGGAAGGCTGCTCAGCGGAGTTTGCCATCAAAGGATTCGATCAGAAACTGGAAATATTCACCACCCGGGCGGATACCATGTTCGGGGTCACGTTTATGGTACTTGCCCCGGAGCATCCGTTTGTTGAAGCCATCTCAACTCCCGGATGCCGCGCCAGGGTGGAAGAATATGTGCAATGGGCCAAAAACCGCAGCGAACGCGAACGCATGACCGAGGTGAAAAAAGTTACCGGTGAATTTACCGGCGCCTATGCCGTTAACCCCCTTAACGGAGAGGAAATTCCCATCTGGGTGGCCGATTACGTGCTGATGGGCTACGGAACAGGGGCCATTATGGCAGTGCCGGGCCACGACAGCCGCGACTTTGCCTTTGCACGGCATTTCGGATTGCCCGTCCGGCAGGTGGTTTCCCGTCAGGGAGAAATTCCGGTCGATCCGTCGGAATGGGAAGATTCCTACGACTCCAAAGAGGGGGTAATGATCAACAGCGGCTTCATCACCGGTCTTGAAGTAAAGGAAGCCATCACCACCACCATCCGGAAAATTGAAGAACTGGGCATAGGGTACGGAAAAGTAAATTTCCGGCTGCGCGATGCCATTTTCAGCCGGCAGCGCTACTGGGGAGAGCCATTCCCGGTTTACTACAAAGACGGCATGCCCTACACCCTCAGCGAAGAAGAACTGCCGCTCGAATTGCCGGAAGTGGATGCCTACCTCCCTACCGAAACAGGCGAACCACCGCTTGCGAGGGCTAAAAACTGGGTAAGCAGCCAGGGTTATCCGCTGGAAACCAATACCATGCCCGGTTTTGCCGGATCCAGCGGTTACTATCTCCGCTATATGGACCCCCGCAATGATCGGGAATACTTTTCAAAAGAAGCCAACGGGTACTGGAAAAGCGTGGATCTTTACATGGGAGGGGCCGAACATGCCACCGGCCACCTGATTTACGCGCGTTTCTGGAATAAGTTCCTGTTTGACATTGGTCTTGCTATTGAAGATGAGCCGTTTAAAAAGCTCATCAACCAGGGAATGATCCAGGGGCGTTCCAATTTTGTTTACAGGGTAACGGGTACCAATAAGTTTGTAAGCTACAACCTGAAAAAAGACTATGACGTTCAGGCTATCCATGTAGATGTAAACATAGTGCACAACGACGTGCTCGACATAGAAGCATTTATCCGCTGGCAACCCCAGTTCGAAGGCGCTGATTTTGTGCTTGAAGACGGGAGATACATTTGCGGCTGGGAAGTGGAGAAGATGTCGAAATCGAAGTACAACGTACAAAATCCCGATGACCTGATCGAGCGTTACGGTGCCGATACCCTGCGTTTGTACGAAATGTTCCTGGGCCCGCTGGAGCAGTCGAAGCCCTGGGATACCAACGGCATTGAAGGCGTTTTCAGGTTTATGCGTAAACTCTGGAAGCTCTACCACGATTACGACAACAACTTTAACGTCAGCGAAGGCGCCCCATCGGCTGCAGAACTGAAAGTACTTCATAAGACAATTAAAAAAGTGCAGGATGATATTGAACGGTTTTCGTTCAACACCGCGGTGAGTTCGTTTATGATTTGTGTGAATGAGCTTACCGACCTCAAATGCAGCAACAGAAGCATCCTGAGCGAACTTACCGTACTGATATCGCCCTATGCCCCTCACATTGCCGAAGAATTATGGAGTTTGCTGGGCAATACCGGGAGTGTTACCTCGGCAGTTTTCCCTGTTTACAATGAAAATTTTACCGTCGAAAACACGTTCAAATACCCTGTTTCGTTCAATGGTAAGATGCGTTTTCTCCTGGAGCTCCCCCTGGGACTTCCGGTTTCCGAAATAGAAAATGCCGTAATATCTGCGCCGGAATCGGCCAAATGGCTTGAAGGAAAGCCGCCCAGGAAGATTATCGTGGTGCCGGGGAAAATCGTGAATGTGGTGATCTGAAATATTCGCCGACTGGCAGGAAGAGGACCGTAAAGAACATGATCCGCTCAGTATCAGGCTTAAATAGTGAACCTTAGTCATAAACCAGATGTCTGATTTGCCCGAAAATCATCCGGTAACTGACAGCAGTAACCGTAACTACCTGATACTCCTGTTGTGGGTGGTATTAACGGCTATAAACATCAGCAAGGCCTATCACATCGACGACACCTTTCACCTGGAAGCCGCGTTGTGGATCAGGGAACACCCTGCTGCTCCCATGTCGGGTAACATCAACTGGCAGGATTATCCAACCCCGCTATACACCCACAACCAGCCTCCGCTGTTTTTCTACCTGCTTGCCCTGGCGATTTCACTGTTGGGTACCGGCGAAACAGCATTACACCTGTTTATGTCGGCATTTACCTTGCTGGCCTTGCTTCTGTTCAGAAAATTAACAGATAGGCTGAGGCTTAAAAATGGAAGCCTCCTGTTGGTGTTGTTTGCATTGAATCCGGCGTTGGTAGTAAATCAGAACCTGATGACCGATGTCCCTTTGCTGGTGATGGTGCTGGCGGCCGCACTTTTTCTGGTCAGGGCAGAAGGAGATAGTAAAGGCTTCGGATATGGCCTTTCCGCACTTTTTATGGGTATTGGATTGCTGATAAAATATTCCGTCTTACCCCTGCTTGTCGTGCTAACGCTGGTGATTATCATCCGGCGGGAATACAAATACCTGGTGGTGCTGCTGATCCCTTTGGGCATGCTTTCCCTCTGGTCGGTGTGGAATTTCATGGAATATGGTTCTGTTCATTTTCTTGACAGACCCAGAAGCGGGCTGCACATCAATCGCTTATGGTCTTTTCTGGCTGCCACCGGCTCAATGGCATTTTTTTCGGCTGCTATGGTTTACGGCTGCCTGAAGAGGCCATTCGTGCAAACCGGCATATTTGCCTTAATTTCTCTGTTTCTCCTGCTGGTCATTGCTTTTGCCGCAGGTTTTGTCCCCGAATCAGGTTTAAGCGATCTGTTCAATGTATTGTTTGTCCTGAACGGGCTGATTGTTTTTACCGTGCTTATCAGAAAATTCCTGACAGAATCCCGGAAAAACGGGCTTCAGCAGTATATCAGTACCGGAGCATTTATCATATTCCTTTTTGCCGCTGCACTGGCTTCTTTTATGATACTGTTTGCCCCTTTTATGGCAACCAGGCACATTCTGCTGATACTTCCTTTTATTTTGCTTTTCTCATCCGGGATATTTGAAAATTCAGGGAAAGCAATCAACCGGCTTTCGCTGGCAGCAACTGTTTTCATGGGTCTTATGCTTGGAGTATCAGATTATACTTACGCGGGATTTTACAGAAGAATGGCGGAGAAATCTGCAGCACTGCAACCTACCGGCGTTTGGACAGCCGGCCACTGGGGCTGGCAGTGGTACACAACAAGTTACGGATTAAAACAGTATGAAACAGGAACTCCTGAAGTCAGGCCAGGCGATGTATTCATCTATCCGGCCAATATACCGAGGCAGGATTTCAGTAAAAACCTTACCCTGGAAATAACCGGAAAGTATTATGAAGAATTCTGTCCGCTGACCTTTTTCTCCGGTAACAATTTTGGCAGTCTCTATTCTTCTTCGATGAAAATCGCCCCCTGGAGCCTCACATTAAAACCCATAGATACAATTTATATCTGCCGTGTAACGGCAAATAATGCCAGGAACTCAGACTAAAATTAACCGGCGTATATTGCTTCCGGCAAAGGTCCATTTCAAGCCTGAACTGCCGATGGGTCTTCCGGTTCCCGAAATAGAAAAAGCTGTATCATCCGCACCCGAATCGGCCAAATGGCTTAAAGAAAAGCCGCTCAGGAAGATCATCGTGGTGCCGGGAAAAATTATGAATGTTGTGGTGTAACAGGATTTTTACCCTCCGCACCCCGCCATGTCCGTATAACCAATCATCCACCTGTACATTCCCGACAGGATTACTTCAAGGTCCCATCTGCTGACAGAGCAGAGGTTTTTGTGTAATTCTGTTTACACCCGATTATCCTTTTTATAAGTAACATTGATCCCGTTTATTTGTTAAACAAAAGGCAATCCCCCGTTTTGGAACACTTTTTGCAAACTTTGCAGAAAACAGGACTGATGAATAAAACGCGAAATATATCCGGGTATCTTCTTTTCACTATAATGGTACTGACAGTTGGTGCGGTTTATTCCCAGCCATACCGGAAAGTGGACAACACCGCCTTTGGCCATGGTGAAAAGCTGACTTTCAGGGTGTATTACCATTCATTGCTTACCGGTAAAGTAACTGCCGGTGAAGCAAAACTTGAAGTAAAGAATAAACCGGTAACCAAAAGCGGCCGTGAAACTTACCACGTGATTGGCACCGGGCAGTCGAAGGGCGCTTTTAACTTCTTCTTTAAGGTCGACGACCGTTTCGAAACCTTTATTGACCGTGATGCACTGATTCCCTGGTATTTTATTCGCCGCACCCGCGAAGGAGGTTACAAAAAAGACGATGAAGTTACCTTCAGGCAGAACAACGGACTTGCCATTAGCCGGAATGCAATTAAAAAGATTCCCGAAAACACCCAGGACATCCTCTCCGTTTTCTATTATGCACGTACCCTTGACATTACAGGGGTTCAGCCAAACGAATCCTTTCCCCTCTCCTTTTTCCTCGACGACTCCCTCTACGTTTCCAAAATCGTTTTTCTTGGTCGTGAACAACTGAAAACCGAACTCGGCACTTTTAACTGCCTGAAATTTAAGCCCATGGTTATCAAAGGCGAAGTATTCAGCGAGCCCTATCCCATGGAATTGTACATCACCGACGACCTCAACCGCCTTCCGGTAATGGTGAAATCGGCGGTTATCGTTGGTTCTGTCAAAATGGAACTCGTCAGTTACGAAGGCCTGAGAAATCCCCTTTCTTCGAAAGTGACCTCAGGTAACGGAAACGGCGCCGCATCAAAGAAATAGCCATGTTTATGGAAATAAGCCGTAACTTGCATCTAATAATTACCCGCTCAGAGGGATACTGAAATTTCATTAATTTCTTTGAATTGAAAATAACAAATTCTTCTTATGAAAAAGTATATTTTTCTGGCCTTCAGCCTGCTATTTGTTATGGCAGCTGCCATTGCCCTGGGTTTCTTTCATTCATTTCAATCCGCAACCGCTAAACCTGATCAGGGGATGACGACAACCGGCAAGGGCAACGGAATCTGGAAAACGGTGGACTCCCTGGTTGCTCAGGGGCTTCCGCAATCTGCTCTGGATCTGGTGAACGCCTACATTCCGGAAACGGAAAAGAAGGGCGATATGCCGGAATTCCTGAAGGCATCGATCTATCAATTAAGGCTGCGCAGCGATTTTGAGGAAAATTTCATTGAAAAGTATATCGGTGAAACAGAAAAAAATCTGTCCTTAAAAGCGGAACCGGCCCGGCAGGTGCTGAATTCAATGCTGGCCGAGCT